>VGNO01000214.1 GCA_016865985.1 Chloroflexota bacterium | reverse complement strand
ATAAAACCGTCTTCCTGCGGTACCCGGACGGCGAATTGGAACCGAGCATCGACCTGCGGCGCGACCTGGCGCGATTGATCCGGCTTCATAAACCGGAGGCGATCGTAATCGGCGACCCGCAGGGCGTATTCTACGGCAACGGCTATATCAACCACCCCGACCACCGCGCCGCGGCCCAGGCCGGCCTGTATGCCGCCTTCCCCTCCGCCGGGACGCGCCTGATCTTCACCGAACTGCTGGAGGAAGGGCTGGAACCGCACAATGTCAGGCGGGTGTACGTCCACGGCGCGGAGAAATCCGATACGTGGGTGGATATCCAGGGCACGATCGATATCAAGATCGAGGCGTTGCGGAAACACGCCAGCCAGTTGGGCGAGTGGGACCCGGAGAAAATGATGCGCGAATGGGCGGCTGAGGAAGGGAAGGAACACGGCATGGAATATGCCGAGGCGTTCAAAGTTATGATCCTGTCGGAGGACGAAGATCATGGATAAGAGAGGAAATATGGTCGTCTTTCAGTTCCACCACTACATCAAACCCGAATGCATCGAGGCCTACAAAGCCGCCATCCTGGAGGATGCCCGCGAGTCCATCAAGGAGGATGGCATCCTGGCTTTCGAAGTGTTCCAGGACCGGAACGACCCTTCCCATTTCAGCCTGCTCGAAATCTACCGGGATAGCGCGGCGCGCGAATTCCACCTGCATCAACCCTACTTCCTGAAATTCAAGGATGCTTATCTCGGCCAGGAGATGGCCGCCGAGAAGGGCAAGGGTGACGAATTCGATATGCTGTTCCCTTCCGAGCCCTGAAATAACCGCCCACCCATCCCTTCACAAACTAACTGTTCACTTGTTCCAATTCGGCCAGGAACGCTTCCCCTTCAGCAGGCGTCAACTGCGGCTCGCTGATATTGAAGCAAAACCCCTTCCCGCCCAGTTCATGTACGATGGTCAATGCCCCCTGCGGGGTGACGGTTACCTGGCAGAGTTTCCCGGATTCCCGGATCTTTTTCAATAACGGCAGCCACTCTTCGCACGGCGGCTTCCCGTAACCCGGCACCCATTGGATTCCGCGCAAGCGCGGGAGGGACAGCAGCGCGTCCACGTGCACCAGTTGCCCCTTGCCGTCCAGGTGATAGAAGGCATGCTCCATCGCCGCGCAGCAGGCCTCCAGGTCCGGCAGGACGAAACGCTCGAACATGCGGGGGGAGATCATGTAGGAAAAATCGCTTTGGAGCATGTAACCGCCCCCTTCCGACCAGAGCGGGCCCCAGCACGTAACGCCCCGCCCGGCCGGCGACACCAGGTCGCACAGGCGGCGATAGGTCTCCAGCCACAGGCGGGTGGTCTCGCGCGCCAACCGCTCCACCTCCTGCGGGAACTTGACCAGGTCCATCAACAGAAGCCGCGTATCCCGCAGGGAGGCAATGATATCCAGGTTTCCCCCCAGGTCGGTCAGGCCTATGGAGACCTGATTCCCCCAGCGGGCGAGGGCTGCCGTGGTGAATTCCACCACCCGCAACCACCAGTGGTTCTGCCAGTCGCATTCCACCCGCAGTTCTGAAAGAGGTCCGGTCTTCCCAGGAGTGAACCAGGTGGTATCCCAGGCCGGGTGGACTTGCGCTCCCGCAAAAGCCGCCACGATCCCCGGGCCGAAATTCGGCCAAAAACGCGGGAAGGAGTCTCCCAGGTAGTGGGTGTTCTGCATTCGGGGGACGAACACATCCAGGATGGGATCGACCGGCGCTTCCAGCGGGTAGTTGCCGAGAAATGTCCCGGCAAAGTTGGGGTCGTATCTATCCAGGTTTTCGAGGCATTCCAGCACAATCAACGGGCGGTCCAAATCACCCGCCCACCAGGCCGACCAGTCGCGCCGGATGCGCTCCCATTCGGGTTCGGAAAAACTGAGTTCGAGGGGCATGGCAGGTTACAAGTACCGGTCGAAGAATCCCACCACCCGGCGGTAGTATGCCTCCGGGTGCGCTTCGCTGGCCTTGGTATGCTCGACGCCCGGCAGCCGCCAGGCTTCCTTCGGCTCCCCGGCAGCGGCAAACAGTTCATCGAAATCGGGGAGATACCGGTCGAGTTCGCCGTGGATGAAGAGCGCCGGGCATGGGGCAATCCCCCCCACCCGGCGCACGGGTTCATAGCGCAAGAGGTTGGTTCCCAAACGGATCGAGGTGGCGCTGATGGTCAGCCAGGCAAGTACCGTCCCGAACCAGGGCGGCAATCCCGCTTCGACCAGGCGCCCGGCAATGGCCGAGCGTACCCGCGCCGGGCCGCCGTCCGAAACGACGGCGTGGATGTCCGGGCATCCCGGGGCGGCCAGCATCGCAGCGATCCCGCCATAGGAGAAACCGAGCAGGCCGATGCGGCGCATCCCCCGGCTCTTGAGGAAAGACACCGCACCCAGGACGTCATTCCTTTCCAGGTAACCGAAGGTGGCCAGCCATCCCCGGCTGCGGGCATGGGCGCGGAAATCGAACAGGAAGACGTTGTAACCAGCCTGGTTGAAGAACGGGGCGCGCTGGACATCCCAATCCAGGCTGCCGCCATGCCCGTGCAGGATGACGACTGCCCGGTCAGACCCGGCGGCCGGGACCCAACAACCTTGCAATGCCAGCCCATCTGCAGCAGGAAAGACCACTTCTTCGAATTCGAGACCGAATTCCGCCGGCGTCGCGAACAGCGTGCGCGGCTGGCGCTTTGTCAGATAGAATGAGGCGCCCAGTCCAACCGCCGCCAGGAGCGCCGGCGGAAGAAGCAACCAGGCCAGGGGACTCACTCCTCCACCTTCCGGACCCAGCGCAGGCTGAAGGCGCTCATGGCAAAAAGGACAGCGTAACTGGCGAAGATGGCGAAATATCCCAGGCCGGGTTGGTAGATATTCAGGTAATCGGCGATCGGGCCGCCGATGCCCTTCCCGATCATCCCTGCGCCCGCCCCGGCCAGGTTCGAGATGCCGAGATAGCGCCCGGCTTCGCCAGCCGGGACCAGGTCCGTACCGAGCGCCCAGTTGGCGGTCATGAAGAGACCCACTCCCAGGCCGATGACGCCGCCGGCAGCGTAGATCACCGCCAGGTTGGGGATCCAGATCGATCCCAGCACCATGCAGGCGCCGACTGCGGAGACCAACCCGCTGAAGACCACCACCCGCCGCTTGCCGAATCGGTCCGAGACCCAGCCCCCGGCAAATGCCGAGAGGATGATGAACAGGCCGATGACCGTCATAAGGGCGCCGTTCATCGAAGCGGCCTGCTCGGCATCGATCCCGAAGGCATACATCAGGAAGAAGGGCAGGAAACCCTGGAAGGAGGTGGCAGCCGCCAGGAAGAGCAGGCGGTTGACCACCCACCAGGTGAACGGGGAGTTGCGACGGGCGTCCATGCCGAGCGTGGCATACACCCCGGACCAGACGCCGGAAACCACCGCCACGACCATCGCCACCACCCCGCCCAGTCCGACCATGACCGCCAGGGCGGTCGCCCGGCCAACGAACGGCCAGGCCGCCAGGCCGATCAACCCGCCGACCAACCCACCGCCGAGCAGGCCTGCCAGCGCCCCGAAAACGATCCCGGCCAGCATCCCGAGAACCCGCAGCATGGGGATCTTGAAAGATGTGGTCGGTTTTTCCTGGAGCGGGGTCTCCTTGACCAGCGCCATCGTCAGCAGCATGGTGAGCAGTAATGCCGCGCCGGTGACGATCACGGCCCAGATGAACTGCCCGTTCCCAACCAGTTGGGCGATCGTGAAACCGACCAGGACGATCGGGATGAGTTCCATGACCGCCTTGATGGCCGAGGAGCGCCCGCGCTGTTCTTCGGGCACCATGTCCGGGATGAGCCCCTGGAGGGGACCATGCGAGACATTGGCCGAGAACTGGATCAGGAGTGTGGCGACCAGCAGCATGGTGAAGTTGCCGGACAAGGCGATCGCCACCAGGAAGAGCAGGTCGAATATGGAGCCAAAGAAAATGAATGGCCGCCGCCGTCCGAAGCGGGACGTGGAGCGGTCGCTGAGCAGGCCGGCCGCCGGCTGGACCAGCATGGCAATGATCAGCCCGGCGGCGCTGATGGCGCCCAGGGCGGTATTCTGCCTCCCCTCCGGGGCAAAGAGCGCCACCAGGTAGGGCGTGAAGACCGAGCCGACCGCAGTGTTCCGGATATTCATCCCCAGCCAGAACAGGTTGACCGAAAGGTGATCATACCAGCGCATGAGTTTCATGTGGGATTCTCCTATGGGGATTCACAACTTGGTCCGATATTATCACAACCGGCCGGGATTCACCCGCCGATGATCTTGACCAAAACCCTTTTACGGCGGCGGCCATCGAACTCACCGTAGAAGATCTGCTCCCACGGGCCGAAATCCAGTTTCCCCTCCGTGACAGCGACCACCACTTCACGTCCCATCACCTGGCGTTTGAGGTGGGCGTCGGCGTTATCCTCGCCGGTCAGGTTGTGGCGGTAGCGTCCTACCGGCTCGTGGGGGGCGAGTTCCTCCAGCCAGGCGTCGTAATCGTGGTGGAGGCCGGTCTCGTCGTCGTTGATGAACACCGAGGAGGTGATATGCATGGCGTTGACCAGGCACAGGCCCTCCCGGATGCCGCTCTCGCGCAGGCAGGCTTCCACCTGCGGTGTGATATTGATGAAAGCCCTCCGGGCCGGCGT
>VGNO01000213.1 GCA_016865985.1 Chloroflexota bacterium | reverse complement strand
CGAGCAACATCTGCGCACCAGCCGGGGCCTGCCCTGAGCCTGTCGAAGGGTCTTGCACGCACTCGAAGTAACCGAACAGCCCAACGCGTTCCTTCCAAAAGTCAATTGCCAGCACGTCAATGAAGGTCGCGATCCGCCCGATGAATTTGCCTTGCTCTTCGAGCAGGAACAACTGCCACTCGCAGTGGTCGAGCAATGGGTTGCGTTTCGGCTCGAACTGGCCGCGCTGTTCGTCCCGCAGCGGTGGGACCCAGACCGGGTCGTTCTTGTAGAGTTTGTAGGGAAGATTGATGAATGCGGCGAGGTCTTTCCGGGTGGTGACGGGACGGATGTTCATGGCGTTCTCCTAAAGGGTGAGAGTATTCCCATTCTGCTTCAGCCAGCGGACGTGCGTCTTGTAACCTGGCATGAGTTCCCCCACCCGCGCCCAGAACGTCTTCGAGTGATTCCTAACCTTCGTGTGCACCAGCTCATGGATAACCACGTAGTCCACCACTTCGGGCGGGGCCATCACCAGCCGCCAGGTGAAACTGAGCGCACCCTTCGAGCTGCACGATCCCCAGCGGGTACGCGCCGACGAAATGCGGATCCTCTCGTAGCGGAAACCGAACTGCTTCGCCAGCGCGTCCACCCGGTCGGTGAACACCGCCAGCGCCTGCTGTTTGTACCAGCGCGTGAATGCCTCCTGCGCTTTCGGCAGGGCAGACTGGGCCAGCCGGAACGCTGACCGGTCGAAGGTCAGGGACGGGCGCTGGCGCGGGACAAGGGTCAGCGGGTAGGATTTCCCCAGGTAGAGAAAGGTTTCCCCGTCTGTAAATTGTTTGGGCTGGGGAGGAGACACGAGGCGCGCTTTGGCCTGCGCCTTGACGATCCAGTCAGTGTGTGCCTCCACGAACTGACGGATGTGGGCGTCGGCCATGTGCAGCGGGGCGCGGACCGTCAGCCTGCCGCCCGGTTCGACGACCAGGGCGATGGTCTTGCGGCGGGCGCGGACGAGGCGGTCAATCCCTACGGGAGGCTTCGCAGCGGCGGTGGGCATGGGACGATTCTACCCGAAAGGAGGCGGGAACCCGCCCCTACAACGGCAAGTTATCCAACCCGAAGGCTTTTTTCACGCCCGGGAAGAAGAGACGGTTGAACAGGCGTGTGATCTCTTCGGCAGACATGCGCGGTTCCTGTTCCAGCCACCGCCGACGCCCTGCCGGGCGTGGTGATGACCGGCGTGATCGAGTCCATCAGCGGCGCGCCGAAAGTGCTGGGCGGCGACGTGCTCTACACCGTCCGCATTCGCATGGACGAAGTGGACCTCGCTGTAAAGTGGGGCATGACCGTGGAACTGAAGTTCCGTTTGGAAGAGTATTAGCCCCCACAGCAACCAGGACCGCCTCGTCCAGTGAGGGAGTATAATCCGCTTGTAGATGGAGAGCGGACATGAAATTCCTGTTGATAAACCCTGACCCGGTTGATAGCCTGGCTTGCCGGAAAATCCTGGAATCTGCCGGTTTTCAAGTGATCCTGGCAGAAAATGAACATAAAGCGCGGGATGCCATGGTCGAAGATGACATCCAAGTGATGATCTTCAACTGTGACAAGGCTGTACCGGGATACTTGGAACTGATTAAACTCGCTGCGTCGGGAAAGGCGGGGCGCGGGATCTTTGTACTGCTCCTGGCGTCCAGGGAAAATGATGTAGCGGCAGGACTGACTGCCGGGGCGGACGATTATCTGCTCAAACCATATAGCGACGCATCACTGCAGGCGCGCGCCTCGCTGGCAATCAAATACCTATCCTTGAAGGATGAGATCCAGGAACTGCGATCCCATGCGGAACGGCTGGCGATCTACGACCCGTTGACCGGGTTGATGAACCGGTCAGCAGTGTACCAGATGGCACGCGCTGAACTGGAACGCGCCCGGCGCGCCGCCTCCCCCTACAGCCTGATCGTGATGGACCTCGATAATTTTGAATCCATAAATGACCAGTTTGGCAGCGATACCGGTGACCAGGTATTACGGCTCGTCGCCCAGGCCATTCGGGATAAGAGCCGCCCTTACGACGAAGTAGGGCGGCTCTCGGGCGATAAATTCATCCTGGTCCTGCCGGCTGTGGCGGGAACGGATGCCGAAAGGATAGCAGGGCGCATCCTGGGAGGCGTCATCTCAATCAAGGTCATTGTAGAGACCGGCGATAGCCTGTACCCGGCGATCAGCGCCGGAGTGGCTTCGGTGAACCGGGTGCGCCCGGCAATCGATATGCTCGATAAACTGATCCAGCAGGCTGAAGCCGGATTGCTGCAGGCCAAGCAGGAGGGGGGCAACCAGGTCCGGTTGAATTTCATCTAGGGACAGTCCTGGCAGTTGTCCGTCCGGCCTGAACTAAAACCGGAGGCTTTTCAGCCTCCGTGTTTCATTCCTGTCAAATCATCGAGATCTGTATTATTGCCCGTCCAGGGCGGCATTGACAGCGTTGGAGATGTCTTCGAACCCGGGAACATAGCCGGGTGTGAGTTGTACCCCATTAACAAAGACGCTGGGAGTCCCGCTGACACCGATAGCCAGCCCCGCCTGGTAATCGGCTGCTATTTCGGCCTCGTAGCGGTTTTCATTGAAACAAGCCTTGAAATCAACCATATCCAGGTTGAGGGAATCGGCAAAGGCCAGCAGGCGTTTGTCACTGAAGGCGCCCAGGTTTTCGCCATTCCAGTTGGCGAACAGGATATCCTTGAAATCCCAGAACCGGCCTTGCTCCATGGCGCACATGCTGGCATTCGCAGCCTGCTGGGATTCCTTGGTGGCGCTCTGGCTGTCGATGAAGGGATAGTGGTGGAAAGTATATAGGACCAACCCGGCCTCGACGAAAGTGGTGATAACTTGAGACTCGATTTCAGACGAGTAACGGGCGCAGGCCGGGCACTGGAAATCCTCCCAGACATCGATCTGAACCGGCGCATCCGCCTCGCCAATGCTCGTCCCATCGATCCGGGCGTTGATGGTTTTCGGCTCGATCTCGGTGATCTCCACCGGAGTCAGGCTGGGCACGATCAAGGCGGCTGCAATGATCAATGCACCGCCGACCGCCATGGCGAGCATGATATTGCGCTGGCGCTGTTCATTCCTGCGGCGCCGGGCGCGGATCTCTTCCCGTTTGCTTGCTGACAAGTTGGCCTCCGTTATCGGTGACAATATGGCTCGAATTTTCCCATGCAGGCGGGTATTTGTCCAGCCATCCGGGGCGTTTCATATCAATTTCTAAGATTTCCTGCTTAGATCGGAATCTTCCTGCCAAATGCCTTATTTCTACCGGCAAGTGCGACTTTGAATTCACATGCCTGCGCGCCCATCGACTGGCACGCGATCTCCTCCACATCCATTTCCATCCCCGTAGCCCAGGCAAGCGCTGCCTGGATCAATCCCAGGGTGACGAAACAGGCTGGTTCATCCGACGGAAAACTGCCTGAGTCTGCGCCCAGGCGGTCTACCAGCAGCAAGTCCACATCCAGCAGGTGGACGGATGTCCCTTCGAGTCCCGGATGAAGGATTTTCGCTACAAGTTCCAGAACCTTCTGGCAGCGGTAAGGTAGCGGCAGGATTTTCAAAATCCCGTAATGGGCGTTTTGGATGAAATTGCTTTGTTCCAGTTTTCGCTGCCACAGGCCGCGTCCGATCCGCAGCAGGGATCCGCGTGCCCCGCGCCCGAAATAATTCCGGATAGCCTGTTGCATATCGATATAGATTTGCGCTGCACGATGGGAATCCAACGCTGCCAGGGAGGCAGGGTCGAGGGCTGAACTGGGAGCGCCTGATTTCCCCAATACTTTCTCCAACACACCTTTACCTACTTCCTCTTGTGCCAGATCTAGGAAGGCTCCCAGGAAGGCAGGGAGCGCCTCCGGTCGGGATGGTGTCCCGCTCATGAACGCACTCCGCCGACTTCGAAACGGCAGTATGGGTCGCCTTTGGCTACACAATGCGTTTCAATGATCTCATATTCTTTCTCGGTCGCCCAGCGGACTGCCTCGCCGACCGAACCGACGTACAGGTGGCATACCGGCTGGTCGCTCTGGCGGCCCTTGCAAATGGCGCAGGTTGATTCTACGTACGCAAGTTCGCCCCCGGTCTCATCCACCCAGGCATCCACCTGGGAGTTGGATTTCTTCAGCGCCCCTACCAGGGCATTGAGGATGAATTTGATACGTTGTTTTTCGGGCAGCAATTTGAGCGCCGCGCCAGCCACGCCCAGCAGCGCCCCTTGTTCACGGACTCCATACTGGAACGAGGCTTTCCCGATCCGCCGCAGCATCCCACGCCCGCCTCGCCCGTAGAAATCCTCGATCGCCTGGTTGAACAGGGCATATTCAACAGCCTTGATACCCGCTTCCAGGTTGTCCGGTGGAAGGTTGTCGATGTAACGGCCGAGACCGCAACCTTTCAATACAACATGCAGCCCGTTCCTGCCCATCACCTCTTCGGCTGAAACAAGCGCCTGGCGAACCAGGGTATTAACGATGACAGCCTCATCCGCAGTGATCATGGTGTTCCTCGCATTCCTAGTGTAACTCCGAGATGGATATTGGGGGAAGTGGTATAGTAGGCGGCATGAGGAAACCGATATTTGTACGCTCACTAATGGAAGATGAACGACAGAAGTTGGAAGCCAGCTTGCGCTCGAAAGAC
>VGNO01000212.1 GCA_016865985.1 Chloroflexota bacterium | reverse complement strand
GTTCGGCGTCTCCCCGGCGGTCAAGGACTTCAACGCCGTCCTGGTCGCCGGCCTGGACAGCCTGGAAGTGGAGTGCTTCCCGCAGGACCTGCCGGAGCGGATCAAAGTCGATATCAGTGTCCTGGCCGTCATCGGTAACGGCGTCCATGTGCGCGACATCGTGCTCTCAGACAAGGTGACCGTGCTCGACCAGCCGGATGAGATGATCGTCCTGGCCACCGCCCCCAAGGTGGAAGCGGTCGTCGAGGAAGCGGTGACAGTTGCCGAAGAAGCCGAACCGGAAGTGATCGAGAAGGGCAAGAAGGAGGAAGAGGGGGAAGCGGCATCCTGACCTGCCGGAAAACCGCAAGACAGGCGGCGCATCCCCATGCGCCGCTTTTTCTTTTTCCCACCGGCATTTGAGAATGCTTCGAAACTGCCAATAATGGGATGATCTTCATTACCGTGGAGGAAGGGCCACTCAAGGTCGGCGATCGCGCAACCTGGGGAAGTGGAGTTTTCCGCGTTGGCGGGAAATCCCGTAACGCCTGGGCGGCAGACTTCACCCCCCGGCGTGGGCCGCCTCGGGTTCACGGATGTCGATCTTCTCCATCCGGAACATGGCCTGCATCACCCGGCGGGAGCGTTCGGGGTCGGGGTCCTGCATCAATTCCATCAGCCGCGAGGGGATGACCTGCCAGGAAAGGCCGTAGCGGTCCTTCAGCCAGCCGCATTGCTGGATCTCGCCGCCGGCCGAGAGTCCCTCCCACAGCCGGTCCACTTCAGCCTGGTCGTCGCACCCCAGGTAAGGGGGCGATCTATTGCATGGTGTCTCCTTACTGGATTGGATCCAAACCCGGTCTCAGAATACCGGCGCCAGGACGAGTTGCGCCATGCGCTGGCTGTTCCCGCTCCCACTCCCTTTACGTAATTTTCAACACCTTGCCGCCACGGATGCGGCGGGATCTCAGTTCGAGCAGGGCCTGGTTGGCCTCCGCCAGCGGGTAGGTCTCCACTTCCGGCCGGATCGGGATGGCGGCGGCCAGTTCGAGGAATTCCTGCACATCCCGGCGTGTGACATTGGCGACGCTTTTGATTTCCTTTTCGAGCCAGAGCTGGGCAGGGTAATCCAGGCCCAGCAGGTCGGCCTGGTCATTCGCTTCCTTGCGGATGGCGTTGATCACCAGCCGCCCGCCGGGCGCCAGGCGACGCAGGGCGGCCAGCGCCGGCTGCCAGGCCGGGGTGGTATCGATCACCGCCTCCAGGTTTTCAGGCGGGATTTCCCCCGTGTCCCCGGCCCAGGCTGCGCCCAATTGGCGGGCGAAGACCTGTTCCCCGGGACTGCGGGCGAAGACGAAGACCGGCGAATGCGGCAGCAGGTGTTTTGCCAGCAGGAGCGTCAGGTGGGCGGAGGCGCCGAAACCGGTCAGTCCCAGCCGCTGGCCGTCGGCCAGGCCTGCCAGGCGCAGGGAGCGGTATCCGATCGCCCCCGCGCACAACAACGGGGCTGCCAGTTCGTCTGTAATGGCGGGTGGGATGCGGTGGGCGAAATCCTGCGGCGCGACCATGTACCCGGCGTAGCCGCCGTTGGCGTCGCGTCCGGTCGCCCGGAAGTCCGGGCACAGGTTCTCGAAGCCGGAGCGGCAGGCCGGGCAGGCTCCACAGGCGGAGAAGATCCAGGCCACGCCCAGGCGGTCGCCCTCCTTCCAGCGCCGGGCGCCGGGTCCGAACCCGGCCGCCATCCCCACCGCCTGGTGGCCGGGGATGACCGGCAGGCGCGGCGGCGGGGTGCGGCCTTCGATCTCGTCCAGTTCGGTATGGCAGACGCCGCAGGCGGTCACCTGCAGCAACACTTCCCCTTCACCCGGTCGCGGGGTGGGGACTTCAGCCAGGGTCAGCGGCTGCGGATCCTGCGCCAGGTCCGTGATGCGTGTCAGGAGCATGGCCTGCATGGTGGAGTTCATGGGGGTAGTTTACCTTAAAAAACGACATGCCGGATATGCCGCCTGCCGTTGTATAATATTTTTACAGGTTCTCCGCATCCTGGTCGCAATTGTCCAGCCGGGATGGTCATCTTTCATGAGGAGCCCCGCCATGAACATCTTCAAGAGTAAAGCCATCTACTCCTGGAAAGTCCGCAGCATCCTGCAAGGGGACCCGCAGGCTTTTGCCACCCTCCTGTCGGAGGCCGGTTTCCAGGCGGTCTTCCTCAAGGTCGCCGACGGGGATGACATCTCCCTGGCCTGGAAGGGCGGCCCGGAGAACGTCAGCGTCCCGGTGGTGGAGGCGCTGCGGGGACGCGGCCTGTCCGTCGTGGGCTGGGGTTTCGTCAATGCCGAGGACGCCGTCGGCCAGGGACGGGTCGCCGCCGAGCAGGTCAATCGTTTCGGCCTCGATGGCTACATCTTCGACGCCGAGTCGGCTTTCGATGCCCAGTCGAGCGCGGTCGCCAAGGTGGATGTGATCTTCGACAATTACCGCCAGCGCTGCGACAAGCCCAGCGGACTGGCCTGGTGGGCGCGCTGGAAGAACCCGGTCAGCGGCGGGACCTGGCACCCGCGGGCGGTCGGGGCGCGCTGGATGGAGCGCTGCGATTACGGCCTGCCGATGTGTTACTGGGAGGGGGCGTACAAGCCGGAGGCGACCCCGGCCGAGAAAGCCGCCGCCTATCGCGCCATCCTGGCCAATGCCCTGCGCCTGCTGGAGGAGACCGTGCGCCAGTGGCGCGAACTGACCGACAGACCCATCGTCCCGACCGGGCGCGCCTATATCGGCGACGGGGGCATGCCCACCCCGGAAGCGATTGCCGCCTTCGAACGCCGGGCGCGCGAACTTGGCTGCCCGGGCGTCAACTGGTGGGGTCTCGACTGGGCCGCCAAGGACACTGCCTGGTGGCGGGCTTTGAAGGACCTGTCGGCCTTCCCGCTTGTTGCAGATGAGACGGTTGTGTTAGGTGGCTGGGGGCAGCCGGAAGAGGAGGAAGAGGAAGGCGGCGGGGTGGTGGAAGTGGAGGAGATGGAAAAGCCGCCGGTCGAAATCCCCTACGTGTCCCAGTTGGGGGAAGGCGCAAACCTGAGCAACAAGGACTGCGGTTTCGCATCGTCCGCCATGCTGATCCGCGGCTATACCGATAACAAGGATGTCACTCCCGACCAGTTGCGGCTGGTGGCGAAGATCGTCGGCGACCCCTATATTCACGTCAAGTACCTGAAACAGGTCTTGAATTTCTATGGGGTGGGGAACCAGTGGTTCACCTATGTGAGCCTCTCGCGCCTAACCGACGCCCTGGAAGGGGGAAAACCGGCCATCGTACTCATTAAGTACAGCGTTTTACGCGATGCCCGCCTGACCCAGAAACGTGATTTCAGCGGCCCCCACTTCGCGGTGGCGGTCGACCGCGATGATGCGAACATCTACATCCATGACCCGTACTGGGATTACCCGGGCGGGGCGCGGGTTGAGATCCCCATCCCGACCTTCGAGCGCGCCTGGAACGAGGTCGGCTCCGACCCGGCTGTCCCCAATCCCCGCCGGGCGCTGCTGCTGCCTCGCCTGGCCCCCGGCGACCCGCTGCCAGCGGGAGCCATCTATCGCGTCGCGACCGACGAGTTGAATGTCCGCAGCGAACCGGACTCGACCAGGCAGAACATCGTCGAGACCCTGATTCAGGACACACACGTCACTGTGGTGGACAAGCGCGATGGCTGGGCGCGCAGTACCTGGCCGGTGGACGGCTGGCTCTCGCTGAGATTCCTGGAGGAACAACCCTAGACCAACCCGGTCACGATTGCCAGTAATACCCCGCCGGCGATCACACTCCCCAGCTGGCCGGCGGTATTGGTCCCCATGGCGTGCATCAGGATGAAGTTTTCGAAATCCTCCTCCTGCGCCATCTTCGCCGCCAGGCGTCCCGCCATCGGGAAGGCCGATATCCCGGCAGCCCCGATCAACGGGTTGATCCTGCGCCCGCTCAAGGCGCACATCAACTTGCCGAAGAGCAGTCCGGCTACCGTATCGAGGACGAATGCCAGCAGGCCCAGCAGCATGATCTTGCCTGTATCCCAGTTCAGGAATGCCTCGGCGCTCATCGTCGAGCCGATGGTCAGGCCCAGGAAGAGGGTGGCGGTGTTGACGATCTCGTTCTGGGCGGCGTTGCTCAGGCGGTTGACGACCCCGCTCTCCTTGAGCAGGTTGCCAAGCATCAGCATCGAGATCAACGGGGTGGCTTCCGGTACCAGCAGGCCCACCACGACCGTGATGACGATCGGGAAAAGGATGCGCGTCCGGTGTGAGATGGGTTTCGGGGCGTAGTCCATCCGGATGCGACGCTCGGCCTTGGTGGTCAGCAGCTTCATCAACGGCGGCTGGATGATTGGGATGAGGCTCATGTAAGAGTAGGCCGCCACCGCGATCGGCGCCAGCAGGTCCGGCGCCAGCCTGGTTGCCACGAAAATGGAGGTCGGGCCGTCGATGGCCCCGATCACCCCGATGGAAGCAGCCTCATTGAGCGGGAATCCGAGCAGCGCTGCCAGCAGCAGGGCGCCGAAGATGCCGAACTGCCCTGCCGCACCCAGCAGCGCCATGCGTGGCTGCGCCAGGAGCGGGCTGAAATCGATCATCGCCCCCACGCCGATGAAGATCAGGAGCGGGAAGAGTTCGGCGCTGATGCCGGCCTGGTAGAGCACGCCGAACAAGCCCGAACCATCGGTCATGCCGGTCAGGGGGATGTTTGCCAGCAT
>VGNO01000211.1 GCA_016865985.1 Chloroflexota bacterium | reverse complement strand
ACACCGCTGGCTGCAGGAACAGTTCAAGGCACGCACTGTCGAAAAAACATACATTGCCCTGGTGGATGGACGGCCGCCGACCCCCTCCGGGCGGGTCGAAGCGCCGATCGGTCGCTCCACCAGCCACCGCAAACTGATGTCGGTCCTGCCGGAGGGCAAGGGGCGCGAGGCGGTCAGTGAATACCGCACGCTCGAATCCTTCCCGGCCTATACCCTGCTCGAAGTCCACCCGTTGACCGGGCGCACGCACCAGATCCGCCTGCACCTGGCCTTCCTGGGCTGTCCGGTGGCCGGGGATGCGATGTACGGCCACAAAAGACCGACCCTGCCGCTGGGCAGGCATTTCCTCCATGCATACATGTTAAAGGTAATGCTGCCGGGCGAAAATAAGGCCAGGATCTTCGAAGCCGGCCTGCCGGGAGAGTTGCAGCAAGTTCTCGATCAAGTCAGAAGCAGGGTCTAGATGGGTAACAGGAGTATTCCATGGAACTGATCGACCTCCGTTCGGATACGGTCACGAGGCCAACCCCCGAAATGCGGGCTGCCATGGCGCAGGCCGAAGTCGGGGACGATGTCTACGGCGAGGATCCGACCGTCAACCGCTTGCAGGAACTGGCTGCCTCCATGCTGGGCAAGCAAGCCGGGTTGTTCCTTCCATCCGGCACAATGGGCAACCTGGCGGCGGTGCTGGCCCACTGTGGGCGGGGCGACGAGGTCATCCTCGGCAACCGTTCGCATACCTTCCTCTATGAAGCCGGCGGCATCTCCGCCCTGGGTGGAGTCCACTCATGCCAGTTGCCCAACCAGCCGGATGGTTCCCTGGCGCTGGAGGACATCCGCGCCGCCATCCGCGCCGACGATCCCCACCAGCCGCCGACGCGCCTGCTCTGCCTGGAGAATACCCACAACCGCTGCGGAGGGACATACCAGGCGCCGGAGTACTCCCATGAAGCGGCAGGACTTGCCCACGCCCATGGCTTGCAAGTCCACCTGGATGGAGCCAGGCTGTTCAATGCCGCGGCCGCCCTCGGCCGGGACGCGGCTGCCCTGGTGGAACCGCTGGATTCGGTCACTGTTTGCCTGAGCAAGGGCCTGTGCGCCCCGGTCGGTTCGGTCTTGTGCGGTTCGAAACAGTTCATCGGCAAGGCCCACCGCGTCCGCAAGATGCTGGGCGGCGGGATGCGCCAGGCGGGCATCCTGGCGGCAGCCGGGATCGTCGCCCTGGAGAATATGGTCCACCGGCTCGGCGAGGACCACGCCCGGGCGCGTAGGCTGGCCGATGGCCTGCGGCAGGTGGAAGGTCTCGAACTGGAGGCCGGCGCCCCGGCCACCAACATGGTCTTCCTCGGCCTGGGGCCGAGCATCCCCATGACAGCCCGCCAGGCTGCCGCTGGTCTGGAGGAGCGCGGGGTGCTGGTGGGCGTGGTCGGCGGGCGCCGCTTCCGGCTGGTGACCCATTACTGGGTGGACGATGCCGGGGTGGAGCGCGCTGTTTCGGCTTTTGGGGAGGTTGTGAAAGGGTGATTTCCAGCTGCGCTCATCCGCATTATGCGCGTGGGTCCGCGTGCTACTCTCCGCATGTAAAGTGTAGAACGGATTTTCAGCGCTCCGCGCCAGGTCCATAACGTGGAGTTTTGTTACCGGAAAACTTTTTTCGGCTCTCCCGCAATTCTAAGGGAAAGAGCCTAAACACGAAGGGCACAAAGTACACAAAGGGGAAAAGGCGGTGAATCTTACGGGTGTTCTTCCTTCGTTACCTTTGTGTCCTTTGTGTTTGAAAAGGTTTTCCCGTTAAAAACGGAGGAATCCTTTTTTCTTACAACCCCAACGCTCTAACATAAACCCTCATAAACTCCGGGCGCTTAGCCAGTTCCACATACTTCACCTTGCCGGCCAGTTCGGCTGCTTCCCGGCGCAGGCGGCTGGATAGCAGCAACAGCCTAGCCCCGCTCCCGGCGGCATTGCCGACCTGGCGGAAACGCGGGCGCGGCAGGTCGGGGAACATGCCGATCGCCACCGCCGAATCCAGGTCAAGATAGGTGCCGAAGGCCCCGGCGACGATGAACTTCCGGATATCCGGCGCTTCGATGCCCGCTTCCAGCAGCAGGATCTCGAGCCCGGCGCGGATGGCGCCTTTCGCCAGTTGGATCTCGTTCACATCCTGGCGCGTGACCCGCACCGGGCGTCCGGAACCGCTGGCTCCGGCCTCCACCAGGACGAAGGCGGCATTTTTACTGTCCGGGATGAGCCGTGGATGGCCGCCCTTGAGCGCGCCGCGCCTGTCCAACAGCCCGGCTTTCACCAGTTCCGCCACCGCATCCAGGATCCCGGAACCGCAGATGCCCACCGCCGGCTGGCCGCCGATGGTCTGGACCCGCACTGCATTGCCATCGATGCGGACGCGTTCGACGGCCCCCGGGGCGGCGCGCATCCCGTCGCCGATGTGGGCGCCTTCGAAGGCCGGGCCGGAGGCGCAGGAACAGGCCCAGTGTCTCCCGTCGTGGAAAAGGCTGATCTCGGTATTGGTGCCGATGTCGAGGGCGATGGTGGTCTCCTGCACTTCCAGCAGTCCCGACCCCAGCAGCATTGCCACGTGGTCGGCGCCGACATAACCGGCCACGTTCGGCGGCAGGTGGACCTTCGCCCCGGGCGACAGGCGCAGGCCGAGGCCGGCGGCGCGCAGTTCGAGCGCTTCGCTGACCGCTGCCACGTACGGCGATTCGCCCAATTGTTTCACCGGCAGCCCGGCGAACAGGTGGTGCATGGCGGTGTTCCCGGCCAGCACGGCTTCCACGACCTGCTGCGGGTCGGCCTGCGCTTCACGGCACAGGTTCCCGGCCAGGTCGTTCAGGGTCTCGACCAGCCGGGATTGCAGGGCGGCGGCTCCGCCGGCATGGGCGTTGGCATACTGGATGCGGCTGATGACATCCTCGCCATAGGCGATCTGGGGGTTCATTGCGCCGCCGCTGGCAAGCAATGTCCCGCTTTCCAGGTCCACCAGGTAGGCCGCCAACTTGGTGGTGCCGATGTCCACTGCCAGGCCGAGCAGCCGGGTGGAGGCAGGCAGGATGGCGACCACTTCGTCCCCCCGCATGGCGAGCCTTGCGCGCCAACCCGCTGCGCGCAGCGTCCCGGACAGGTCCGGCAGGAGGCCGGGATCGAAGCGTGCCTGCGGGACGGGGAGCGACCGGCGCAGGCGGCTCAGGTCGGAGGCCAGGTCGTCCAGGCTGGGCGGGGCGGCCTGGATGTCGATGGGGATGACCACCGGGTCCAGTTCCAGCGCCATGGGTTGCCCCTCGACCTGCAGCCGCTGCGGGGCGGAAAACGACTCGGGCGGGATGTCCACCCGCACATCGCCCAGCGCCTCGGCCTGGCACGCCAGGCGGATGCCGGCAGCCAGGTCTGCGGATGAGAGCTCGGCCTGCTCCGTCAGGGTGGGGGCGGTGACCGGTCCCTCCAACAAGCGGACGCGGCAGGTCCCGCAGATGCCCTCCCCGCCGCAGATGGCGACCAGTTCCACCCCGGCCAGGCGCGCCGCCTCCAACAGGGTGACGCCGGGCGGCACGGAGATGCGCCGGCCGATCGGCTGCAAGATGATTTCACAGGTCTTTCCAGTGGGAAGTTTGGCGGGGGTCATTTCAACCTTGCAGGGTGAGGATGCCGGCGTCGTAGGACATGCCGATGCTCCGCCCCGGCGGGACGACCAGGAAGTCCTCGTCCCAGGCGCCGTCGAGCAGGCGGTGGACCAGGCTCAGGTTGGCCGGCAGGCTTTCGTAAGTCCAGCCGCGGCGGGCGGATTCGTCGCGCGCCTGCGCCTCCACCTGCGAACCGTCGCCCAGGCCGGTATCGAGGTAGACGGCGCGTTTGTAGTGGGAGCGCCAGTTGTCCATCACTTCCATGAGTTTATCGGCTTTGTTCCGCCCGTACTTCTGGATGTAGTGTTCGTACAGCGATTGAAGGTCGGCCTCGGTCCCAGCGCCCATCGCCAGGGCGGCCGTCCCGCCGCTGTTGCGTTCCAGGTAGTCGTGGGCGTACCAGTAGGTGCCGGGTTCGCGGGCAGTCTCCTGGTCGTAGCGGGCGCGGCTACCGAGGTAGAGCGTGATGCAGTCGTGGGCCCTGGGGATGACGAGCGGGGCGGATCGCGCTGCCAGGCCGGCGGTGGTCTGGCCGCACAAGCCATAGGCCAGCAGGACGGCGTCGTAACCCCGGCCTTCGGCGGCATCCACCATCCCTTGCAGGCGGGTGCGGATCTCCACCGGCTGGTGCAGGCGGCGTTCGACCAGTTCCACGTCCACCAGGTGGGACGAGGCTGCCGCGCAGGCATAGACCGGGCGGGCGAGCGATTCACAGGCGAGACATTTCAGGCGCATCTTTCGCTCCAGCTCACCGGCTGCCGCGCAGGAAGCGCAGGGCGGTCTCGGCCAGGACGGCCGCCCCGACCGGCAGGGCCTCCTCATTGATGTCGAAATTCGGGTTGTGGCCGAAGTGTTCCCGGCCTTCGATTTTCGTCCCGAGGGTGAACATGGCGCCCGGGATGTGCTCCATGAAACAACCGAAATCCTCAGCCCCCAGGCCCTTCTTGAAGGGCAGGACATTCGCCGCCCCGAGCAGGTCTGCCCCGGCGGACGCGACCAGGCTCGCGATGGCGCGGTCGTTGTTCATCGGCGGCGTGCCGATCTCGAACCTGAGATCATAGCCTCCCCCCAGGGTGCGGGCGATCTCGAA
>VGNO01000210.1 GCA_016865985.1 Chloroflexota bacterium | reverse complement strand
CAATACCTTCGCCAAAAACAGGTAGATAAAGTAGGGCAAATCGAGTAAAGTTGTGTCTCTCACAACCCAAAATTACTCGAGATGCCCATGACAGAGATTTTAGCGCTTTTACAAAACATTGCGCCACTGATTTCAAAAACAGAATTGCGACGGATGAGCCAGGTTATCTTTGGGATGTTGGTAGCCAGTGGACGGATCACGATGCTGGGGTTATCGCGCTGGACAGAAAAAGGCGGCAGCTACCGAACGATCCAACGGCATTATTACAGTAGCTTGCCCTGGAAGGCGATCCACTGGCTATTCTTTCGGCTGAAGTTTTTGCGACCAGATGATGGATACATTGTTGCCGCTGATGAAGTAGTGGCGAGCAAAGCAGGCAAAGAAACCCATGGATTGGATCGGTTCTTCTCTGGCATCCAGCAGCGGGTGATATCTGGTTTGTCATTCTTTGCCTTATCGTTGGTGAATGTTCGAGAAGAGCGCTCCTATCCGTTGCAAGTAACACAAGCGCTGCGCAGCGCCGAAGAAAAGGCAGCCAGCAAAGCCAAGAAAGAGGCGAAAAAGGCAACGCCCCAAACGGCAGAAAAGCGCAAACGAGGCAGACCAAAAGGCAGCAAGAACAGATCCAAGGAAGAAGTGACACTCAATCCAGAGTTGTTGCGCATTCAAGCTGCCCTGAAAAGCCTGCTAACGACCATCGGTGACCTCTTATTGCTCACCTATGTGGTGATGGATGGGCATTTTGGCAATTATCCAAGCGCCTACATGGTCAGACAAGTTGGCTTGCACCTGATTTCCAAGATGCGTTGGGATGCTGCACTGTATCTGCCTTTTGAAGGCGAATACAAGCAGCCTGGGCCAAAGCCCAGATACGGCGCAAAAATCGATATCCATAACATGGCCGGCAAGTACTTGAAAGAAACCAATGTTGAGGACGGTTTGCGTACCGACATCTATCAAGGCCAGTTTCTCAACAAGGAGTTTGGCTTCCCGTTGAATGTGGTGATCATCGTCAAGACCAACCTCCAAACCTCGGCGCAGGCGCATGTTATTTTGTTCAGTACTGATCTGGAGCAAACCTACGAAAAGATCATCAAGTTTTACAGCCTGCGCTTCCAGATCGAGTTCAATTTCCGGGACGCCAAGCAATACTGGGGTCTCGAAGACTTTATGAATGTGACAGAAATTGCTGTAACCAATGCCGCTAATCTATCCCTGTTCATGGTCAACTTCAGTGCAGCTTTGATCGAACCGTTTCGCAAACTCAATCCAGACTTCAGCGTTTTGGATTTGAAATCACAGTATCGTGGCTACCGCTACGCCAGTGAAACAATAAAAATGCTTCCGAAAAAGCCTGATGGTATTTTATTAGCCGAGATCTTTCAGCAAATCGCCCGTTTGGGCGCTATTCACCCGGTTTCTCAACCGGTTCCATACCAATAATTGGCGAAGGTATTGATTATTGGCAATCAATTGCCCGGCGGAGATGTTCGGGTCCACCATCAGGTCGTAGGTGATGATGATTACGTTCTTGCCGCTGGTTGCGTCGTGTGCCTGGCAGGCGCCATATCCGTATTCCGGGTCGCCGAGCGGCGGGTCGACGATCTGGATGCCGTCCCCGAGCAGGCTGCCGGCGCCGACATTGATGTAGTTGAGGGCCGCCCCGTCGCCGCGATAGATTTGCAGGTTGATGTTCTCACTCCCGAAGTTGGGAATGATGTAACCGCCCGGCAGGAGGTCTTTGATGGTGATGTCGAATGCGCCGTCCAGGCCGGAGCCGGTATTCTGGATGACGATGGCGAACTTGACCAGGTCGCCGCCGTCCACTCCGGAGATGCCGGAGTTCAGGGCGCCATTGTCCGCTCCCAGGTAGGTCGAGTGGATGTTCCCGCCGGTCCAGGGCTCATCCAGGTCGGGGACGAGGCCGGGGAGGTCGAAGACGATCGGCGCCGGGATGGCCGGGTTGGGGTTGACGCCGGCGTGAGTGGTGGAGACGGCCGATTTCTCTCCAACCAGGACCGGTTCGGTCAGGGTCAACTGGTTGATCTCGGTCGAAATGGCGACCACGCTCGGGCTGTTGTAATCCCGCTGTTCGACCTGGTTGGTCATCTGCAGGCCGTCGGCGTAGGGGTCGCGGGTGACGGTCAGGCTGAAGAGCAGGTCGATCCACTGCTCGGTGTTGCCCGGGTCGTCGTGGGCGCCGAAATCGAAGACGATGGAGTTGTTGGCTGCCGATCCAGAAACGGTCAGGGCCGGGTCGATGGCCAGGGTGTCGGCTGGACCGAGGCGCCATTTCCCGGTATCAGGAACGGCGTTGACCGTATCCTTGGACCAGTTGCCCTCAGCCGGGACGAGCGCGACGCCGTCTGCATCCGGGTCGTCGGCCTTGAAGATGGGCAGCGGCAGGTAGTCGGTGATGGTCAGGTCTTTGAAATCGCCGATCATCAGGTGCGATACGATCCGGTAGGTCACGCTGTCGCCGGGGGCAACATGCACATCCGGGCAGGGCTGGATGGCGCAGGCGACCCCGTTGACGGCATAGATGCTTTTGGCAAGCCCGCCGTTGACGATGACAACATTGGCGCTGTCCGAGTCGCTGACGGTCGGGTTGCCGGGATAGGTCGTGCAGGCGCCGAGTCCGCAGGTGGATACGTCCAGCAGGAGGCCGGTCACACTGGCGAAATCGCTCAAGGCGTCACGTTGTTTCAGGTTCGCGCCGGCGTACAGGTCCGAATAGCGGTCCTGGATCTGGGTATAGAAGGTGATGGAAGCCGTGGTGATGCCATCGTTGGCCGCCCCGCCATCCGGCACCAGCCCGCCGAGGAACTGGCCGTTGGCGCCGTCATCTAACAATTGTTGTGAAATGTAGAAAGTGAGGGACGTTTCGCCATTATCGGCGGCCGGGTCGAGCAGGTCGCAGTCTGGGCCGATGACCGCGCCGGTATAGTTGCAGGAGACCACGAGGTTGGCCGGGTCGAAAGCGTGGGTGGTCGTCAGGCCGTCGCGGGTGACCCGCACTTGCGGCAGGTGGGTGGGGTCGCTGTAGAAACGTTGTCCATCGGAGAATACATCCGAGGCGACCAGGCCATCGACCGCAAAATAATCCGATATATCGAACGCGACCGTATACGTGACGATGTCGCCGGGGGTGGCGCCACTCGATCCGCTGTCATCGGTGGGAGCGATGCTGCTGCCTTTGGAGGCGTCCAGAGGCAGGTTGGCGCCGCTGCTGACTCCCACTCCGTTGACCGGCTTGTCGCTGTCGCGCCGATCCTGTGGTGACCAACTGCCGGACATGCTGGCGGTGTTGACGCTGGCGGATGGCGTCCCGGTCAGGGGCGGGATGACCGGCGCTGCGTTGGCGTCGAATTCCGCGATGTAGTATGGGAACGATATGGAAATGTCGTTGCTGCCCGGGCCGCCGGTGGCCGAGGCGTACTGGACGACGAGTTGGTTGTCGGGCGGGTTGTGCGGCGTTCCGGCCACGGGTTCGGTGACCACCACCCCGCCCCCCGAAACTGTAACGGGGCCGAGGTAGACGATATTGTCCGGGAGTTCATCCGTGATGACGATTCCGCTCAGGGTCTGCCCGTCGGCGATGTCGACCGTGATGTTGTAGGTTTGCCAGTAGTTCGGGCCGGTGGCGGTCTCGGCTCCACCTCCTTTGGTTAGGCTGAAGAGGGTCGGTGTGACGGTCCCGTGCGCCACCCAGGCGGTTGCATCCGGGTTGGCGTCCGACAGGATGGTGGTGTCGGGCGGGTTGGGCGGCGCCGGGCAGCACCAGTCGTTGGTGGGGGTGGCGCCATATTGGAATCCGCCCCGGGCGCGGATGACCAGGTCATCCAGGTCGGCGTAGGGGCTGAGGGAAGCCGGGACTTCGACCGAAACCGGCGGCTGGCCGGGCGTAAAGGAACCGAATGGCAGGACAATGGTGACCAACTGGTCGCCGGCTTTGCCGCAGACATCCACGAACATGCCGGCGGCGTCGATTGCCAGCGGGTGTTCCACGCAGCCGAAACCGCCGCCATCGTCGCCGAAATTGAGCGTGTGGACTGTCAGGCTGTTGCCCAGGTAGGTGGCGGAATATCCGGTAGCCGGCGCGACCGGGCTGATCCCGTCATAGGCGTCGGCAAAGGCGGGAGGCGGCAGTGGAGGCAGGGCCGGGAGGCTGTTGCCGGGAAAGACCCCGTCCAGGCCGGTATGCGGGATGTAGAGATCAATGAACGGGCCGTAACCGGCGGCGTCCCCGATGGCGTTGCTGAATGTGGCAGTGATGGTGAAATCGCCGCCCAGGCTCACATTGCCGGCGCTGACCGCTGCCGAGGGGACAGGCGCAAAAAGCGGGGCCGCCTGGACTATTCCAGGAAGCCTGCCGAACCCGGTCGGTGCAATTGCCAGCGCGATGACAAGCCCTGCCTGGCATAGGACAACCATGCCGCGTAGATATCGATGAGTCGCCATGTGCCTTCCCTTTCCATCCGAATGGGATGAGAGCGCTGATTGTTCCGGTTGTGTGGGCATCTGTGGCGGACTGGACGCTGGTTGTCGGCGCCAAGGAAAGAAAAAAACGGTAATCCATCGAATTGCAGATCGGGCCAGGCGCCAGGCAGTCACTACATGCCGGCAGGGCTTTCTTAAAGTCGCAAGATGATGGTCAAAGCCGCCAGGGGATTAGCGTCAAAGATGCGCCTGGCTTGGGCATGATTAGTAAACCCATGCTTGCAG
>VGNO01000209.1 GCA_016865985.1 Chloroflexota bacterium | reverse complement strand
TTCTCGTCTCCTTCCCACTTGGCCGTGGTTGGAGAAAGATACCATGCCTTCTTATTCCAGGCTACTCAGCCTGCCCTGTGCCAACTTTGCGCTGTAATACTAAATGATCCGCGAAATCCACGCCAAGACCATCCTCAACACCGTCCCCGGCCGGGACGATTGGTTCGGTTTGAAGTACAACATGAACCTCTACCGCGGCTGCCAGCACCAGTGTATCTACTGCGATTCGCGCAGCGCCTGCTATCAAATCGAGAACTTCGCCGATATCCAGGTCAAGGTCAACGCCATTGACCTGCTGGAAGATGCGCTGCCCCGCAAGAGAATCCGCGGCGCCATTGGCCTCGGCTCGATGAACGACCCCTACATGCCGGTCGAGCGCAAGTACAACCTAGCCGGCCGTGCCCTGCAGGTCATTGCTCGGAACGGATTCCCGGTCCACATCATCACCAAGAGCGACCTGGTGCTCAAGGATATGGAAACCTTGCGCCAGGTGAGCCAGGTTTACGCTGCGATCAGTTTCACCATCACCACCGCAGACGACGACCTGTCGGCCAAAATCGAACCGGGCGCGCCGCCGTCCTCGCGCCGTTTCGCAGCCATCCGGGCGCTCGCCGCCAATGGCATCCTGGCCGGGATCACCATGATGCCCATCCTGCCTTTCATCGAAGATACGGAGGAAAACATCGCAGAGATCGTGAAACTGGCCCACGAGAACGGCGCAACCTACATCCTGCCCTGGTTCGGCATGAGCCTGCGGGAAGGCTCACGCGAGTATTACTACGCCCGGCTGGACGAACGCTTCCCCGGCCTGAAACAACGTTACATCCAGCGTTACGGCAATCAGTACACATGCAACGCCCCCAACTGGCGCAAGTTGGAAACGGTTTTCCGGGAAGCGTGTGAACGCCACGGCCTCGCCGCCGCCATGCCGAAATTCACCCCCGAACCCATCGCCCGCAGGCTCCAGCCGCGCTTGTTATAATGCACCTATGATCTACGCACGGGTCGCCGTCAACGTACCGTCTGTTTCAGGTGAATTCGACTACCACCTGCCCCCCGAACTGGAAGGCAGGGCCGGGATGGGACACCTGGTGACGGCGCCCTTCGGGAAACAGACCGTCCAGGGCGTCATCCTGGACCTGGCGCCGGTTCCCGCCATCGAAGCCACCAAACCCATCCTCGACCTGCTCGACGCCGAACCGGTGCTGACCCCGGCCCAGATCGAACTGGCAAAGCAATTAGCCGAAGCCACCCTCAACCCGCTGGCAGCCATAATCAACCTGATGCTGCCGCCTGGCCTATCGCAGCAAGCCGACACACTCTACGCCATTGCCAACCCGAAATCCCCGCTCCTCGACCAACCCACCTCCTCTGTTCAATCCCGCCTCCTGAAACTGCTCAACGAACACGGCCCCCTGCGCGGACGCCAGGTAGACCGCCATTTCAAGAATGTGGACTGGCGCAGGACCGCCAACCACCTGGTCCTGGCAGGCGTCCTAGAAAGCCGGGCTGTACTCCCTCCCCCGTCCATCCGCCCGAAGTACATCCGCACCGCCCAACTGGCGGCGTCCCCGGCTGAAGCCGAAGCCGCCATGCCAGGCCTGGGCAAGACCGCCGCCACGCTACAGAGGAGGCAGGCAGCGCTGCGCTTCCTGATCCAGGACCCGGAGACCGTCAATGTCTCCTGGGTCTATGCCGGGAGCGGCTGCAACCTGGCGGATTTGCAGGAACTGGCCGGGCGTGAACTGATCGTTCTATGTGAGACAGAGATCTGGCGCGACCCATTGGAGCGGGTGGGGACTTTTCCTTCTGTGGATGGGGAAGCGACTCTGACTCCCGCCCAGCAGGCCGCCTGGGAACAGATCCTCCCCGCTTTCAACCTGCAACCTTCCACCTTCCTCCTGCATGGGGTGACCGGCTCCGGCAAGACCGAACTCTACCTGCGGGCGGTGGCGGAGGCCGTCCGCCGCGGCCGGCAGGCCATCGTCCTGGTGCCGGAGATCGCCCTCACTCCGCAGGCCGTGCGCCGCTTCATGGTGCGCTTCCCTGGCCAGGTGGGACTGGTGCATTCCAAACTCTCCCCCGGCGAACGTTACGATACCTGGCGGCGCGCCCGGCAGGGACTGCTCAAGGTGGTTATCGGGCCGCGCTCGGCGCTCTTCACCCCCTTCCGGAACATCGGTTTGATCGTGGCCGATGAATGTCACGACGGTTCCTATTACCAGTCGGAGCCGCCGTTCTATAACGCCCTCCAGGCCGCCCGCCTGTATGCCGGGTTGTGCGGGGCGGTCTGCATCCTCGGCTCGGCCACGCCGTCGGTAGAACAGCGCTACCAGGCTGTTCCCCTCACCCCTTCCCCTCTCCCTGAGGGAGATGGGCTAGAGGTGAGAGGAATGCGCCTCCTGTCCCTGCCCGAGCGGATCGCCCGGTTCGAGGCGGCCGACTCCGGCTCGGGCCTGCCGCCGGTCTCGCTCCTGGATATGCGCCAGGAACTCAAGGACGGCAACCGGGGTATTTTCAGCCGGGCGCTGGCGGAGGCGCTGGATGCGACCCTGTCACGCAGCGAACAGGCCATCCTGTTCCTCAACCGGCGCGGGACCGCGACCTATGTTTTCTGCCGCGAGTGCGGCAATCCATTGAAATGTCCGCAGTGCGAGACGCCCCTCACCTACCACACGCAGATCCCGGGCGTGGAATTGCTCTGCCACCGCTGCGGCTATAGCCGCAAGAAACCGGTCCAGTGCCCGGCCTGCCGGAGCGGCCAGATCCGGGAATATGGCCTGGGCAGCGAGCGGGTGGAGGCTGAGGTGCAGGCGCTCTTCCCGCAGGCGCGCACTTTGCGCTGGGACTGGGAGACCACCCGCCAGAAGGACGCCCACGAGATCATCCTGGGGCATTTCACCGCCCACCGGGCGGACGTGCTGGTCGGCACGCAGATGCTGGCCAAGGGCCTCGACCTGCCGCTGGTGACGCTGGTCGGGATCGTGCTTGCCGACGTGGGCTTGAACCTGCCCGACCCCTTCGCTGCCGAGCGCGTCTTCCAGGTGCTGACCCAGGTGGCCGGGCGCGCCGGGCGTTCGGCGCGAGGCGGGAGGGTGATCCTGCAGACCTTCCAGCCGGAGCGCTACGCCATCCAGCACGCCTCCCGGCACGATTACGGCGGTTTCTACGAACAGGAACTGGAGCAGCGCCGCCGCCTGGGTTACCCGCCTTTTGCCCGGCTGGTGCGGCTGGAGTACCGCCACACGGATGCAGGGAAGGCAGAGTCGTCAGCCAGGGAAATGGCCGCGAAGGTCCAGCAATGGTTGACGATGGACGACCGGCGACAGACGACGCTCATCGGTCCCGCCCCGTGTTTCTTTGCCAGACTGGGCGGGCAGTACCGCTGGCAGGTCATCCTGCGCGGGCCTGAGCCCGAATCGCTGCTCAGGGGGAAAAAACTCGATGGCTGGCGGGTGGAGGTTGGGCCAGTCAGTTTGTTGTAATGAGTCGGGAACGAAGCAACCAGGAGTACGGTACAATCAACACAGATACCGGAGACTTGGAACATTCGAATTTTACGCAAGCAAGGAGCTCTCCCATGCCCGAACCTGAAGAACCCAAAAAAGACGAGAAGAAGGAAGAAAAGAAACCCGAGGTCAAGGATAACCTGGTGGTCACCCAGCACGCCATCACCATCGGCGGCAAGGAGATCAAGTACACCGTCACCGCCGGGACAATGGTGATGAAGGAAGAGACCGGCGACCGGGAGAAGGAATCCGAAGGCGAGAAAGCCCGGGCGCAGATCTTCTTCGTCGCCTATACCAAGGATGACGCGCCGGATAAATCCAAACGACCGTTGACTTTCTCCTTCAACGGCGGGCCGGGGTCGTCCTCGGTCTGGCTGCACCTGGGGCTGCTCGGCCCGCGCCGGGTGGTGATGACCTTCGAAGGCGACATGCCCCGCCCGCCCTTCCAGTTGACCGATAATGAATACTCCCTGCTCGACAGCGCCGACCTGGTCTTCATCGACCCGGTCAGCACCGGCTACAGCCGCCTGGTGGAGGGCGAGAAGGCCAGGCAATGGCATGGCTTCAAGAAGGATATCGAATCGGTCGGGGATTTCATCCGCCTCTACACCACCCGTTACGGGCGCTGGCTCTCGCCCAAGTTTCTGATCGGCGAGAGTTACGGCACCACCCGCTCCGCCGGGCTTTCGGGTTATTTGCAGGAACGGCACGGTCTGTACCTGAACGGCATCATGCTGGTCTCGTCCGTTCTTGATTTCAGCACCCTGAACTTTGCCCCCGGCAACGACCTGCCCTATGCCCTGTTCCTGCCGACCTACGCCGCCACAGCCTGGTACCACCGCAAACTGCGCCTGCGCCGGCCGCTGCAGAAACTGCTGGCAGAAGTTTCCAAATTCGCCCTGGAAGTATACCTGCCGGCGCTGGCAAAAGGCGCCGCCCTGCCCCGCCGAGAACGCGCCCGGCTGGTCGAACAACTGGCGCGGTATACCGGCCTCTCTCCCGAGTACATCGAGCGCGCCGACCTGCGCATCGACATCTTCCGCTTCACCAAGGAACTGCTGCGGGACGAGAACCGCACCGTCGGCCGCCTGGACAGCCGCTTCAAAGGCATCGACCGCGACTCGGCCGGCGAGCGCTTCGAAGACGACCCCAGCATGAACATCATCATGGGACCGTACACCGCCGGGCTCTATGATTATGTCCGCAATGAATTGAAATACGAGAGCGACTTGCCGTACGAGA
>VGNO01000208.1 GCA_016865985.1 Chloroflexota bacterium | reverse complement strand
AATTATGACAATGGTCAACCCCTGCTCGCGGCGCAATTGCTGCAGGGTGTGGATGACTTGTTGCGAACCGGGGACATCCAGTGACGCGGTCGGCTCATCGAGCACCAACAGGCGTGGACGCATCGCCAGGGCGGAGGCAATCGCCACGCGCTGTTTTTGCCCACCGGATAGTTCTGCCGGGCTGTCATCCCGCAGGGACGCCAGCCCGGTGGCTGACAATGCCCACTCCACTAGTTGTTGCACATTATCTTCCGGCGCCCCCAGGTTCCTTGGGCCAAAGGCGATCTCATCAGAAACACGAAGATGGAACAGTTGCGCGCCGGGGTTTTGCATGACAAATCCAATGCTGCGCGCCAGTTCTGGCAGGGACTGCTCGCTTACCAGCCTGCCATGCACTTCCACGCTGCCTTTCAACCGGGCTGGGATGGCATGTGGGATCAAACCCGACAGGGCGCGCCCCAGCGTACTTTTCCCACAACCGGATGGACCGGTCACCAGGATGCACTCGCCTTCGGCTGCTTCCAGTGAAACATCCTGCAAAGCAGGTGTGTCGCCATACCAGACCGAAAGTTTACGAATGCGAATCACGCCGACTCCTGCCTGGATGGCAGCATGAGCACATGCCCCCACGGCCAATACTGCAAGGCGCGATCTGTCAATCCGGGGCGAATTACAGCGCAAGCCAGCAGGGCGCAGCGGGAATCCAGCAGCCTGAGGGCTGAGGCGAATCCTGAAGCATGCAGCAGTTCGAGCGGTCCCAGTTCATCCAGGATCAACACCTGGCAGGATTGGATGGCATCCAACGCCCTGTTTCCCCATTGTATTGTTTCCAGGTTAAAAGCCCACTTGCAAACCCTCAACGCATGGTCACCGTCCTGGCTCAGGACAGCAAGGCGGCGCTGTTCTGAGTTGCGCAGGTCGATAAGGTCGATCGCGACCTTGCGTCCGTCCTCGAAAGCCGGCGGAGAGACCAATCCGGCTACATCCAGGCCAAGCGCTTGAGCCTGGACTGCCAGTTGCCGGCACCAATGGGTTTTGCCAGCGCTGCGCGACCCGCTGATGAATAGCAGTCGATGTATGCCCGATGGCTGGGAACGAAGACTCGCCAAGAGTTCGGCTGGCGAGTCTAGAGAAATAGTCTGCACAAGCGGAGACTCCTTTCCAATTCCATCCCATTGACATGGGATTTCGGGAGGCCGCCGCGTTTCCTGGGCGACCCTGATCCCCTCTTGCGAGGAGATTGCCTGGCTGACCCTGGTTTTAGACGGTAGGTCAGACAGATCGGAGTAGTCTAATTATCAGTATCGCGAGGGTGGCGGTTCACCTTCTTTCGCTATGATTACCAGCATTACAACATTGTAACCCACATTCCGCAGTTGCGATTCGCTAGTGTATTTCGTTTGAAAGGTTGCATAAGTTGCCATTACGGCGCCATGCTGCCCTCCGGCGAACTGGTCAAATTCGAGCATGGGCAGGATATGGTTCTATTCAATATCACGGGGGCTGAGGAAGACAAGCGCGTCTTCCGCATCCCCACACTGCGGAACCTGTCCCTAACTGCGCCCTATTTCCATGACGGCAGCGCAGCCACCATCGAGGAAGCAATCGCTATTATGGCAAAGGTGCAAGTGGAAAAGACCATCGATCCTGGAGAAGAAGTTGCCATCGTCGCGTTCCTGAAATCCCTGGTCGGCGAACAACCGCAGATTGTCATCCCGATCCTTCCGCCTGAGTAATTACTACGGAGGTTCGACCCCCACCCGCCCTATGTCACCTGAAAACGAACCACCTGGTTTGCCCGGGTGGTCCGTTCATATTCCATGCTTTGTTTTGGGGTGCGGGAGATTTCTCCCCATGTTTCTGGAAGATACTGCCTCAAAGCGGATGCTCACAACCAGGTTTCGTCACTTCAGACCCGTTGGTTTTATTTGCCTGGAATGCGGGACGGCCAACTGCCCGGAACGGTCCTCGTCAGCAGGATCGTTCCCGAGTCCCGGTCCACTCGAATGGGTGCGGATGAAATCCAGCAGGTCGGCCGGTGTATGTATCGCGGCGGCGGTACCGCTGTTGATGTGTTGCACCGATCCGTTCCATTGCAGGTATTCTTGTTCGTGGCGGATGCGTATGATGAAGGTATCATGCACGGATTGTGTTTCCATCATGGCTGTTTCCTTATCGTACTTTTCGCTGCGCCTGTCTGATTGTCCGGGATGTTGTCATTCCCATGCCGGGGTGAATACGATTCCATCGCATGCAAGGTGATTGCTTTGGGCATCCTGCGGTGGGTACTGTCTAACCACAGGATGCCCTGGGAAAATAGTTATCGCTGGTGGTGGATCATGGACACGCCCATTCCACGGATCCGATGACTTCGATATTGTTCCGTTGGCACATAACTGAGTGTTCGGAGTTTTCAACCTTGATATCGTAGGTTCCCTGGTCGAGGGTGAAATTGTAGGTTCCGCCGTAAGCCGGGATGATACTGGAGCCAAGCCAGTCACTGCCCCAGTTTTCACTGCCGTATGGTTTTATGTATACATACCAGATGGCGGTCTCGGAGTTGTTGATCACCGTCAAGGAAGCGCTCGGTGGGACCTCGGTCGGCACGGGAGTAGGCTGCGGGGTTGCGGTTGGCACATAGGTTGCCGCCGGGGTTGCAGTGGGTTGGCTTGTGGCCGGCGGAACCTCGGTAGCGTGCGACAATGTAATAACCTTGTCAGCATAGATATGGGAGTTATCTTCCGAGTACCATACGATATGGTTCGAATCCTCGATTCGAATAGCGTAGACACCTGGTGTAAGGGTGAAGGTGTGGGAGCCGCCCGAAGGGGGAATGATCTTGTCGCCCAGCCAGTCATCCCCCTTGTTGGGATTGCCCTGGGGATAAATATATACATACCAGATGGGGATTGCGTAGTTATTGATAATGGTCAAAGAGACGGTCCCAGGAGTGGCAGTCGGGATCACGGATCCTCCCTTGTCATATACCTTCCAGGGTATTATCTCGGTCACCATGGTGTTAAAGCCCACACCAAGCCCATCGATTGTGACATGGCCATCCCCCTCGACTTTCATTTCATAATAACCGGGGGTGGTTATATATAAGGCATACCCACCTCCGACGGGGATGACATCCGTGCCCAATCGGTTCGGCCCCCACCCCAGGTTGGAATCTTCGGTAATGTATACATACTGGATGGGCTGGGAGGAATAGTTTTCGATCAATAAGGTTGTTATCGAAACGATCCGTTGTAAATAGACAGTGTGGGTACTGTCAAATCGGTGACCTTCGTAAGATGACAGGGGAATGTGGTATTTATCTTCGGCCTTGACTTTATAATCGCCGCATGGCACGGTCATATCAGTACTGTCACCATCGGGGAGCGCTATCCCATTCCTCCAGTCCTCCCCCCAGCCGGGAGTGTCAACCGTGGCGACATAGAGATAGTGGATATCCTTCCCGGTAAAGTTGTGGAAACTTACGGAGGCGTAACAGGAATTGGAAATGGCTTGGTCATCGAGAATCAACTTAAACGGATAATCAATGTAAATCTCTATACGAAACAACTCCTTGCCGGATACGTCCAGGATCACAAGGGCATACATCCCAATGGTGACATCCTTGATCGTATAATCGGCTCCTGCAGGAATAGTATTCGAGCCCAGGCGGTTGGGACCTGAGCCCGGGTCCGTGACGGGGGATAAGTAGACAAAGCCGATTTCAGAGGTGGATTGATTATAGATCGTCACAGATTGAGGCGTGTTGCCTCCCTGTACCACGGCAGCCTGGGCGGCAAACGCCCCATCCGGGCAGTACCAGAGGGTGACGGCGCTGATATGGGAGAGGACGAGTCCACCGTTCACATCCTCGGCCTGGATCCAGAAGTCGATGGCGCCATCCTCATTTCCACCCAGGGCAGCCTGGGAGAGGGCATTGATGTCGATGATGGCCTGGTAGAGGCCGACGCCGATCAGCGACCCAGCCTGGCTGCCGGTGTAGGGGCTGCCGCCGCTGTTCCGGGTGATGCTGTACTCGACCGTGACAGATGCCACCTGGCTGGTGGGTGAGACGGTCGCCCGTACATCGAGTTGGGTGGGCGCCAGCCCCTCGCAGTTCCCATGGAAGACGACGGTATCGGGATTGTAGGTCACGCCATCGATGATCAACGTATTACTGGGAACAGCATTTGGAGGCAGGGTTGGAGCCGGGCGGGAGGGGATGACCGTCGGCATGGGTCGGTTGCCCAGCGCCAGGCCGCCCGCAATGGTCACCGGATCCGCCTGGGGGTCAGGCTGGTCGCCTGCGCCGGGTCTGGATGGCAGGTTGCAGGCTACGCTGGAATACACTGCCAGCAGCAGCGCCAGGATCAAGGTCAGGTTCCTGGCCCCTGTGGAAGAAAGATTGTGGTTCATGCGATTCTCCTTTTCTGGTTGGTTGGTATTCGCCTGGGCTCGCGCCTTATGCGAAAAATTAAAACTGCCACTCTCATCTGAGTGGCAGGATAGCATGGGGGTATCTGGTATTTATCTTTTTATAACCAGCATAAAAGGGATCTACTCCGACATTTTCCCTCTCGGCGGGGGCAGGCCGGGATGTTCTTGCCGCAGGCGGCGCATGTCCCGTTCGATCGTGCGGCGGTCGACTCCAAGGGCGGCGGCCAGGCGGTCGTAGGTCGGCCTGCCCCCCCGGTCTTCGGCTTCCCGCAGCAGGCGCAGGATGCGGCGGCGGCGGCGCTCCGCCTTGCCGGGGACCGCCTCGTCCCCGGGGGCTTCCACGGTCCATAGGACCTGCA
>VGNO01000207.1 GCA_016865985.1 Chloroflexota bacterium | reverse complement strand
CCCGACCTGCCGAAGTTGGAAGCCCGCATCCAGATGCTCCAGACATCCGGCGGGACCGAGATCTTTCAGGGGCTGGAGAAGGCCTTCAGCGAGACCCGCCGCTACCTGAGTACATCCAATGTCAACCACATCATCCTTATCACCGACGGACGCACCTATGGCGACGAGGAGAACTGCCTGGCCCTGGCGCAGGAAGCGGTTGGAGCGGGCGTCGGTATCAGCGGTCTCGGCATCGGCGACGAATGGAATGACATCCTATTGGACGAACTGGCGCGCCGCACCGGCGGCAGCAGCCTGTTCGTCTCCAACCCGAAGGACATCCAGAACGTACTGCTCGAAAAATTCAGCCACCTGTGGCAGGTCTTCGCCGAGGATGTGACCCTGGAATTCAGGAAAATGGAAACAGCCAGCCTGCGTTATGCCTTCCGACTCAAACCCGAGGTTGGCCTGCTGGCGCTCGAGAGCCCGTTGCGCCTGGGTCCGGCGCTGCGCGACGGGCGGCTTTCGGTGTTGTTGGAGTTCCTGGTCGGACCGGCGGCTGTGTCAGCCGACATCGTCCCCCTGCTGGACGGGGAACTTCAGGCTGTCCTGCCTTCCCAGTCCTTCCCGTTGAAACCGGCTGCTTTGCGGATGGCGCGCCCGGTGGCGGTCGAACCTGCATTCGACCCGCCGCCGCAGGAGATCATCCAGGCGCTCTCGCGCCTGACGCTCTACCGCCTGCAGGAGCAGGCGCGGCTGGACCTGTCGCTCGGCTCCTACAACCTGGCTGCCGAGCGCTTGCAGCGCCTTGCCACGCACCTGCTGCAACGCGGCAAGACCGGCCTGGCGCGGACAGTGCTGCTGGAGGCCGAGAACGTCCAGTTCAATAAGCGTTTTTCCAGCCAGGGCGACAAGTCCATTAAATATGGCACGCGCGCCCTGGCCTCGGCGGGGGAGGAGTAATCATGATCATTTGTCCGGGCTGCCAGCACGAAGAGACGACCGGGGCGGTGTTCTGCTCCAAATGCGGGGCGCAACTGGCCGAGGCGCGCCTCGAGACCCAGCGCATCACCACTTCCGAGGCGCGCGGGACCTTCCGCGTCCCGACAACGCCGTTCAAACAGGCCCCGCCGGCCTCCGGTCCGGGGATGTCGCTGCACCTGGTCGAGAACGGGCAGATCGTCCCGCTGGTCGACCGCAACGAGTTCACCCTTGGGCGCGTCAGCGAGGGCCAGCCGATCATGCCCGACATCGACCTGTCCCCGTTCAACGCCTACTCCCACGGCGTTTCCCGCCTGCACGCCGTCCTGAAATTGCAGGGGAACAAACTGGTGGTGATGGACCTCGGCTCGTCCAACGGCACCTACCTCAACAATACCCGGCTGGAGCCCAACACCGAGCAGGTGGTCCGGCACGGCGACATCCTTTCCCTGGGGAAATTGAAACTCCAGGTGCTCCTGTCCGGCAGGGACAGTTAGCGAGGCGCAATGGCTTACACAGTGGTCCTCCACATCCCGAACGACGACCCGGTGGTGGGCGAGATAGACGCCCTGCCTTCCCCGGCAGACACCCTGGTGACGATCAAGAACCCGCGCCGCCGCGACGGCAAGGACCTGCACTTCCTGCAGAGCGACGTGGTGACCGTCATCTGGCCGCTCAGCCAGGTGGCTTTCCTGGAGGTGCTGCCCAGCGACTCCGAGGAAGCGATCGTATCCTTTGTGAGGGAGTGACATGCCCGAACCCGACCTGAAACGGCGCAAGATACTGATCGTGGACGACGAAGAGCGGATGGTGCGCTTCATCCGCCTCAACCTGGAACATGACGGGTTCCTGGTGGTGGAGGCCTTCAACGGCCGCCAGGCGCTCCAGGCGCTGCGCGAAGCCGTGCCGGACCTGGTGCTGCTGGATGTGATGATGCCCGACCTGGACGGATTCGAGGCGCTGCGCACGGTGCGCGAGATCAGCAACACCCCGGTCATCATGCTGACCGCCCGCGGCGAGGAGGACGACCGGGTGCGCGGCCTCGAACTCGGCGCCGACGACTATATCACCAAGCCCTTCAGCCCGCGCGAACTGGTCAGCCGGGTCAAGGCGGTGCTGCGCCGTACGGAGGGCGCCAGCGGTTCGATGCACGGGCTGATCGAGGTCGATGAGCGTCTCAGGATCGACTTCGAGCGGCGCGAGATCTGGCTGGAGGGCAAGATCGTCAAACTGCGCCCGACCGAGTACCGCCTGCTCTACCACCTGGTGCAGAATGCCGGCTGGGTCATTTCCCACGACCAGATCCTGGCCAAGGTTTGGGGCTACGAGTACCGCGACGAGCCGCATTATGTCCGCCTGTACATCAATTACCTGCGCCAGAAACTGGAGAAGGACCCCGCCGACCCGCAGTACATCCTGACCGAGCGCGGCGTCGGCTACCGCTTCGTGGACTTCCGCCGGGGGCGCGCCAAGTAACAGCCGCCTGTTTCTGGACCGCATCCATCCGCTCTTGCCAGTCCGTCCACTCTCGAATATACTGCTTCGCAAGGAGCACATCCGCATGGCAAAACAACGCATCATCCTGGTGGACGACCACGAAGTGGTCCGGTTGGGGTTGAAAGCCCTGCTCGAGCGGCACCCGCAGTTCGATGTGATCGGCGAGGCAGCCAATTCCCGCGAGGCGGTCGAACTGGTTTCTAACTTCCAGCCGGACGTGGTGGTGATGGACATCCGCCTGCCGGGGGCATCCGGCATCGACGCCTGCGAGGAGATCACCCGCCGTTTCCCCAATACCAAGGTCATCATGCTCACTTCCTACGCCGAGGACGAGATGCTCTTCTCGGCCATCCGCGCCGGGGCCTCGGGATATGTCCTGAAGCAGATCGGCGGCGAGGACCTGGTGCGGGCGCTCGAAGCGGTCGGACGCGGCGAAGCCCTGCTCGATTCGGCGGTCACCCAGCGCGTCTTCCAGGAAGTGCGGCGGGCGGTGAAGGAGGAGGAAGCCTCGGCCTTCGCCCACCTCAGCCAGCAGGAGAAACACGTGTTGCTGCTGGTCTCGGAGGGCAAGACCAACCGCGAGATCGCCAAGGCGCTCTTCCTGGGCGAAGGCACGGTGCGCAACTATGTCTCGAGCATTCTCTCGAAACTGGGGGTCAACAACCGGGCCGAAGCCGCCGCCTACGCCGTGGAACATAATTTGCGGGAGTATATCTCGACCTGAGATCGCCCTGTTTTTCCTTCGGAAGAAATCCATCAAAGCATCGTCTCCGACCCGCATGTCTATCTTCTCCTCCTGGGAGTGGAGCCAGGAAGCCAGGCAAGGGGTAATGGTAGTCGATTGGTAGATGCAGTCCTGCACAGGGCGGATGAAGGTGGGTATCCTGTCAATCTTGAAACCTTGAATCTGGAGAGTATCCGGTTTTATGAAAAGCGCGGGTTCCAGGTCAGCGCCGAAACGCCGCTTCCGGGTGGAGCGATCTCGGTCTGGTATCTGGTCAGGAAACCTGTTCGATAGTGTTGTCCTGATCATGTAGGTGGGTGGCAATCCAATCCAACATGATAGAATCCAACCATGCCTGATTTCGAAACCTACCACTCCCCCTTCTCCTGGCGTTACGGAACGCCGGCCATGCGCCGCCTGTGGAGTGAGCGCCACAAGCGCCTGCTCTGGCGGCGGGTCTGGCTGGCGCTGGCCGAGACCCAGGCCGAATACGGCCTGGTCTCCCCGGCGCAGGTGGATGAACTGCGCCTCCACCTTCAGGATGTAGCCCTCGAGCGCGCCCTCGAGATCGAAGCCGAGATCCAGCACGACCTGATGGCCGAAGTGCGGGTCTACGCCGAACAGTGCCCGCTGGCGGGGGGTATCATCCATCTGGGCGCGACCTCGATGGACATCGAGGACAACGCCGATGCCCTGCGCCAGCGCCAGGCGCTCGACCTGCTCCTGGCTTCCCTGAAAGACCTGCTCCATATTATGGCCGGGCTGGTGGAAAAATGGGCGGACACTCCGCTGATGGCCTTCACCCACCTCCAGCCGGCGGAACCGTCCACGCTCGGTTACCGCCTGGCGCTCACCGGGCAGGACTTGCTGGAAGATTTCAAAGCGATTAGCAGTCAGCGATTATCGATTAGGGGCAAGGGCTTCAAAGGCGCGGTCGGGACGGGCGCGGCGTACGCGGAATTACTCGGTGCAGAGAAACTGCCGGAATTCGAGAAGAAACTCTCCGAGAAATTGGATCTCCCGTTCTACCCGCTGGCTTCGCAGGTCTACCCCCGCAAACAGGATTACGAGATCGTCTCCGCCCTGGCCGGGCTGGGCGCATCGTTATATAAATTCGCTTTCGACCTGCGCCTGCTGCAATCCCCGCCCATCGGCGAACTGGCCGAGCCCTTTGGCGAAAAGCAGGTCGGTTCCTCGGCGATGCCCTTCAAGCGCAATCCGATCAAGGCAGAGAAGATCAATTCACTGGGACGCTACCTGGCCGGCCTGCCGCGCCTGGCCTGGGACAACGCCGCCCATTCCCTGCTCGAACGCACCCTGGACGATTCGGCCAACCGCCGCATCCTGTTGCCGGAAGCCTTCCTGGCTGCCGACGAGATGCTGCGCACCACCCGCCTCATCCTGGGCGGCCTGCAGGTGGACGAGGCGGCCATCGCCCGCAACCTGGAGACCTACGGCCCGTTCGCGGCTACCGAACGCCTGCTGATGGCGCTGGTTAAAGCCGGCGCGCACCGGCAGGAGATGCATGAGCGCATCCGCGGCCACGCCATGCAAGCCTGGGATGCGGTCCGGGCGGGAGGAGAGAATCCGCTGGCAGCGCTTTTATGCCAGGATGCGATCATC
>VGNO01000206.1 GCA_016865985.1 Chloroflexota bacterium | reverse complement strand
ACAACCTGTGTTATCGCATGTTGGGCGAGCCCGAGGCGGCCGAGGATGCTGCCCAGGAGGTCTTCCTGCGGGTGTTCCGCAATATCTGGCGTTATAACGCCGAGCGCCCGTTCGGCACCTGGCTGATGTCCATCGCGGCCCACTATTGCATCGACCGCCTGCGGCGCAGGAAACTGGCCTTTTTCTCGATGGATGAAGAGCCGGAGATGGAACTGCCCGACCGGAACGCGCCGGACCCCGAGAAGGAAACCATGCGCAGCGAGGACCGCCAGCGCCTGCACGAACTGCTCCAGCGCCTCGAACCGCTCGACCGGGCGGCGCTGACCCTGCGTTACTGGAACGACTGCTCCGAGATCGAGATCGCCGAGACGCTGCACCTGACGGTCAGCGCGGTCAAGAGCCGCCTGCACCGGGCGCGGCGGGCGGTGGCGAAACTCTGGCAGGAAGAAAAACAACCCGGCCGCACGGAAAGGATTGCCTATGGATCACCGGCCATTTGAAGACTGGCTGCTCGAAGACAAGCCGCTGAACAAAGAGGAACGGCTGGCCCTGCACGAACACTTGCGCGCCTGCGCCGCCTGCAATACCCTGACCGAGGTGGACCTGGCGCTGCGCAATACCCGCCTGACCGCCCCGGCGGACGGGTTTACAACCCGCTTCCAGGTGCGGCTCGAAATGGAACGCAAGGTCCGCAGGCAGCGCCAGCGTTGGGGTTTCCTTTTCCTGACCCTGGGCGTGTTGGCCATCCTGCTGTGGGTTGGGTGGCCGCTGCTGGCCGCCCTCTCCCAATCTCCAGCCGGGATGATCTACTCCTGGCTGGCTTCACTGGCACACCTGACCCTGCTGGCGCAGACCGTCGGCGAGGCGCTTTCGGTGCTGCTGGATGTCGTCCCGGCCTTCGTTCCGCCGGCTTTCTGGATGATGGTCATTTCCGCGTTCGGCCTGGTCGGGTTGGCCTGGGTCGTTTCGTTGCGCAAATTCTCCCGTATTCCGCAAGGAGCATGATGATGAAAACGAAAATGAAATGGATTGCACTTTTTACTGTCCTGGCGCTGCTTTTGGTCCCAACCGCTACGGCCGCCGCACAGGGCCTGCAGGAAGGGCGGGTGATCATCGCCCAGACCTTCACCCTGGAAAGCGGCGAGACGCTCGACGGCGACCTGGTGGTAATGGGCGGGTCGGCCACCATCCAGGAAGGGGCGCTGGTGGATGGGAACATCGTCCTGATGGGCGGCAGCCTGGTGGTGAGCGGTGAAGTTGCCCGAGACACGCTGGTGATGGGCGGCTCGGTCATCCTGGGCGAGACGGCGCTCCTGCACGGCAATTTGACCACGCTCGGCGCGACGCTGGTGCGGGCCGAGGGGGCGGTGATCGAAGGCGAGATCTTCAATGCGGCCACCACGGCCGGCAATGACAACGGCGGTAATGGCAATTACCCGGTCATCCCGCATTTCACACAACCCTTCATCAACATCGATTTCGACCTGTTCCGGGAAATCCTGCGGGTTTTGAGTTGGTCGGTCGTCCTGGGCCTGCTGGCCATGCTGGTGACGGCCTTCCTGCCCGAACCGACCCGCCGGGTGGCGCAGGCGGCGATCAACCAGCCGGTTGTTGCGGGCGGCATCGGCCTCCTGACCTATGTCCTGCTGCCGCTGGCGCTGGTGATCCTGGCGGTCACGCTCATCCTGATCCTGATCGTGCCGCTGGCGGCGCTGCTGGTGGTGGTGATGATGGCATTCGGTTGGATCGCCCTCGGGACCGAGGCCGGGATGCGCCTGACCCGCGGCGGCTGGTCCATGCCGCTGGCCTCCGGCCTGGGGACCTTCCTGCTGACCCTGCTGGCGATGGCCATCGGCGCCATCCCCTGCATCGGCTGGCTGGTCCCCTTCGTGCTGGGGAGCGTTGCCCTGGGTGCGGTCTTCATCAGCCGTTTCGGGGCGCAGGCAGTTGGCCCATCGAAGCCGGCCTCTCCTGTTCCGGTCAAGCCGGCCGCGCCCGCCTTGCCGGTGGAACCGTCTGTTGGGACCCCTGCGCCGAAACGCCGGGCCAAAAAGGAAACAGGCGAGTAGTTTTACCCGGTTCGATCATTCCCACCCCCCGCTTCGCCGGTCGAGGCGGGGGGTAACTTCAAGGTTAAAGTTTAGGATCCCATCCCCCTTTTTCCCCCTTCCCAAAAGGAAGGGGGAAGATTGAGAAAACAGGGAATTTGCGAGCGAAGGTCGCAAATTCCCTGTTTTCTCTCATTCTCCCCGCCCCAAGAGTGGGGCGGGGCCAGGGGCGGGGTTGATGATTTGGTTTGTAGGAATGCTCCAAGGCGGGGGTTTTGTTTTCCTCCGCCAGCAATGTATAATGGGCTGGAACCAATCCAGCGCAAGATATGGGAGAAGAGGATGCTTACCAATCCAGTGATCGAGGCCCTGATGAACCGCAAGTCCATCCGGGCGTACACGGAGCAAATGCCGTCGGATGAAGTCATCGAGACCGTCGTGCGCGCCGGCCAGCAGGCGCCGTTCGCCTTTCAATATGGCAGCCTGCTGTTGTCGAAGGGCGGGGCGCGCCATCCTTTCAAGGCGCCGCTGCTCTTCACCATCTGCGTCGATTCGCACCGCATGGAAGCCGTGATGGAGCGCCGCAACTGGAAGATCAGGATGAACGACCTGTCCCTGCTGGTCTTCGGCATCCAGGATGCGACCCTGATGGCCGAGAACATGGTCATCGCCGCCGAAAGCCTGGGGATGGGGAGTTGTTTCCTGGGGGCCGCGCCGTACCAGGCCATGTCCATCATCAGGAAGTACAAACTGCCCAAGCGGGTCTTCCCGCTCGTGCAACTGACGATGGGCTACCCGGCCGAGAACCCGCCCACCCGTCCGCGCTACCCGCTGGAATTCTGCCTCTTCGAATCCAGGTATCCGGAATTCACGGATGAACTGGTCGGGCGCGGCATGTCCAAAATGGATGACGGCTACCTGGCGCAGGACTACTACCGCAGGGCCAACTACCAGATCCCGCTCGAGGACAACCGCCCGGAGACGTATGACTTCGGGACCTACTCCTGGACGGAGCACATCTCGCGCAAAGTCGGCCAGTGGCAGCGCGCCCCGCAGGAGATCCTGGAGCAATTCGAAGCCTGCGGTTTCCACCTCCGCCTCGAGGCGGATGCGGGGGAGGAATAGCCCCCGGAAGGAGGAGTCACCATGGCGCAGCAGAAACAACCCATCCGTCCCAACCCGCCGCCGCTGGTGCGCGTCTCGGGGACGCACCGCGAGATCGGCCGCCAGATCGGCGAAGCCTGCACCGTTCAGGTGCGGCACAGCGTCGAGAATGCCCGGAAACTATTGGATGACGCCTACGAGCAACTGGAACTGACGTGGGATGGGGCGCAGATCCAGGCCCGCAAATACATCCCGTTTGCCCAGGAGCGTTACCCGCAATACATCGAAGAGTTGCAGGGCATTGCCGAAGGCGCGGGGGTGCCGTTCGAGGAGATCGCGGTGTTGAACGCCATGGAAGCCGTGACGATGGATGCCCTGCACCTGACCACCTGCACCAGCATGGCGGTCAACGAACTGCGCACGGCGGATGGTCACGTATTGGCGGCGCACAACGAGGACTGGGTGCCCGAGGACGAGGATGATGTGTTCATCATCCATGCCACGCCGCGCGAAGACCCGCCCTTCCTGGCGATGAGTTACGGCGGGCTGCTGCCCAACGTGGGTTTCAATGCCTATGGGATCGCCCAGTTGATCGACTCGGTCTATCCCAACGACTCGCGCATCGGCATCCCGCGCCTGGTGGTGTCGCGCGCCGTGCTGGCGGCCAAGACCCCGGCCGAGGCGATGCGCGCCATGCTGGTCTCGCACCGGGCGGCGGGCTACAACCACCTGCTGGTGCACGAGAGCGGCGAGATGTATTGCGTGGAAGTCTCATCCCGCAGTTTCGAGATCCTGTATGCCGAGGCCGGGGTCCTGGCGCATACCAACCATTTCCTGAGCGCCAAGATGCTGGAACTGGAAAAAGACCCTTCCGGGGTGATCAATTCCCGCATCCGCTATTACCGGGCGGCGCGGCTGCTGAAAGCGACCGAGAAGCATACCATCAAGACCCTGCAGGCCATCCAGCGCGACCACGTCAATTTCTCGAACTCGATCTGTAACCATGCAGTGGACATCCACGACCCGCTCGACCGCGAAAAGACCATCGCGGCGCTGGTGATCGACCTGACGGCGCGCGAGATGCACATCGCCTGGGGCAACCCGTGCGAGAACCCGTACCATACATATCATTTGGATGCGTGATTTCCGGCCCCTCTCCTGAGGGATAGGGGAACTTGCCAAGGAGAAACCAATGCGTTTCGGGATCATGGCAATGCAACTGGAAGCCCTCGTCCCGCAGGGTATCCCGGCCGAGCAGGTGATGGCAAACATCATGGCCTTCGACCACGCCGGGCTGGCGCGCGGCCTGTACGAAAAGGGTTTCAACCCGGTCGAACTGGGCGGCGACCTGGGGATGTTCCTGCCGCATGTCTTCCAACCGGAGGCGGTCAGGGGGCTGGAAAGGGCGCGCGCCGAAGGCCTTTCCTATACGCTGCACCTGCCGCTCTGGTCGGTGGAGCCCTCCACGCCGCTGGCGCCGGTGCGCAAAGGCTCGGTGGAAGCAATCATCGAGGCCATCTTGGCCACGCGCGCCATCGAGCCGGAAGTATACGTGCTGCATGCCACCGGGGCGCTGGCGGCGGAGTTCTACAACATGAAGATCTCGGAAGTGGCGCGCGGCCTGATCCTGCGCCAGTTCCAGAACGGGGCGCGCGAAAG
>VGNO01000205.1 GCA_016865985.1 Chloroflexota bacterium | reverse complement strand
ATGGAAACCGCCCTTCATCCACCGCCGGCGGGTGCGGTCCATGATGTAGAAGGCCAATTTGCGCTTCAGGTGCTGGCGGACGGCCCACAGTTCCCCATCGGGGATGTTGGCGATCGCCTGCCAGGCTTCCGGGTCGTCCAACCGGTCGAGCCAGTCCGGACCCAGGTGGCGCTCATACAGCGCCCGCAAGCGGCGCGCCATCCAGGTGGCGGAATGGATGCCGTTGGTGATATGCGTGATCGGGACATCGTCCTCGGCTTCGTCCGGCCAGAGGAAGTTCCACATACGGCGCGAGACGCGCCCGTGCAGTTCGGAGACGGCGTTATGTCCGCCGGAGTAGCGCAGCGCCAGGACGCCCATGCTGAAACTCTCGCCCCAGGGCTGGCGGTTGCGTGCCAGGTCGATGAACTGGTCGCGGCTCAGGCCCAATTCCTGCCACAGGCTGGAGAGATACTTATCCACCAGCCAGAGCGGGAACTCGTCGTTCCCGGCCGGGACGGGGGTATGGGTGGTGAAAATATTCTGGGAGCGGGTCTGTTCGATGGCCGTCGAAAATGGTTTCCCTTTGGCCACCAGTTCCCGCGCCCGTTCCAGGATCAGGAACGCGGCGTGGCCTTCGTTCATGTGCCAGACGGCCGGTCTATACCCCAATGCCCGCAGGATGCGGACGCCCCCAATCCCCAGCAGGATTTCCTGCATGATGCGCAGGTTGAGGTCGCTCCAGTATAGCCGGGTGGTCAACTGGCGGAAGGTGGGCGCATTTGCATCCATGTTGGTATCGAGCAGGTAGAGCGGCGTCCGCCCGACGCGCACCTCCCAGACCCGCGCCGAGGCGGAGCCATCGGGGAAGTCCACGCGGATGGTCAGGGGCGCGCCTTCCCGGTCCAGCACCGGCAGGAGCGGCAGGTCTGGGAAGTTCAATGGGTTATTGATTGCCTCCTGCCAGCCATCCTCGGTGATGCGCTGGGAAAAATAACCTTCGGAATAGAGCAGGCCAATACCGACGAATGGCACGCCAAGGTCGGAGGTCTCCTTGAGATGGTCTCCTGCCAGCACTCCCAGGCCGCCGGAATAGATCGGCAGGGTCTCGTGCAGGCCGAATTCCATCGAGAAGTAGGCCGTCGCCTTATCCTTGAGGCGGGAGTTGGCCTTCGGGAACCAGGCGCTGTCCCCCCCCAGGTAGGCGTCGAAATCCTTGAAGACCTGGTCGTATGTCTCCAGGTAGAGCGCATCCTGCGCCACTGCGTTCAACTGCACCCGTTCCACTTGGCGCAGGAGCAGGAGCGGGTTGTGGTTCAAGCGCTCCCAGAGGGCGTTGTCGATCCGGTTGAAGAGTCGCTGGGCGTAGGGGTTCCAGGTCCACCACAGGTTATGGGCCAGTTCACCCAGCCGGTCGATGCGCCGCGGCAGGTCGAAATGATTCGGGATTTTTGTATGAAATTCGGTCATGGGTAGTCCTTCCAAAGCGGCAATCATACCACAACGATTCGGCGATACAATAACCACATGACCGAATGCGTCCAACTCTTCGCAACCTGCCTGGTGGACACTTTTTTCCCCGAGACCGGAGAAGCGCTGGTGCATGTGCTGAACCGCCTCGGTTTACGGGTGGACTTCCCCTCCGCCCAGACCTGCTGCGGGCAGCCTGCCTTCAATGCCGGATTGCGTATCGAGGCGCGCCCCCTGGCTGAACACACCATCCGCACCTTCGAGCGGACCGTGGGGCCGGTCATCGTCCCCTCCGGCTCGTGCGCGGCGATGGTGCGGCATGGCTACCTCGAACTCTTCAAGCACGACCCGGCCTGGCTGCCACGTGCGCAGGCGCTGGCGATGCGGACCTATGAATTCACGGAGTTTCTCGTGGATGTGCTCGGCGTGACGGACGTCGGCGCCCGTTGGCCGGGACGGCTGGCCTACCACCCATCCTGTCACCTGCTGCGCGGCCTCGGCGTGGACCGCCAGCCGCGGCTGCTCCTGTCGCACGTCAAAGATGCCGAGCTCGTCGAACTTCCCGAACGCGAGGATTGCTGCGGCTTCGGCGGGGTCTTCTCGCTTGAGCATCCCGAACTCTCGGCCGAATTCCTGAAACGGAAGATCGCCAATTTCGAGAAGACCGCCGCGCCCACGCTGGTCGTCGCCGATACCGGCTGCCGGATGCACATCGCCGGAGGCCTGGCACGGCAGGGCAAAGGTCAACGCGTAATACATATTGCAGAAGTACTGGACAGGAGGGAATGACCAATAATGAGTGACTCATTCAGAAAACGCATCCGCCGGGCGCTTACCAACGAGAACCTGCAACTCGCGCTCGATAACAACGCCCAGCGCCGCCGGGCGGGACGCGAGGCCGCCTTCGCCTCGCTCCCCGATCACCAGGAGCGCCGTCTCCGCGCCCATTCTGTCAAAGCGGACGTGGTGGAACATCTCGATGAATACCTGGCGCAGTTCATCGCCAGCGCGGAGAAGAACGGCATCATCGTCCATCGCGCCAAAGATGCGAATCAAGCAGTGAACGTCATCCTCGATATCATAAAAGATTCAACACAAAGGACACCAAGTACACAAAGGGGAAAAGAAGAAACCTTTGTGCCCCTTCGTGACCTTCGTGGTGAAAAGGTTTTAATCGCCAAGTCCAAGAGCATGGTCTCCGAGGAGATCAACCTCAACCACGCCCTGGAGGCCGCCGGTCACCGCGTGGTAGAGACCGACCTGGGCGAGTACATCGTCCAGTTGCGCGGCGAACGACCGGCCCACATCATCACGCCCGCCGTCCATCTGCGCCGCGGCGACGTGGGCAAACTCTTCGCCGAAAAACTCGGCATTCCCTACACCGAGGACATCCCCACGCTCACCAACACCGCCCGCAAGGTGCTGCGCGAAGTTTTCCTGACCGCTGATATCGGCCTCTCCGGCGTCAACTTTGGCGTGGCAGAAAGCGGCACGCTTTGCATCGTGACCAACGAGGGCAACGGGCGCATGGTCACGGCGCTGCCGCCGGTCCACATCGCGCTGATGGGCATGGAGCGCCTCGTCCCAACGCTGGACGACCTCGCCCTCTTCCTCTCGCTCCTGCCGCGCTCGGCCACCGGCCAGAAACTGAGCGTCTACGCCAGCCTGATCAATTCGCCGCTTCCCAACCAGACCCGCCACCTGATCCTGCTCGACAACGGACGCTCCGCCCTGCGCGCCTCGCCGCTCGCCGAATCCCTCTACTGCATTCGCTGCGGGGCGTGCCTGAACGCGTGCCCGGTCTTCCGCGAACTGGGCGGTCACGCCTACGGCAGCATCTACCCCGGCCCCATCGGCTCGGTCATTTCGAGCGCGCTCGTGGACCCGGAATTCGCCTACCTCGCCCAGGCCTCATCGCTGTGCGGGGCGTGCAGGGAAGCCTGCCCGGTGGACATTGACCTGCCGGAATTGCTGCTGAGGGTGAGAGCGGGAAAAATACCAAAAACAAAAAGCGAAAAGCAAAAGGAGGGGATTGGGATTCCCGCGCCGGTCAAACTCGGGCTGGGGCTTTTCCACCGCGCCGCCGCGTCGCCGCGCCTCTTCACGCTCGCCCAGCGGACCATGGGCCTGCTCCCCCTCCCGCGCTGGATCCGCATCCCGGCCTTCACCGGCTGGGGCTACGGCAAGGATTTCCCGCGCCCGGCGGCGAGGCCATTTCGGGCACGATGGAAGAAAATGAACCGCGAAGTAGCGAAAAGCGCGAAGGGAACCAAAAAAAACGAAGAGACAAAGGAAAACGAAAAACAAAAAGCTAAAAGTTTGGATCTGGTCGAGCAGTTCACTGCGGAATTGCAGGCGCTTGGCGGGAAGGTCGTACGCGTGACCGCGCCGGACGTGTCGGCGCGGCTTGCGGAATTCTTCCGCGAGCGCAATATCAATCACGTATTTGTAGATGATGTAGGGGCACAATATATTGTGCCCCTACCCGATGGATTAGACCTTTGCCGCGAATCGGACCCGACCGTCCGCGCCGGCGTGACGGGCGCGGTTTGCGGCATCGCCGAGACCGGCTCGGTGCTGCTCGCCAGCGGGGCGGGGCAGACGCTGACCGCCTCGCTGCTGCCGGAGGTGCATGTTGCGATCCTGAAAAAGTCGCGGCTGCTGCCCACGCTGGCCGGCGCGCTGGGCAGGCCCGAGGTCCGCGAAGCGGCGGCCGGGGTCATTGTCACCGGTCCCAGCCGTACCGCAGACATCGAAATGACGCTGACCATCGGCGTCCACGGGCCGGGTGAACTGCACGTCTTTTTGATTGACGATTCAGATGCCGTCTGATAAAATACCGCCCGCTAAACGCCCCCATCGTCTAGTGGCCCAGGACGTGGCCCTCTCAAGGCCAAAACAGGGATTCGAATTCCCTTGGGGGCACCAGTTCGAACGGCTAATAATTTGTGAGAGGTTTCCCCGGATGAAATCCGGGGAATGCCGTTTTTAACACCAAAAATTTCTGAAATACCTATCGTTTAGAATATAGATCAAAATCATCATGGTAGAATGACCTCAATATCCAGCAACAACAACCATTATCCATTACTCGTGCATGCCCCGAGGATTAGATGCATGAAGTGACTTTACTGATTAACATCGTCATGGCATTGGTGATCGCATTCATCGGCGGGGTGATTGCCCGCCGGATCGGGCTCCCCACCATCGTTGGCTATTTACTGGCTGGAATCGCGATCGGACCATTCACGCCAGGCTTCATTGGCGATACCAGCACCATCCAACAACTGGCCGAACTGGGGGTGATCTTCCTGATGTTCGGTGTGGGTCTGCATTTCTCCTTTCACGATCTCTGGAAAGTGCGC
>VGNO01000204.1 GCA_016865985.1 Chloroflexota bacterium | reverse complement strand
GAACGGGAAGCGCCGCAGCAGCCAGGCAATGTTGTTTATAAGGATATCTTCCTTCCCGAACAGCACGGTGGGGCGCAGGATGGTATAACCTATGCCGCTCTCGATTACAGCCTGCTCGTTGGCGGCCTTGCCCGAAAAGTACGGCAGGTGGGAGTCAGTGGAGGGATTGGTGATCGAGATGTGCACCATTCGCCGCACGCCGGCGGCTTTGGCGGCTTGCACCAGGATGCGGGTGTTGGTCACGGCGCGCGGCTGGGTGTTGCCGCCCTGGTCGAAGCGGATCCAATAGGTGTTATAGAGTGTGTCCACGCCGCGCAGGTTGCGGGTCAGGGAGGCCGCTTCGAAATCGAGCGGGAAGGCTTTTACCTTTCCGCCGAATGGGTCGGGGCGATCCGGGTGCCCGGTAAGGGTGATGACCTCGTGTCCCTGCGCCAGCAGGCGGTGGGTGATGTACTTGCCGGAATACGAAAAAGCGCCTGTAACAGCGATTTTCATTTTGTCTCCTTTTCTACCATTCAATTGGTTATTTCCCGTTCTGCGGGCGAGGCGCCACAAGGGCAAAGAATCCGACAGCCATGCCGGTCCCCAGGAGCGCCGAAATGAACATGAACAAAGCGCCACGCAACTGCCGGGTGACGGCAAAGAACCATTCGCCCGACATGGCCGGGCCGGGTTGGTACCCCAGGGCGAACAGGGTGGGAGTGAGGATGAGCAGGATGTTGGTGAATGCCACCCAGAAACGGGCGCGTTCTTCGGCGCCGCACAAATCAACCAAAACACGTTTCAGGAACGGGCGGATGTAGGCGGTCAGGAGCAGGCTCATGGTAAGGGTGACGGCCAACTGGATGGCGTACATTGAGATGCTATTCATGGTTTCTCCTTTTTGTCGACAGGCAACAATAATCCATCCGACGGCGGACGCCTCGGTTGATAAACAAAATGGGTTGACTTACTACTTCAGGATCTTTAGCACAGTCTGGACGGTGTTCATTCCGAGACTGTCGAGCCGGGTGACGGCGGCGGTGAGACTGTCGATGGCATCGAAGAAGTTCTGCATGGCGCGCAGGCGTTCGATCAGCAGCGCCCGTTCCGGTTCATTCCCGGACCCGGAGCCTGTTTCCAGTTCTGCGAGCGCTTCGTTGACCGTGGAGACGGCCCGGTCGAACTCGCTGTTGCGGCGTTCCTTGAGGATGGCGCGGATAGCCTTGTAGAAGTCAGTCTCGGCTTCGTAATAGTCCTTGCGGTCGGCCAGGCGCGCCACCGGGCGGACCAGTCCCAGCCGGGCGAGGGCGCGCATGTTGGCGCTGACCGCGCCCTTGGTCAGGCCGCTGCGGGTGACGAGTTCGTCCAGCGAAAGCGGGCCGGGAGCAATGTAGAGCACGGCGAACAGGGCGCCCATGCCTCTGGGAAAGCCCCAGAACTGGCTCATGCCAGACATGCCGTCGATGAAGTTGCTTTTGATGGATTCGATATCTTGGGCCATAGGTCGATTTTATTACGTTTAGTATGTACTAAACGAAGTATATATTATAATATTGATCGTGTCAAGGGAGCGCAGGTGGGGGAGTGCCTAATCTAGAGGGCGTTCTCGGGCTTTTTACCTTCGTTTTTTCTCAGCGAGTTCTGCGCTCTCTGCGGTTAGAAAGAAAGCCCATCGTTATAGACACTCCCCAGGTGGTTTGTTCACCGAAGCCGGTAGGAATTATTGCCCAGGCAAGTGACAGGTGATCAGTTCACCTGCGCATCTATCAAGTCGATTTTCGCAACTGCATACTTCATGAATTCGAGTGTCTGATAGAGCAATGCCGGATCTGCCCTCTGCCCAATCTTGATTCCATAACGAACACCTTCTCGTTCCTGCCATGCCTGGTCTATTAGCTTATGCCATGTCGGATCTACATTTTGTTTGGCCCAGGTCGCGCCAGCCTTCTTCGATTGGACTATCCCTGTATGCAGTGAATGCAACATCCGACAGAAGGTCAGGACGAAGAACGACTGCCCAAACCTGGAATTGCAGAACCCAAGAGGAAGGTTAATCTGCCCTTGGAATATCTCCATACTGCGGAGCATCTGGTTTCTAATTTCGCTGATCAACGCATTCGAGGGAATGGTTTGCAAAATCGTATCTGGTCTTGGACCGGTCAGGGCAATTCCACGCTCTCGCAAGATCCATCGGACATGCCACTGGTTGTCATGAGTCGAATGCTCGCAGACAGTGCTGCCGTTATCGAAATACAGGAGTTCCTTTTTCCCCACTTCGGACCAGTTATTGAGGTCGCCGATGTATATGTATGAACCTTCTAAATGCTTGGCTGGATAACAATTCAAATCATGGATCTTCTGGTGGATATCTTGAAGCGGTTCCATATCGGCATCAGTCAATTCGGTTTGGGTCACAACCAGGAAGTCCACGTCACTATCCAGGTCAAAATCACCCAATGCAAGCGAACCAACAAGATAAACACCAGCGAGCTTGTCTTTGAATACTACTGTAATTTCACCCACGAACATCTCGAGTACTTCCCGCAGTTCGGGATATGGAGAAGAGGGTATTCTTGGGTCATCAGGGAATTCCATGCCGGGTACTCCTGGGTGCAAATTCGTTATCTGGCGGAGATCTGTCCGAAACAATTCAGAACGCCCAAATCAGCGCCATGACCGCCGCCACAGCCGTGATTACCAGTGAAATGATGAACGTAGTCCGCAGCACGGTCGATTCTTCGCCGATCCTGCCGATCGCCGCGGCGGCGTTCTGGAGTTTGGCCGGGGAGATGACCGAGGCCAACCCGCCGCCGATGCCGCTGACCGCGGCAAGGAGCAGTCCAAATGCGCCGATCTTTTCGGCGGTGGTGAGGTGCAGGTTGGTCAACATGGCGATGGCCGAGGCTTCGGAGCCGCTGACGAAGCCGGCTAGGAGGCCCAAGTACGGGGCGGCCAGCGGGTAGAACCGCCCGAAGGCGGCGGAGGAAGCGTTCGCAAGGACGGCGATCATGTTCCGGCCGGGGTCAGCCAGGGTCCAATCCAGCCCTTTGCCGGAGTGATTCATGAGATAGGCGATGGCAAAGAAGACCGCCGAAGCCAGCATGGGACGCGGGGCGCGCCTGATCCACTTCTTGAACGAGTCGCCGAGTTGTTTTCCTGTCGGTTTCAGGAAGGGTAGCGCCAGGGCGGTGCTGACCAGGATCCAGAAATAGGCCTGCCAGAAGAGTCGGACCTTCTCGGGCGCGCCGGGGATGATCTCCACCGGCATGGCGAGAGTCTTGAAGGTCAGTTCGTAGAAGGGAAGGGAGGGCAGGTTGACCAGGACGGCGAATACGACCAGGAACAGCCACGGGGAGACTGCGGCCCAGAGCGGGAGGCGCTTTTCAGCCTCCAGGTCGGCTCCGGTGAGGAGGGTGCGGTCTTTCAGTGGCTTGCGCGTAGCCAGTAAGTAGCCCAGCATGACAATCACCACACCCAGACCGGCCGCCACGCCGGTCAACGGGACCAGGCCGAGGGCATTCATGCCGATGGCGATGAACCCGGCCGAGAGTCCCGAGAGCAACGCTGGGAGCAGTCCCTGCCAGACCAGTTTCCAGCGTCCCACGATCCACAACATGCCGAGGGCGATGCAGGTGCTTATGACTGGCATGAAGCGAGAGAAGTAGCCGCCCACTTCGTTCACCGGCTGGCCGACCAGGCCGGAGAAGACCACCACCGGCACGCCGAGCAGGGCGTAGGTGCAGAGGGCGTCGTAACCGAGGGCGGGCAGGGCGATGGCGACGAAGGACGAGTAACCCAACGCAAGCATGATGGGCGGTAGGATGGATACGGGCGTAGCCCCCAGGGCGGCCAGCAGCGTCCCGACGCCGACATTGACGATCATGACCTGCACCACCTGGTCCTTGGGGGCGATGGTTTTGATAAGGGCCACCACACGGGCGATGGCGCCGGTCTCGGCCATGATGAAGACTTGCAGGAGGGATGTGGCGACCATGATGGTGATCGGGAAGGATGCGATGATGCCTGCCAGGCTGGCTTTCAGTGTGATCGCCAGTGGGGTCTGGAAGTAGAGCCAGGCGGCCAAGATGGCCACGATCCAGCCAACCAGCCCGGCCAGGTCGGCGGCCATGCGGCGACCAATGAGCAGTACAAGGATGACCAGGATCGGAGAAAGGGCGAGGAGGATGGAAAAGAGGTTCATGGTAGGGCGCCTGGGCGAGGATGTTTCGTTTATATCACAACTTACCAGCAGGAGTTTACGATGGGAATAAAAAACGCAGGGGCCGCTTCTGATGACCTCTGCGCTTTTGTTTTTTTTCGGGCGGTCCTGCTATTCGATTCCCAAATAGGCCTTCTGGACCATCTCATTGCTTTTCAGTTTTTCTGCCGTATCTTGCAAAACGATCTCACCTGTCTGGAGCACATAACCGCGGCTGGCTACCGAGAGCGCCATCAGCGCATTCTGTTCGACCAGCAGGATGGTCGTCCCCTCCTGGTTGATGGCCTTGATGGTATCGAAGATGCTTTCGACCAGAACCGGCGCCAGGCCCATGGAGGGTTCATCCATGAGCAGGATGCGCGGGCGCGCCATGAGGGCACGTCCCGTGGCCAGCATCTGCTGCTCACCGCCAGAAAGCGTCCCCGCCACCTGTTTGCGGCGTTCTTTCAGGCGAGGGAAGAGGGCGAAGATGCGCTCGAAATCCTGCCGGATGCCGACCTTGTCCTTGCGGGCAAAGGCGCCCAATTCCAGGTTCTCCAGCACGCTGAGACGGGTAAAAATGCCCCTGCCTTCGGGAACCATGGCGATCCCCTTGTACACCAGTTCGTGCGCCT
>VGNO01000203.1 GCA_016865985.1 Chloroflexota bacterium | reverse complement strand
AGGATGCGGTTTTTCCCTTCCACCACCGCGTTCACCGTTTTGTTGATTGCCGCCTGCTGGTAATAGCGCGGCTTTTTGCCGCCGACTTCCTGCCAATACTGGGACAAGGCATCCATTTCATCTTTTTGCCCCGCAAACTTAAATGTGCCTTTGAGCCTGTCCCACAATTCATCGGGCGGAGGGAAGGAATCGAGGTTGCGTTCCTCCCCTGTAAGAAAATCATGCTCAACGATGCCTTTGCCGTTGCTCGAATAGGCAAACTTCACGTTGAGCATTTCCGCATATTGAATGGCTTGCTGTAATCCTTTTGCCGGGTGGGTATAACCTGCTTTGGCTTCCACCGCCGCGATCGGTATATTCTGCCGGATGAACAGCACATAATCGGGGCGTAAACCTTCCTTGCGGGTGTGCCTGTCACCGATGGGTACGATCCGTCCCGGCGTCAGGAACATCTGCTCGGCGATGGCGTCGTCTTCCCACCCCGCAGCATGGAGTTTGGGCACAATGTATTTGCGGCAGGTATCGGCTTCACTGTCCATTTTCGCAGGCAACCCGGCACATGAATCGTCTTGCAGGTGACGCTGACTGGTGGAATACACCCCCAGTCAACTCGAGATGTACCTATTATACAGACTGGTGGGGGGAGATGCAAACCGCTGATTGGCGCAGTTGTGATAACTTCTCCCAGCCCGGCCAGCGTGTCGGCGAAACCAGCGAGCCCCTTTAACCTACGACCGACACATCTTCCTCAACTCCTCCTCCCCGATCACCTTCACCCCCAACGCCTGCGCCTTGTCATACTTCGACCCCGGCGCTTCGCCCAGCACGAGGTAACTGGTCTTTTTGCTGACTGAATCGGTCACCTTGCCGCCGTGTGATTCGATGAATTCCTTCACGCCCTCCCGGCTCAGGGTGGGCAGGGCGCCAGTCACCACGAAGGTGAGACCGGATAGAGAACCGGACGATGGACCGCTGACCGTGGACGGTGAAGCGATCGGCCAGACCCCGGCAGTTTTGAGTTTTTCCAGCACCTTCCGGTTGCGCTCACGCCCGAACCAGTCCACGATGGCGGCGGCGATGTTCGGACCAATCCCTTCGACCATTTGTAATTGTTCCTCGGAGGCTGCGGCCAGCAAGTCCAGGGACGGGAACTGGCGTGAGAGGTCAGCCGCCGAGACTTCGCCCACGCCGTGGATGCCGAGAGCGGCGATCAACCGCTGGAGCGGCTGATTCGCCGACTCGCTGATTCCTCCAAGCAGGTTGTCCGCTTTCCTGTCGGCGAAGCCCTCCAGCCCAAGCAACTGGTCCCTTGTCAGCGTATACAGGTCGGCCACATCCCGCACCAGCCCGGCGGTGATCAATTGCTCCACAATTCTAATGCCCAGCCCGTTGATATCCATCGCCCCCTTCGAGACGAAATGCTCCACGTTGCGCACCAGTTGCGCCGGGCAGGCGGCGTTGACGCAGTACCAGGCCACCTCGCCCTCGAAATGCTCCACTCCCTGCCCGCAGGCCGGGCAGGTTTGCGGCGGCTGGTAGGGCAGTTCCGCGCCGCTGCGGACCTCGGTCACAGGGCCGATCACATACGGGATGACCTCCCCGGCGCGCTTGACCAGCACCCGGTCGCCTTCCCGGATGTCCTTCTCGGCGATGTAGTCGAAGTTGTGCAGGGTGGCGCGCTCGACGACCACCCCGCCGATCTCGACCGGCTGAAGGACAGCATAGGGGGTCAGCACGCCGGTACGTCCCACCGCCACGCCGATGGCGTTCAGGCGCGTCGTCACCTCGCGCGCCGGGAACTTAAAGGCGGTTGCGCCGCGCGGGTCCTTGCCCACGAAGCCCAGGTCTGCCGCCAGGCGCAGGTCATCGAGTTTGATGACCATCCCGTCGGCTTCGTAAGGGAGACGGTCGCGGCCCTCGTCCCAGGTCGCGCTATAGGCGATGGCTTCCTCGAGCGAGTCGAACCGCCGGGCAATATCCGTGACCGGGAAGCCGAGCGCCTTCAGCCATTCCAGCAGTTCCCACTGGCTGGACGGGACTTCGCCGCCTTCGGCATGGACCACCTGGTAGACCAGCAGGGTCAATGGGCGGGTTGCGGTGATGGCCGGGTCCAATTGCCTCAACGACCCGGCGGCGGTGTTGCGCGGGTTGAGGTAGGTCTTCTCGCCGTTCTCCTCCAGCCGCCGGTTCAGTTGCTCGAAATCCCTGATGGGGATGTAGACTTCACCCCTTACCGCCAGGTGCGACGGCAGGCGATGGGAGGCGGACGGCGGCTGTGGACCGCGGAACAGCGCCAGTTGCCCGGCATGGTCCATGGTCGACCGTCCATCGTCCACTGCCAACAGCGGGATCCTTAATGGTATCGCCTTGATGGTGCGCAGGTTGGCGGTGATGTCCTCGCCCACCTCCCCGTCGCCGCGCGTCGCGCCCTGCACAAAGACGCCGTCGCGGTAATGCAGCAACACGCTCAGGCCATCGATCTTGGGTTCTACCACGAACTGTGCCCGCTCCACCCGGTCGTCCAGTTTACGGATGCGTTCGAACCAGGCGCGGGCGTCATCGGCGCCGAAGGCGTTGGCCAGGCTGAGGATGGGGCGCGGGTGGCGCACCTTCTCGAACTTCTCCGACGGCTGCGCCCCGGCGCGCTGGCTGGGCGAATCGGGCGTGACCCAGTCCGGGTGCGTCGATTCGATCTGTCCCAGTTCGACGACCAGCCGGTCGAACTCGGCGTCGCTGATGACCGGCGCGTCCAGCACGTGGTAGCGATGGTTGTGGTAATGGATCTCCCGGCGCAGGTCTTCCAGGCGTTGGCGGAGGGGGTCTGTGTCCATGTGTGCATTATATAACCAAAAAAGCGCCGGAACAACCGGCGCTCCCGCATAAAGGATACTGGGTCCTATTCTTCTGGCAGGCGGTGCAGGCGCTTCACGCCCTGCACCAGGATCCAATCGGTCAGACGCGGGAAATGGCTGGCAAAGAAGATGACCGGCAGCATCCAGCCGGGGAGGATGACGGTCGGGCGGGGGCGCTTCGCCAGGCGCACCACCTGGCGCGCAACGGATTCGGAGGTCATGCGCAGCCAGGAGGGGAGGCGGACGGCGCGTTTGACGGACGAGTCCCCGGTATGCCGGCTGAACTCGGTCGCCGCCCCGCCGGGGTAGATGCCCGATACATGGATGCCGAAATGACGCACCTCCCGCCGCAGGGATTCGGTGAAGGCGCGGATGCCGAACTTGGTGGCGGCGTAGATGCTGTAGAGCGGGGCGGCGATCCAGCCGGCGATGGACGACATGTTGATGATATGGCCGCTGCGCCGGCGCAGCATGTGCGGCAACACCGTGCGCGTGACCTGGATCAGGCCGGTCAGGTTGACGGCGATCATGTCGGCGATCTCGCGTTCGCTATCCAGGTTTTCCAGCCAGTCGAGGCGGCCAAAACCGGCATTATTGAACAGGATGTCGATCCGGCCATAGGTATCCACGATGGCCTGGATGACATCCTCTACCTGCTGCAACTCGGCTACATCCAACTGGAAAACGCCTGCCTCCCCTCCGGCGGCCGTAATTTCCCCGGCCACGGCCTGCAGGCGATCCATGCGGCGGGCGGTCAGCGCCACCCGGCAGCCCTCGCGGGCGAACAGGCGCGCCGCGTCCGCCCCGAAGCCGGACGAGGCGCCGGTGATGAGGACAACCTGGCCTGTCAACCTATTCCGGGCAGGCATCTCTCTATGCTTCCTCCTGCCCTTCTTCGTTGAGGTTTTCAGCCTGCTCTTCGGCTGGTTTGCGGCGCGGGCGGGGCGGCTCGACCGTCACCTGGGACGAGATTGCCACCTGAAGCACCTGGTCCATGTGGGTGACCGGGATGATCTTCAAATCCTCGCGCACCTTCCTGGGCACATCCACCAGGTCCTTGACGTTGCGCTCCGGGATGAGCACCACTTTCAACTTGGAACGGTGGGCGGCCAGGATCTTCTCACGCACCCCGCCCACCAGCAGGACGCGCCCGCGCAGGGTCACCTCGCCAGTCATGGCAATATCCTTGAAGACCGGGCGCCCGGTGAGGGCTGAGATGAGGGCGGTGGTCATGGTGATGCCGGCGCTGGGACCATCCTTGGGGATGGCGCCCTCCGGCAAGTGGACGTGGATGTCCATCCGCTCGAAGACCTCCGGGTCGATCCCGAAGAGGTCGGCGCGTGAGCGGATGTAGGACAGCCCGGCCTGGGCCGATTCCTGCATCACGTCGCCCACCTGGCCGGTGATCTGGGTGCCGCCTTTGCCCTCCAGCACCGCCACTTCCACGAACATGATCTCGCCGCCGTTCTCGGTCCAGGCCAGGCCGGTGGCGACCCCCACTTCGTCCTGGCGCTCGGCCTCGGTCAGGAAGAACTGGGGCGGGCCGAGGAACTTCTCGACCATCTCGGGCAGGATCAGGTTCGGGTAACGCTTGCCTTCCGCCATCCAGCGCGCCACCTTGCGGCTGACGCGCCCGATCTCGCGCTCCAGGTTGCGCACCCCGGCCTCGTAGGTGTATTCACGGATGATGCGCTGGAGCGCCGGCGGGGCGAAGGTCAGGCCGATCGAGTCCAGCCCGGTCTCTTCGATCTGGCGCGGGATGAGGTACTTGTCGGCGATCGCCAGTTTCTCCTCCTCGATGTAACCGGGGAACTCGATCACTTCCATCCGGTCGAGCAGGGCGATCGGGATGGTCATCAGGGTGTTGGCGGTGGTGATGAACATCACCTTCGAGAGGTCGAAGGCCAGTTCCAGGTAGTGGTCGCTGAAGGCGTGGTTCTGTTCCGGGTCGAGCACTTCCAGCAGCGCCGAGGAGGGGTCGCCGCGAAAATC
>VGNO01000202.1 GCA_016865985.1 Chloroflexota bacterium | reverse complement strand
GCAGATAAAATCCCCCCGTTTCGTGCGCTCCAGCCGGGCGGACTGGGTGACGCTGGCCCCGGCCAGGCGCTCCAACAGGTCGTGGTCCATCCGGCAGAGTTCCGGGTTTCCATCGAGCAGTCTCCGGTAGGGGCAAAAACCGAGGATCAGGCGCGGCCCGCCGGAGGAAGCCTCCCAGCGCGCCTGGTAGTTGAGGGCATTCAGGCGTTGGACTGCCTCCCCCAGGCGGCGGGTGATGTGGTTCTTTCGATCCGGCGTGTCCCCGCCAGCCAGGAGGCGCGCCAACTGCGCCAGGCGTTCCGCCTTGCGCTTGCCGGTTGCGCCGCCCAGCCAGGATTGCAGGAGATAAGACAGAAGCAGGTGCTGGTTCTCCCCCTCGCCCGGGTAGCGCGAGCGGTACAGGTGCACCGGCCTGCCCTTCCCCCCGCTGCGGCGCTCACCGATGACCTCGACCAGCCCATCCTCGAGCAGCAGGAGCAAATGGCGGCGGATATTGGCCGGGGTCGTCCGCAGCGACTTCGCCAGGTCGGGCGCGGATGAGGCCGGGTTCCTCGATAGAACTTCCATGACCTTTTTTTGCGATGGGTTCATTGTTGCACTCCAGGGGGATTATACCTCCTGGAAGTAATTTTGTAATTATATATTTGCGATAATAAATTGACACATCGGAATCCGGCGGCTATAATCCGCCCGGTTACATTCTTGAACTCCCAGGAGACAGCGATGGAAGAACAGGATCTCAACTCGCCCGGTTATGAAATCCCGGCGGAAATGCAAAGCGCCGTGGCCGTGACCAGCCTCGACCGCATCTATAACTGGGGGCGGCGCGCCTCGGTCTGGCCGATGATGTTCGGCCTGGCGTGCTGCGCCATCGAAATGATCTGCACCGCCGCCAGCCGCTTCGACCTCTCCCGCTTCGGGATGGAGATCATGCGTCCCAGCCCGCGCCAAAGCGACCTGATGATCGTCTCCGGGACGGTAACGAAGAAGATGATCCCGACCATCGTCCGCCTCTACAACCAGATGCCCGAACCCAAGTATGTCCTGGCAATGGGCGCCTGCGCTTCCGGCGGAGGTCCCTTCAAGGAAGGCTACAACGTTGTCTCCGGCGTGGATAAGTTCGTCCCAGTGGACGTCTACGTACCCGGCTGCCCTCCCACCCCGCAGGCGTTGCTCTTCGGGCTGATGAAGATCCAGGAAAAGATCACCGGCCAGCGCTGGAAGGATACCCGCTGGTACCAGAAAGGCGCCGACCAGGTATCGATTCCGGTCCCGCTCCTGGGCCCCGACCTATTCGATCCACGCAAGATCCCCCTGTTCAAGAACCCGAAGGCCTGAGGAGGACCGTCATGACGAACCCCACTCCCGAAGCCGTCAACCTGGCCGAGCGCTTCCCGGCCTTCGTCTCAGCCGAGTCCCGCCCCGGTTATCGCGGCTGGATCATCGAACCGGCCCACCTGCTCGAGGTTGCGACCGCCCTGCGCGACGAGTTCGGTTTTGACTACCTCTCCTCCGTCACCGGCGTGGATTACCTTCCTGATAACAAGATGGAGGTCGTCTACCACGCCTTTAAGACCAGCGGGGGTCCCGGCCTGGAATTCAAGATCCAGATGGCTCGCCAGGATATCGTAGAGGCGCCGTCCCTGGTCCCGGTCTACCCGGGGGCGGAACTCCAGGAACGCGAAGCCTGGGACCTTTTGGGCATCAAATTCACCGGCCATCCGGACCTGCGCCGCATCCTGATGTGGGAAGGTTTTGCCGGCCACCCGCTGCGCAAGGATTGGAAGGAACCGTATTTCGAGGAGGATATCAAGCCCTTCAAGAACCGCTGGCCGGATGGACACATTATCCAGGCGGAAAATAAGAATCCCTTCGGAGACAATCTCGCCTACCCGGAAGGTTTCGATCCGGAACAGGCAAAATTCAACCCGGAAGAAGCCCTGTACGACGCGTTGAGGAAATACCAGGTGAATGAAGTCGGGCTGAACACAGAGCACATCCTGGTCAACATGGGACCCCACCACCCCTCGACCCACGGCGTATTCCGGATGGCTGTCATCCTGGACGGCGAGACGGTTGTCAGCCTGAAACCGGTGATGGGCTACCTGCACCGCAACCACGAGAAGATCGGCGAGCGGAATACGTACCTGATGAACATGCCCTACACCGACCGGCTGGACTACCTGGCTTCAATGAGCAACAATTTCGCCTATGCCCTGGCGGTCGAAAAATTGATGAACATCCAACCGACCGAACGGGCGGAATATATCCGCGTGATCATGGCCGAGATGACCCGCGTCGCGAACCACTTGTGGGCGATCGGTTTCCTGCTGAACGACCTGGGCGCTTACTTCACGCCCATGCTCTACGGACAGGAGGAGCGCGAACTGATCCTGGACATCTTCGAAGCGGTCAGCGGGTCGCGCATGATGTGCAACTACTTCCGCTTCGGCGGCGTGGCGCGCGACCTGCCGGACGATGCCGCCCGGAAGATCCAGGAACTCTTCTTCGAACGCTTCCCCCGCAGAGTGGACGAGATCGAACGCCTGTTGTCTGAGAATGAAATCATCCGCACCCGCGGCATCGGGCAGGGCGTGTTGAGCGGGGAGGATGCCATCCGCTACTCGGCCGCCGGACCGCTGCTGCGCGCTTCCGGCATCCCATACGATATCCGCCGCGCCGATCCTTACAGCATCTACGACCGGTTCGAGTTCGATGTTGCGGTGAGGCAGAATGGCGATATCTACGACCGGATGATGCTGCGCTTCGAAGAAGTCCGCCAGAGCATCCGCATCGTCCAGCAGGCCATCAAGCAACTCCCGAAGGGTCCGATCACGGCAGTGAAACCACAATATACGGTGCGAGTCCCGCCCGGCGAGGCATATGGCCGGGTGGAGGGGCCAAAGGGCGAACTGGGCTTCTATATCGTCTCGAACGGGAAAGCCAACCCCTGGCGTTACCACGTGCGCGCCCCATCCTTCATCAACCTGACCGCCTTCGAACCGATGTCGATCGGCCAGAAGATCGCCGATGTGGTCGCCATCCTGGGCTCTATCGATATCGTGCTGGGCGAAGTCGACCGGTAGAGGAGACTGATCATGGAAGAACTATACGGCAAAGGGATCGTAAAAGGCCTGGGCGTCACCCTCAAGCGCTTCTGGAACACCTATTGGGATGACGCCGTCTGGCTGGCGCGCCGCATCACCAAAGGCGAACGCCGTTACCGCTCGGTGGAAGGCATCGCCCACCGATCCAGCAAGGACGCCCGCGGCATATTCACCATCCAATATCCCGAAGAGAAACTGCCAACGCCGGAGGAATTCCGTTTCCTGCCCTTCCTGATCTACGATGAAGGCGAGAATGGGACGAAGACCCTGCGCTGTACATCGTGCGGCATCTGCGCCAAGGTCTGCCCGCCGCAGTGCATTTGGATCGTCCGTACGACCGACCCGGCCACCGGACGACCGGTCCCCGACCCGGCGGAATTCTACATCGACGCTGATATCTGCATGAACTGCGGCCTGTGCGCCGAGTACTGCCCGTTCGATTCGATCAAGATGGATCACAACTACGAACTGGCTTCCTTCGCCCGGAATGTCCTGAACAAAGAAAAACTATCCAGGTCGGCTGCCTATTACGAAACCATCCGGCCAGCCAACGCCACCCGCGAGAACGCCGCCCGGGCAGCCAAGGAAGCCTCCCGCCTCGCCGCCCACCGTCCGGAAATGGCCTGACCGGTCCCCCCGGCAGGTTGCTCCGGTCCGTCCCACGCTCCGCCTGAACAGGATCCCCTGCCAGGCGGATTCCCATCCAATCTCGCCGGGATCACCCCCGCGCGGGATCCCAAATTTGAAGATAAATAGCGAGTACCAATGAGCAAATCCATATCGAGTGAATCTATCCTGGCTGCGCTTGGCAAGGTCCAGGAACCCGAACTGCACAAGGACCTGGTCGCGCTCAACATGATCCGCGACCTGGCCGTCGAAGGCGACCGGGTGACTTTTACCGTCGTCCTCACCACCCCTGCCTGCCCCCTGCAGGGCCGCATCGAGCAGGAAGCCCGGGAAGCCGTGCTGGCCGTCCCCGGCGTGAAACATGTGACGGTGAAAATGGATTCGAGCGTCCCGGTCGATGGCAGGCTGCGCGGCGCGCTCGACCTGCCGATCAAACATGCAGTGGCGGTCGCCTCCGGCAAGGGCGGGGTCGGCAAGAGCACGGTGGCCGTCAACCTGGCGGTTGCCCTGGCCCAGAGCGGCGCAAGGGTCGGCCTGATGGACGCCGACATCTATGGCCCCAATATCCCGACCATGATGGGCGTCCAGAAGATCCCCGGATCGAACGGCGATCGCATCGTCCCGGCCGAAGCCTACGGCGTGAAACTGATGTCGATGGGCTTCCTGGTCAAACCTGGGCAACCGCTCATCTGGCGCGGCCCGATGCTCAACTCGGCCATCCGCCAGTTCCTGGGCGATGTGGATTGGGGCGAGTTGGATTACCTGGTCATCGACCTGCCGCCGGGAACCGGCGACGCGCCGCTCAGCCTGGCGCAGATCCTGCCCTTGAGCGGCGTGGTGATCGTCACCCTGCCGCAGACTGTCTCATTGGAGGACGCCAGCCGCGGCCTGGAGATGTTCCGCACCCTGGAGGTGCCGATCCTGGGCGTGATAGAGAATATGCGCGGCGAATTCTTTGGAGAGGGCGGCGGCGAGGACCTGGCGCGCGTGGCAAAGGTCCCCTTCCTGGGCGCGGTGCCGATGGAATCCGCCGTCCGCATTGGCGGGGATACCGGTGAACCGGTGGTCGTCAACCAGCCGGACACGGCTGCAGCCAGGCGCTTGATGGAGAT
>VGNO01000201.1 GCA_016865985.1 Chloroflexota bacterium | reverse complement strand
ACTGGGATTTCGCGGCATTGGCGCTCTCCAGTTGCGTCGTGCGCATCAGGACCAGCCGTTCGAGTTCGGCATTGAGTTCCTTCATGTCCTCCGCCGACCGCTGGCGCTCGGTCACATCGACCACCACTCCAATGACATGACGACGACCGTCCAAGACCACCGGACTCAAGCCCACCTCGACGGGAAAGATCGAGCCATCCTTGCGCAGGCCCGCGAGAAAACGACCCGCTCCCATTCCACGCGGACTGGGGCAGGCCTGGTAGCTCGCGCGGTCTTTCTCATGCTGCCGCCGGTGCTCCTTCGGCACCAGCATTTCCATGGGGTGTCCGATCAGTTCATGCGGGGCATAGCCAAACAAGCGCTCCAGCGCCTGATTCACCTGGGTCACGACGCCACGCTCGTTGACCAGGAGCAAGACGCTGGGCGACGCTTCCACCAGGGCTTTGAAATACTGTTCGGACTGCTTGCGCTCGGTGATGTCCAGGCAGGAGCCGATGTAACCCAGAAAGCAACCTGCCGCGTCGAAGCGCGGGGCGCCATTGTCCTGAAGCCAGCGGTATTCCCCGTCGTGACGCCGCAGCCGGTAGTCCATGCTGAAAGGCTGACGCGCGTTGAAGGACTCCACATAGACTTCAAGACAATGGTCGAGATCGTCGGGATGGACCCCCTCCGCCCAGCCATTGCCGGCTTCCTGCTCCAGCGTTCTGCCGGTGAAATCCAGCCAGACCTGATTGAAATGGGTGCAAAGCTGGTCCGGTCCCGCAATCCAGGTCATGACCGGCGCCGTATCGGCCAGGTCCTTGAAGTGCCGTTCGCTTTCCCTGAGGTCGAGTTCCGCCCTTTTCCTCTGGGTGATATCGCGAATGAGGCCAGTATGGCGCTGGCTATCCCGATCATGGCGGCCATGGATCTCCACCCAATGCGGCTCGCCATTCGCGTCCAGCAGGCGTAATTCGACCGTGGAGGGCTGGCCGGAATCCTGGCGGGTATTGGCCAGCCAGGCGTCCAGCAGGGAACGGTCCTCGGGCAGGATGAACTGGCCGAGTTCGGCGCCCAGGCTGCCATCGATGGGGTGTCCGTAGTGACGCATCCAGGCGGCGTTGAGAAAGGCGATACCGTTCTCATCGTGCTCGAATACCACGTCAGCCAGGGTATCCACCAGGTTGCGATAGCGCCGGTGGGACTGCTCCAGGCTCTCCAGTAACTTAAGGGAGACTTGGACTTGCAACTCCCGGTTCAAGTCGTCCTCGTTCATGATGTAGTAATTTTGTAATGTGACCGAGATTCCATCGTGGGGCCGGGAATCGGGTGAATCAGCATAAACGGCCATGCCACCCGCAATGCGCGCATCGGGCCGCGTGAACGCCTTGCCGAAATAAGGCGAGCCATCGCGTCCAGACTCCTGCCTGGACTGTCTGAAGACCCGAATACCTTCCACAGCGTGGACAACCGCTGGCTGCATTTCCGACTCTGACAATCCCCATTAGGGTCACGAGTTGTAGCGCGAACAGCAGCCCCATACTCAGTTTTGCGGTGAAAATGGTTAACTGGGACATTGGCTTAGCGATTACATGAACTGTTGGCGCAGGGCGTAATTCGAGGGGCATTTTGCGTGCAGAATCTGAAAATGACGCTGGCCTGAAAGTCAAAGGCACAACCGTGTCTCACGCCTCGGAAGATTCCAGAGAAGTATTCTATACTCTCGCCAAGCTTGGCGAATCATTCCAATGCGGTAATTATCTACTACGGATGAGGTAGTCATTACCTGGATTTCCCCTGCGGCTCCATCGGTGCAGCCTGCTGGCCGCTCGGTCTTGAATACACCATACCCCGTGAATACCCACTACATTTTTGGCGCGGCGTTCACCCCGCGTGCACCCTAACGGCGTCATGCTGGATGACTTCATCGGTACTCAGAGGGCCGCGCGGGGTTAGTCCTCGGCAATCAATCTTTCCCTCAACGCGAAACGCGTGAGGTCCGATACTGTGTGTAGATCGAGGGCCAGCATCAAATCCCGACGGTGTGTTCTCACGGTAGTGATGGAAATTTTCAATTTTTCGGATATTTGCGCGGAAGTGTGTCCCGAGGCGATGAGGTGTAGCACCTCTTTCTGTCTTGACGTCAGCCGATCGAGGGGACTGGTCTGTCCCGCGGGTTCCGAAGGGGCCGCCGCGGCGAGGTCGAGGAGCGGTACTCTTTCGTCGAGGGGACTGGTCTGTCCCGCGGGTTCCGAAGGGGCCGCCGCGGCAGTTAGCCGCGCCGCCTGATGAATGATGTCTTGGATCTGTCGCAACAAGGTGCCTGATTCGTTGATGGCCCGCTTTTGTTGACTGATATCCAGTATGGTCCCCAGGGCGCGAGCCGGGTTTGATGTTCCATCGCGGTCGGTAATCTTCCCCCGCGCCTGCATCCAGATCCAGTGACCGTCCCGGTGTTTGGTACGGTATTCAATTTCCAGGTTGGGCGTCTCCCCTCGCTCGTGCCGCGCGATGGCGATTTCGACGGCGGCTCTGTCATCGGGATGGAGTTGCCCGATCCAGTCGGCTTCTTTCAGATCGGAATCAATGGCGCCGTGACCCAGCATCCGATTGACCCTTTCGTCAAAATGCATGTTCCGGTCGGTGCAACGGAACTCCCATAGTCCCAACCCGGAGACATTGAGCGCCAGCTCCAGCCGCTCCTTGGTCGCGCGCGCCTGCTGTTCCGCATCCAGCAGCGCCGCCTCAACCTGCTTGCGCTCGGTAATATCGGAAAAGGCGCCCACGATACGCAGCGCCAAACCCTCGGCGCTGCACTGGACGACCTTGCCAAACCCCTGGTGCCAATGAATATCGCCCGTTTTGGTGATGATTCTGTATTCACATGCGTAGTGTGGTGAATACCCCAGCAAATGCTCGGTAAAAACATGTTCGTATTCTTCGACATCGTCCGGGTGCAGATGGCCTCTGAACAGCTCATAGGTGGGTGTGACCTCTCCCCAGCGATACCCCAGCAGGGTATACCAATGCTCGTTGACAATGAGCGTTTCGTTGATCAGATCGGCTTCCCAAACACCTTCGCCGCGGGCGTCGACCACCAGGCGATAACGCTCCTCGCTCTGGACCAGCGCCTCCTCCAACCGCAGGCGCTCGGTGATATCCTCGATCAGCTTGAGGTGGCGGGGAGGCTCGCCAGCCCCTCCCTTGAGTGGCGCAATCGTCATGCTCATCCAGGACACCTGCCCGTCCGGCCGCAAAAAACGCTGGTTCATGTGGATGACGCTGATTTCACCGGCTTTGAGGCGAGCCAGGTTGTCCCTTTCTTGCCTTACATCGTCTGGATGCGTGATTCGCATCCAGACGCTAGCCTCCAACTCCTGTTGTGACCATCCGGTGATGGCGGCAAAGCGTTCATTGACCTGGTCGAATTGCTCGGTCCGGGAATCGATGAGTGCGATGCCCAGGGGAGCCTGTTCGAAGATGGCGCGGAATTGGGCTTCGGAGCTTCTGACCTGCTCCAGCACATCCTGGATTTGGAGGCGGGCCTGGGTCAATTCGGAGGTCCTTTCCTGAACCAGGGATTCCAGCCTGCTGTTAAGCGCGCGAATCTCGTCTTCCAGGGCATGGCGTTCGCTGATGTCCTGAATCACCCCTTCCATCCGGAGTGGCGTCCCCTCGGCCCCGTACAGGAATCTTCCCCTGGCGGCCAGCCAGCGCGAAGCACCATCGGGCCGGACGATACGATATTCGACATCGACATCGACATCGCTGTGCGTCGCCATGGCTTGGCGACACAACCGGTCGACGCGCTCGCGATCTTCCGGGTGCAGGCTGGCCAACCAACTCGCATGGCTGCCCCGGGCGCCGGGCGGGAGCCCGACGATACTCAGATAGATGTCAGACCAGACGATCTCACCGGTGGCGACGTTCCAGTGAAAAGTCCCCATTTGGGCGCCCTCCAGCGCGTGCCGTAAGCGTTCCTCGCTTTGCCGCAGCGCTGCCTCGGCCAGCTTTTGCTGGGTGACATCCTTGAGCGACAGCACCAGACTTTCGACATGACCGGTGGCATCCAGAACGGGCGTCAGCCGATACTCGACGCCTATATCATGACCCCGGCGCGGCGTCAGCCAGCCGAACCTGACGGCGCCCCCAGGCTCGAACGGGTGGGCATCGTCAAGTAACCGCGCCAGCCAGACATGCCAATCGAAATCCGGTTCTTCGTCGCGTAGATTGAGGATGCCGACAAGGGGTTGGCCCATAGCTTCGACGGTGTCCCAACCGATGAGCCGTGCGGCGATTGCATTCAAGACGGTGATCCGTGAATCGTGATCGACCGCCAGCACGCCGTCATGGATGCTGGCCAGCATGATGTGCAGCCACTGGCGCTGGCGCTCGACTTCCGCGCGAAGGCGGGCCTTCTCACACGCATTATCGACTGCCCAACCGAGCGAATCGGACGTCAAGGTATTTTTGTCCAGGAAATCCACGGCGCCGGTTCGCATGGCGGCTACGGCGATATTCATATCGCCAAAGCCCGTCAGCACCACCACGGGCACGTCTGCCAGCGCCTTGTCGGCCTGGAGGGCGTCCAATACCTGGAGCCCGTCGACATCCGGCAGCCGGTAATCGAGCAGCACGCAATCCGGCCGGCGGTCCCGGATCATGGCCAGACCTTGCTGGCCGAGCTCCGCTTCCCGTATGTGATACCGATGCGCCAGGTAGCGCGCATAGATTTGGCGGTCTTCCGGGGAATCGTCGATGATGAGAAGGTCGGTCTGATCGCGGTCCATGGTGTCGTTGCCAAGAGAGGGGCTGAACCCCACAGGCCTTGCGCTGGGTGAAATAGTCCGGTCAGGTCGTTATGCGCATTTTGCGTTTAACTG
>VGNO01000200.1 GCA_016865985.1 Chloroflexota bacterium | reverse complement strand
CTTTCGAGCGCAAGCTGGCTTCCAACTTCTGTCGTTCATCTTCCATTAGTGAGCGTACAAATATCGGTTTCCTCATGCCGCCTACTATACCACTTCCCCCAATATCCATCTCGGAGTTACACTAGCGAGAAGAAGGCATTGACAGGGGCTTCAAAACCCGGAACAAGCCTGCGGTAGGAGTTCATGCTGGGATTCGTCAATGCCAGGAGCCCCGGGCCATGTAGCAACAGGCCACCGATGTAGAACAACGCTTCCCTTGAAAGATAACCGTAGCCGTTGGCGTCATAGAATGCATTCCGCCCCTGCTTGAACAGGTGTTGGTGGAAATGCATCCCGGAGCCTGCCTCGCCATACAGCGGTTTAGGCATGAAAGTTGCCGTCTGGCTGTGCGCATGGGCTGTCATCTTGGTGACATATTTTATGATCATGGTTGCGTCACCGGCTTGAACAAGCCCCATCATCGGGGTCTCGATCTCCGATTGCCCCGGCCCGCCAACTTCGTGGTGGTGCTATTTGACCGGTACGCTCATCTTTTCGAGGTTGGGGTGATTTCCGAACGCAGGTTGAAGAGTTGGTCTTTAGGCGGGATGGCGTGGTATCCACCATGCAATGGGATATAGCGCCCATGCCCGCTTGCCGCACTGTTCCAATCAGCCTCACGGCAGGAGATCTGGTAGGAGGCCCGGTTCACACCAGATTCGTAGGTAACACTGTCGAAAATATAGAATTCATATTCCGGACCCCAGCGGCTCTCATCGGCATATCCGGTGGACTTCAGATGGGACTCCGCCCGGATGGCCAGGTTGCGGGGGTCATTGGCGAATATGGCGTGTGTATCTGCTTCGAAGGTCGTACAGATAAAGGATAAGGTCGGGGAATCCCAGAAAGGATCGATGAAACCGGTCGCCAGGTCGGGGATGAGAACCATATCCCCCGCTTTGACCGACTTCAAGCCGACAGCAGAACCGTCGAAACCGATGCCGGTATCCATCAAACCAGGTTCGAATTGCCCGGCCGGGATGCTAAGGTGATGCCAGCGCCCCCATAAATCGCAAAATTTCAAGTCCACGATTTCGATATGGTAGTCTTTTACGTATTTCTGGGCTTGCTCGAATGTCTGGAACATGGATACTCCTGGCATGGAATTTCCCTATTTGTAGCATAATGCTTTATATGCTGGAAGTGTAATCCATCCCGGACTGGTTGACCAGTCATCATTCTTGTAAAGTGTGATTATCAGTCAATGAATGTCGTTTATGCTATACTCCCATCGGCGCTGGCAAATATGGACCAGCGCGGAACTCCGAACCGAATGAGACATGGAGAGGGAAATGATCTGGGAGTATTCGTGGATTTCAGGCATCTTATTTGCAACGGCCATGGTTTCCATTCTGACCGGATATGCAGCCTCACGCCGGCGCGGGATGCCAGGCGCGCAGACCCTCTGCCTGTTGATGTGCGCCGTTGCAGAGTGGACCCTGGCTTCCGGGCTGGAAGCCTCAGTCTCCCCCCTGACTATGAAAATTGTCTTCGCCAAGGCAGAATATCTTGGCGCAGTGTCCGTACCAGTTCTTTTCCTTGTTTTCGTTCTGGATTACAGCCGGCGCTACAGATGGCTGAACAAGAAGTTTTACCTAATGCTTTCCATTATCCCATTCATAGCCTTAGCGTTGACGATAACGAACGAGTGGCATTCCCTCATCTGGACAGGTTATACGCCCAGCCCTGAAATACCCGGTGCATATATCTACCATCACGGGACTGGATATTACTTCTTGATCTTTTACGATTACCTGCTCATCCTCCTGGGAATTGGGGTACTGATCCGCTCTTGTAGGACTGGAAAAACAGGGGAACGCAATCAGGTCGGTATCATCCTGGCTGCGGCTTTGGTTCCTGTCATCACCGGTTTGTTTTACAGTGCAGGGATCAACCCGGTTCCGGGAATGGACCTCACGCCAATTTCCTTCTCAGTGGCAGGGGTTGTCGTCGCATTCGGAATCTTCCGGATGCAGATTTTCAACATCATTCCCATCGCCCGTGACCACCTGATCGAGACCATGCGGGACGGGGTGCTGGTGCTCGATGTCAACGACCGGGTAGTGGACATCAACCTCGCCGCCCAAAGGACGATCGGTATCCAAGCCAGGGATATCATCGGTAAGCCCTCCACCTACCTGCCGGGTAACTGGGGGAGCGCTGTGACTCGCCCGGAAGATACACTCGTCACACGCAGGGAGATCCGACTGGAACCGGCTTTACCCATCCATCTCGGTTTACAGATCACACCTCTCTACAACCGTCGCAGGGAACTCCGCGGGAGGTTGATCGTATTCCGCGATGTAACAGAACACCGAAAGGCAGTCGACCTGCTTGCCCTGCGGGTTGAGGAATTGGGGATCTTGAACCAGATCAGCCTGGCGATCACCTCCGGTCTCGACCTGGACGAGGTACTCAAGACGCTCAAGGACCAATGTTGCAATGCCATCCCCTGCGATGTATTCTATGTTGCCCTCTATGCGGAGGAAACCGGTCTCGTCAGCATCCCACTCTACTTCGAAAATGGGTATAAACACCCCCACACCCGCGACCTGCACCAGAATCCGGGTCTGACGGGTTTCATCATTCAGAACAAACAATCTCTTTATATCCCGGATGTTCTCGATCCAGACGCCTCCCTCCCCATTTCGCCCATCCGCTTCGGTGGGACCCCTGCCCGGGCCTTTATCGGAATCCCATTGCTATTAAGGGACAAGGTCATCGGTATCATCTCCATCCAGTCCTATAAGGCCGGGGTATATACAACTGACCAGATCCGCCTGCTCGAAATGGTGGCCGTGGAAGCAGCCATCGCCATCGAAAACGCCCGCATGTTCGGGGAGATCCAGCGGCTGGCGATCGTGGATGAATTGACCGGAATCTACAATTACCGCGGACTGGTGGAACTCGGAAAACGTGAAGTGGACAGGGCCCGTCGCTTCGGTCGTCCACTTTCCACGTTGTTCATCGATATCGATCATTTCAAACGATTCAACGATCGCTACAGCCACGCCACAGGAAACGATATCTTGATGGCGGTCGCCATCCGTTGCCGGCAGGTTATGCGCTCTGTCGACCTCGTCGCCCGCTACGGCGGGGACGAATTCGTCGTGCTCCTGCCGGAAACTGCCATCGGGACCGCCAAAAAAACCGCCCACCGGTTGCTCAAAGAAATCAATAATACCCGGTTTCAGACCAAGGATGGGGACCTCTCCGTATCCGCCAGCATCGGGGTGACAAACCTGACTGACGAAATCCCGGACATTGCCACCCTGGTGGACCGCGCTAATCTCGCCGAGCATCGCGCCAAGGAGCAGGGTAGGAATTGTGTGTTCAGCATAGCCGGCCCCCGGGTCAAGGGTTAATCGCCTGCCTCGTTCTCCATCTCCTCTTCATCGACCAGTATGGATGCCGCGAGCTTCTGGAGTGACTCGATTTCATCCGCGTCTGTCTTGGTTGCCAGCCAGTACTGTTCCAGGAGAACCAACGGGCTGAGGCTGCTGGCTGTCTGGTCGGCTGACAGGCGGATACGGCTTTCCAGTTGGGGGCGTTTGACTAGATGAAATTCGAAGGCCGCACGCGCATAATCACGCAAAGCGCCTTCATCCAGGAGCGGCTCCCATTCTCGCGGATAATCAATCGTCAGGCGCACGATTGCTCCTTCGATATCCTTTTGTTCTGGCAGGGAGGCTTTCAGGGTCTCGGTGATATTCTCGGATGATTCCAGCCTTACGGCGTAGTCCAGGAAAGGACGGATCCCGGATAGTTCCCGCCATTGCACCGCGGCGTTCCCTTTTTCCACATCTGCCACGATGAAATACTTATCGTCGGAGGCCTCCCCAAAGTCCACCCGCTCGATCGAGCCGGGATAGATGACCGGTGGATGGGCATTCCGGTTGAGGTCTTGCGGTTTATGGATATGGCCGAGCGCGACATAGTCCAGGCGCGGGTCCCGCACCAGGGAAGCCGGGAGGATGAGGTCGGAACCGAGCATCACAGTTCTTTCACTTCCATACAGAGCGCCTTCGATCGAGGCATGGGCTGCCAGGATGACTGGCAGGGATGGATCGACTTTTGCCAGCCAGCCTTGCACCAGGTCCGTCAGGCGGTTCTCTATGCTGGCTAATAATTGCTCGGGTTCAGCGGCGCTGATCCCGAGCGCCGCCATCAAGCCAGAGCGCGACACCCAGGGCAACGCCAGCACCTGTGCCGGCAGACCGAGTTCGTCCGCCAGGATACAGGCCGGTTTGGCTAAGACAGTTACATACGGGATCTCGAGCGTCTCGAATTCCTGGATGGCGTGGGCGCGGCCCAACGCCGGGGACAGGTCATGGTTGCCAACCAGCAACAGGGTCCGGATGCCCGCTTTCGAGAGCCGCATGATCCGCCGTCCCCATTCACGCTGGAAGGTTGGGCCCGGGGAACGGTCCTTGTAGGCGTCTCCGGCGAAAATAACCAGGTCCACTTTTTCATCGACAGCCGCATCCACGATGGCATCTAGTGATTTGAGGAAATCCAGAACGCGCAACGGCATGCCGCTTAGCGGGTCGTGGCGGCCATAGTTGGCCATATCGATATGGGCATCAGCAAAATGGAGCAGTTTCATCGCACGCCTACGGGCTGACGCCCCATTCGGCCAGTTTATCCAGGCCGGCCTGGAAATTCGGGTTAAGGCGGACCGCCTCGCGCAGGTCAGCGATGGCTGAAGTTGCGTCGCCGAGGGCAAAGTTGGCAATGCCCCGCCAGTAGAGACTCTCCTCCAGCGTATCCTCGTCGATCGTATCGAAAGTCGCATTCGCCAGGGAGATGACATCCGGGTATCGCCCGGTGTAGAAGTAAGCCCAGTAAGGACCGGTCTGAT
>VGNO01000199.1 GCA_016865985.1 Chloroflexota bacterium | reverse complement strand
TCCGGTCCAGCATCAACTGGACGGCAGTTTCCAGCGGGATGTCAGGCGGGACTTGGGGGACATCCTCCCGCATGACCTCCGACACGCTCAACGACCGGGCGTCCCTGCGGAGATAGGCCCTCATCAACTCCTCCCTGCCTGTAAACCCCAGGGCGTGACCATCCTCCGGGTCGAGCACGACCACCGCCTCCAGTCCCCGCTCCTGCAACAGCCGGGCAACTTCCGGTACGGATGCATGCGGCGGACATGTCGCCACGCCCACCTGCATCAGGTCACGCACCAGTTTCCGTTCGCGGGTGAAGGACATACATCCTTATCGAAAAAACCGGGGAGGAGAGCGGAATCCGCCTTCCTCCCCATTCACATCTAGAACATCGGGTCCATCGTCAGCGCCGGATGGTTGTGCTCTTCCAGCCAGGCCAGCAACTGGTCGACGGTCGTCACATTGCGCTCGTCTGCGATGCGCTCGATGAAATCCGGATCGCCTTCGCGGGCGGCGACGGCCTTGAACTCCTCGGCCATGCTTTCCTTGAGGACGCTGCTCATCCAGACGACGCGCTTGAAACCGCCGTCGGCGGAAATGAATTTCGGGCTGAGGAGGTAGAACTTACCAACGCCCATCACGCCCGGGGTCTGGAGGCCGCCCCCGGCAACGCCTGCCAGGGTCGAGAATGTCATCCCGGCTGGAGTCATTGCCGTGTCTTCGCGGCTTAGTATCATCACACCATTCGATTCAGGGATGAGCATGACGATGCATTCGAAGCAGCCGCAGGCAGTCATCGGGTTCTCCATGATCGAATACATGGATACTTCCTGGACCACGCCGTGCGAGCCGATGCGGGCGTAATCGTTCGTGCCCTCCCAATACCCCTTCTTGAAGTCCACCAGTTTACCGAGTTTGATCGGCTGGTTGGGACCGGTTGGGTTGATGCTGAAGGATGCTTTGCAGTCCAGCCAGTTGTATGCGCCGCACAGACCCAGCCGCTGCGGGCTGACCACGCAGACGTGGTTGGGTGCAAAGGACTGGCAGAGTGTGCAGGAATAGAACTCCTCCACCTTGTCGTCGGTCAGGTCCGCCAGGCGTTTATTGCGGTAATCGTAGGCGGCGCGGGCGTTATCGAGCCATTCGTTCAACCTGGCGGGATCGGTGTAGACCGTCACTTCCACCTTGTCCACGATGGCGCCGAAATCTTCATGGAAGCGGGCGTGCAGGATCTTGCCGAAGTGCTGCAACTCGAAGCCCTTGTCTGCGGCGGCGCTGGAAACCCGGATCCAGGCGATATCGCGTTGGCCGACATGCTGGATACCGGAAGCGCCGTTGACGAAGTAATGCATCTGCCGCTCGAGCACCGGCTCGAAGTCCTTCTGCATCTGCCGCCCGGCAACCTTGACTACGATGCCCATGTCCATCGAACCCTGGGCCGCAATCTCGGCAAAGGACGGTCCAACTACCTCCACCTTCCCGTCCACGACTTCCTCCAAGGATGCTGCGTGGAGGTATTCGAAACAGCGGGAATGCTTGCCACCGAACTCCACCCGCAGGTCGGCCTTGCGTACCACTTCGCCTTCGAAAGCGGAGCCATACGGGACCGGCACGTCCACATTGGACACTTTGACCTTGACGCCGCGCACTTCGATGCACTTCTGCACCAGGCGTTCGGCCTTCTCGAGGTCATCCTTGCCGTCGACCTGGTTGAACGGCATCGACACGACGTGTTCGTAAGTGGTGATGCCGGTCGGCAGGATCTCGGGGATGACCGTATCGGCAATGACCGGGAAGCCAAAATTGATCGCCCCTGCGGCTGCAGCATACTTGAGATCGTCCACTTCACCGAGCGCCAGCACAAATGCGAACACGCGGTCCTTGTTATAGAGCAGGATCTCGCGCGCCATGCCGGGCTTAAGACCGCCAAAGGTCAGGGCGGAGCGGGTTGCAAATCCGAGGGCATATATGGCCGAGATGGTATCGGTTCCGAACGGGACGGTATAGGTATCGTAACCGAGTTCCACCCCCTCTTCCTGCAACTGGTGGATGATGCTGCGCCCATTGACGTTGCCGGAAAGGAAGGTCAGGATGTTGCGGCGCTGGAGTTCGCGCACGATCTTGACCGCCACTTCGTTCGATTTGGCGGCGCCGACAATGGCTGCGAAACCGGGCATGCGCCCATCCACCAGCTGGATGCCCCACGACCGCAACTGGATGTCGTCGATGGGACCGTTGAGGTGCGCCTTGTCGTCGCCCGCCCCGTAAGAAGTGCCGCCGGCCAGGGTAAATCCTGGCAGGGGTTCGGGCTGTAGTTTGTAGACAAAACGGACGGCTTCGATGGTCTCTGCCGCCAGCAGGGTCGCCATCCCACTGTCGAGAGTCTCGCCCAGGTATGGGGTCCAGTGAGAATCGGAAGGCATGGGATGGATCAAGGCGCGGGCATGTTCGATGGTTGGGACGAGCTGCCCGAGAGTCTCGACCTGTCTCCCGGTCATGCCGAGGATGGTCGGCAGGTAGTAGGCTGTGTTCGGGAAGGCGACCGGTGTATCGGCCCCCTTCTCCTTGATCGCCTGGCCGAGCATCAGTTCCGCCTCCGTGACCAGGGCATTTGCGCCGCGGATGGCGCGGGTTGCTATGTAACGTGACATGTCGCATTCTCCCTTGCCTAATCGGCTGCTGTACCGTAGATGGCCGCCCGGCGTTCCGCCAGGGGCAGTTTTTCCAGTTCGGACATGCGGGTATCGCCGCTCTTGCCGAAGCGCGCCGGGTCATACGCCGGCAGGCCGAGCGCCGCCCGTTTCTTGTCGATGTGCTCGAGCGTCTTCTGGATCATTTCCTCCGGGGTCGGCATGAATTCCAGTTTTCCGCCAAACTTCTTCTCCCAGCCCTCGCTGATGTACTTGAGCACCAGGTCGCTGTCGGAGACGCGATCGGGCATGCCGCTGACCGGGGAGGCGCCGCCGAAGATGACGTATGCGCCGGAGGCAACGCAGTAGGTGGCGATTGCCAGCGCCTTCTCGCTCATCCATTCCGGCGCCAGGCCGACCGCAGGTACCTGGTCGATGTCGTCGCCCAGGCCGCCTTCGGCCACCACCTGCGTCAGAACGGTCAGGATGCGGGTATTATCGACGCAGGAACCCATGTGCAGGACAGGGGGAATGCCGACTGTCTCGCAGATCTCTCGCAGGCCGGGACCGACCTCGCTCAAGCCTGCTTCTCCCAACAGCAGCCCCAGTTTTGCGCTGGCAATCGCCCCACAGCCGGTCTGGACCACCAGCACATCCTGTTTCAGGAGTTCCTTGGTGACCACATTGTGGAGGTAGTCCTGGCTGGATCGCGGATTGTTGCAGCCGACGATGGCCGCCACACCGCGGATCCGCCCTGAGATGATGGCATCGTTCAGCGGCCGGAAGGATGCCCTGAAGGAACCGCCGAGCATGTAATTGATATATTCGTGCGAGAAACCGGGGATCAGGTCTTCCTTGACCTGCGGGATCTGGACCTTGCCCGTATCGCGGTTCTTGAAGTTGTCTATGGCGGTTTTCAGGATCTGCTTGGCGATCGTCAGGGCATGTTCCTCTTCGAACTCGATGTGGGTCGCGCCCTTCAGGCGCACCTTGGGCGAGGTCGTGATGATCTTGGTATGGAAATGGGTCGCCAGTTCCACCAGCGCCTGCATGATGCACTGCACATCCACAACCATGGCTTCGATGGCGCCGGTCATGATCGAAAGTTCCTGGTGCAGGAAATTCCCGGCGGCAGGGATACCCTGCCGCATCAGGATCTCGTTGGCAGTACAGCAGATGCCGGACAGGTTGACGCCCCGCGCCCCGGCCGCCTTGGCGTAGGCGATGATCTCCGGGTCCTGCGAAGCCGCAACGATCATCTCGCTCAGGCTGGGCTCATGTCCGTGCACGACCACGTTGACCATGTCCTGCTTGATAACGCCCAGGTTGGCCTGTCCCAGGATGGGCGCTGGCGTGCCGAACAAAATATCTGAAATATCGGTCGCCATCATCGAACCGCCCCACCCGTCCGCCAGGGCGGTGCGGATGGCATGGTTCAGGATGTGCTCGGGATCCTGGTCGTCGCCGATGTGGGTGCGGTGCAGGCACTCGACCACTTCCCGGTCGATGCCGCGCGGGACGACATCCTGCTCCCGCCAGATCTGCTGTCTCTTCGCCGGGGCGCGACGGACCGGGACGATCTCTCCCCGCTGCTGGCCGTATTGGGCGATATACAGGTCCGCCAGGTCGTTGGCAATCTCTTCCGGAGAGCGTCCCTGGACCGGGATGTCATAGTAGGCAGCGACCATCCGCAGCTTGGCAATATCCCGGATGGCATATCCCTCGGCTTCCTTGTTTGCTGTCGCTTTCAGGAGGAAGGCCATGTCCCGCCCATGGTCCGAGTGGGCGGCAGCCCCGGCGGCGATGGCGCGGGTCAGGTTACGGGCCTGGATGGTGTCGATGGTCGCGCCGCAGATGCCGACCGAGCCGTCCTTCGTCAACCGGCATGGTCCCATGCCACACTGCTTGCAACACATGCCAGCGCCGCCGATGTTGCAGGGCGCCATCTCATCAGCGCGGGTGAAAGCGGTGCCGATCCCCAGTTCCTCGGCCCTCAGGATCATCTGCTGGGCGGCGGGATCCGTGCTGTACTCATTCAATTCGCGTTTTTTTGCCATGTCTGCTACCTCTATTCTTCTTCGCGCTTTAAAACACCGATCCCGGGGCAGGGCCAAAGCGGCTTTCCCTGGGACGGAGCCTTCTGGGCAAAACTCACCACCTGGCGGGTTGTCTCGTAGACAGCAGTGTGCCTGAAGAACGCCTCCTGCCCATCTTCCGATCCGACGGCTTTGCCGCTCTCCCGCGCTACTGACCAGTCCCCGATATATCCAGCATCGTCCATTTTTGCCTGGATGGCGAGGTCGGTGGTGGCCTTTTCATCATAAGCGACTTCCACTGTATGGAAAGCGCTGCTGGCGTAGACTTCCTTTACGCCGGGGATCTCCAGCAGGAG
>VGNO01000198.1 GCA_016865985.1 Chloroflexota bacterium | reverse complement strand
CCACTCGGCTGGCGCCGGTGATGACTGTGCTCACGTTTGGATTCCTGGCGCACCATGCAATGGAAAATTGAGCCAGGCTACAGCCGATTTCGTCGGCAACCGGTTTCAGTTTCTTTACCGTGTCGATCTTTTGTGGATCGGTCAAACTCCCCCGGAGCCATTCGTATCCTTTCAGGGCGCCGCGGCTGTCCTTCGGGATCCCCTGGCTGTATTTTCCGCTCAACAGGCCGGATGCAAGCGGGCTCCAGGTTGTCAACCCTACTCCCAGGTCGCTGTAAAGCCGGATATATTCCTTCTCGACCCGCTCGCGCCACAGCAGGTTGTATTGCGGTTGTTCGGTGATCGGTTTGTGCCAGCCGTTCCGGTCTGCGACCATCCAGGCGGCACGGATCTCATCCGCGCTCCATTCGGAAGTACCCCAGTATAGAGCCTTGCCCTGCACGATCAGGTCGTTCATGGCGCGCGCCGTCTCTTCGATGGGCGTATCGGGGTCCGGGCGGTGGCAGTATACCAGGTCGATCATATCGAGGCCGAGTCGTTTGAGGGAACCATCCATGGCCTCCATGATCCGCTTCCTGTTGAGCGTGTTCTGTTCGTTCACGCCGCGGTTCAGTCCCCAGAAGAATTTCGTAGAGACCAGGAAACTGCCGCGCCGCCAGCCGAGTTTTTTCAATGCCGCGCCCATGATGGTTTCGGCTTTCCCTCCGGCGTAGACTTCGGCGTTATCGAAGAAATTTACACCGGCCCCGTAGGCGGCAGCCAGCATCTCCAGGGCGGAATCCTGGTCCACCTGGTTACTGAAAGTCACCCAGGCTCCCAGGGACAAAACGCTGACCTTGATCCCGCTCCTGCCAATCCGGCGGTATTCCATGTCCATGCTGGTAACTCCTCGGTGTCGTTTTCCTGGATTTTACCCCAAGGCCACGTCCAGCAGCATCATGACCGCGAATCCAAGCATCGCGCCGAAAGTGGAGAAGTGGGTGTCTTTCCCCGACTGCGATTCCGGGATCAGTTCCTCCACTACCACGTAGATCATCGCCCCGGCTGCAAAGGAAAGTGCATACGGCAGGATGGGCCGCATCAGCAGCACGGCCGCGGCTCCCAGCACACCGGCCAGGGGTTCAACGATGCCGGATGCCTGTCCATACAGGAAACTTTTCAGCCGGTTCATCCCTTCCCGGCGGAGTGGAATGGAGACCGCCGCGCCTTCGGGGAAATTCTGTAAACCGATGCCAACCGCCAGCGCAATTGCGCCTGCCAGTCCGGCCGAGGGGATGCCGGCCGCCACTGCGCCGAAGGCGACGCCAACCGCCAGTCCCTCGGGGATGTTGTGCAGGGTGATCGCAAGGACAAGCAGGATGCTGCGCTGCCACGATGTTTTAATCCCCTCGGCTTCGGTGGTTGGAAGACCGAGGTGTAGGTGAGGCAGGAGCCTGTCCACCGCCCAGAGGAATACTCCACCCAAAAGGAATCCGATCACGGCTGGCAACCAGGCGGGGAGGGAGGAATTCTGCTCCGCCATGTCGATCGCCGGCGCCAGGAGTGACCAGAAACTGGCGGCAATCATGACCCCGGCTGCAAAGCCGAGCATGCTGTCCAGTACCTTGCGATCGATGCTCTTGAACAGGAAGACCATTGCCGCGCCGAGGGCGGTGACGCCCCAGGTGAAGAGAGTCCCGAGCAGCGCTTGGTAGACGGGGTGTAAACTGGTAAACCACTCGAATGACATTACTACCTCCGAATATCACGTGATGGGTTTTCTATCGGCAGGGAGTCAGACTCCAAAAATGCCCGACAGGAGGAATACGAATATGGCGCCGACGATGATACCAATGGCTGTCCAGTGCTGGTGTCCATGTTCACGGGCAGCCGGAATTAATTCATCGAGGGTGATGAAAGTCATCACACCCCCGGCGAATGCCAAAGCAGCCGGAAGTAGGTCTGTGAAAATCGACAGGAAGGACAACGCCAGCATTGCTCCGACCGGTTCAGTGAGACCTGATAGCAAGGCCATCCGCAGGGCATCCCTGCGGCGCGCCCCGGCTTTGCAGAGGGGCAGGGCGGTCGCTATCCCTTCAGGGATGTTGTGTAGGGCGATGGCGGCAGCGATGAAGAGGCCGAACTGTGGTTGGTGGGCATAACCCGCTCCGACCGCGATCCCTTCCGGCATATTGTGGATGGTAATGCCGATGGCGATCAGGACGCCGGTCTTGAGGAGGGTGCGATCCATTGGTTTGCCAGTCCTGCCGAACCAGCCTCTCCGCCGTCGCAGCTGGCGTTTGGCTGCTTCGAATTCCCAATCAGGGCTGGATGGCATCCCGGGAGTGGGCGCCGGCATCTCCGCCTCACTGAAGCGGACGTGTGGGATCAGAATATCGACAACCAGCATGAACACTGCTCCGGCGGTGAAACCCAGGGTGGCGGTCAGGTAACCTGCCATTTCCCATGCCTCGGAGACCAGTTCCATGAAGGACAGGCTGATCATGACGCCCGCAGTGACACCCATCAGCAGCCCAAATGATCTTCGGCCGGGTTTGCGGATAATGGCAATCAAGCCGCCAAGTCCCGTGCCGAGGCCGGCTGCCAGGCTGAGGAGGAGAACCTGCGCGAATATGCTCATTTCCGCCGGCTGGAGATTGCTTGGCAACTGTTGGGTACTCGATTTTTACGCATCCATATTCCTTTCGATAACTTCCACCATAAGATGCCGGGATAATTCCATCCGGAATGGCGCCATGTTTCCAGGAAGAACCCTGAGAAGAAAGTCTCCCGTCCCAGGGACATGCCCCAGCATTTCCACTACCACTCCCGGCATTAACCCCAGTTGCTGGAGTACCTGGAGGATTTCCCGGTCCTCGTCCACCACCCTGCGGACAATGGCCCGGGCGCCGATTTCCAGGTTGCTCAATGGAACATCCGTGAATCTAGGCATTACCAATTCGGCGCTGGGGATGGGCGCCCCATGTGGATCACGTACAGGATGACCAAGACTCTCGTCGATGCGCTGTTCGAACTCCTCGGAGATGACATGCTCCAGCCTGCATGCTTCCTCGTGGACAGCATCCCAGCTATATCCCAGTCTCTCGACCAACCAGGTTTCCAATAAACGGTGGTGGCGCAGCACCTCGAGGGCGGCCCGTTCGCCAGCCAGACTGAGCCGGGCGCCTCGGTGTTTCTGGTAGATAACCAGAGGCGGTTCGCTCGTTGCCATTTTCTGGAGCATGCCGGTGACGGAGGCCGGGGTCACACCCAGCCAGACGGCGAGGGCGTTCGTGGACGCCGCATTTCCGCTAAAGGATAGGCTATAGATCGCCTTCAGATAATCCTGGATGTTTTGAGTGAGATGGTTCGTCATCATATTAATTTAGGAATACCTAAATATTTTACATGGAAGAAGGACAATGGTCAAGTAAGCATGGCGCATAGTCATATTCTTCGTGTGGTGGAATTCTTCCCTTGTGTCAAAATGACATATTCCAGGAACTATTGGACCACCCTGGGTGGTTATCCCATAACCAGAGACCAGGAGGTCGAACATAGCCAGGCAGGATGTTCTGGCAGCCTATACGGTACTCATGCTATACTAGGAGCGCAGGAGCAACCACCGTGAACCCTCCATCGACCATCGAAGCACAGCTCATTTCCCAGGCTCTTCAGGATGATGGGGATCATTTCAAATCCCTGGCTGCTTCGGCCGACGCGGTGGTCTTTGTTCTGCGCGGGAGCAAAATCCTGTATGCCAACCGCTCGGCAATCCTGGCGACCGGTATCCCGGTGGATGAACTTCTCCATGTGAAGTTCCACGAGCTCGTTCATGCCTCCCAGCGCCGGATGATCAAAGACCTGGGACAGAGACTTCAACGCGGACATCATAGCCAGGAACAGGCAGAAATAAGTTTACTGACTGCGGATGGGGGCGAATGTTGGCTGGAGTTGTCCCTCCTACCAGCGATATTCGAAGCGAAACCGGCTGTCATCTGCTTTGGTTCGGATATTTCTGAAAGGAAACGGGCGGAGAAGGTACAGGATGCCGTCTATCGGATAGCCCAGGCGGCCGACCGGTCCAACACTCTCGATGATATTTATCCGGCAGTTCATCACATCATTAAGGAAGTAATGCTGGCGGAGAACTTCTACATCGCCTTGTTCGATCCAGTACAGGAGATAATCCGCTTCCCATACTTTGTAGATGAGATGGACCGACCGTCCAAACCCGGGAAACCAGGGCGTGGATTGACAGAATATATCCTCAAGACCGGCCAATCCCTGTTGTGTGATATAGCGACGCATCAGGAGTTGGAATCGCGTGGAGAAGTCGAATTGGTCGGTTCACCCTCGCCAATCTGGTTGGGAGTTCCACTCAAGATCGATGATATCGTCATCGGTGCGATGGTTGTCCAGCACTATTCATTACCGAATGTCTATGGGGAAAGTGAAAAACGCATCCTGGAATTCGTCTCTTCCCAGGTTGCAAGAGCAATCCATCGAAAACAGGCTGAACAGGCATTGCGAGAATCCGAGGAACGGTATCGGCGGCTGGTGGAGTTGAGCCCGGATGCGATTGCGATCCATAGCGGCGGTATCATTGTCTATGCCAATCCTGCTGCCCTTAATGTTATGGGAGCAGAATCCGAGACAGACCTTGTCGGCAAACCAGTCCTTGGCTTTGTCCACCCGGACTATCATCAAATCGTCAAGAGCCGCATCCAGAAGACCCAGGTGGAGGCGAAGATCGGCGAGATCCTCGAAGAAAAATTCCTGCGACTCGATGGGGGGGAAATTGATGTTGAGGTTGTCGCGATCCCTACCGTATTCAATGGAAATCCCGCCACGCAGGTGGTGATACGCGACATCACAGAACGGAAACAGGCGGAGAAGGTCCAGGATATTGTCTATCGGATCGCCCAGGCATCGGATAATGTCGATAGCCTCGATCAGTTCTATCCAATGATCCATGCCATCGTCAAGGAAGTGATGGAAGCAGACAACTTCTATATTGCGCTTTATGACGAAGAATCAGGCCTGCTTAGTTTTCCATATTATGTCGA
>VGNO01000197.1 GCA_016865985.1 Chloroflexota bacterium | reverse complement strand
CTTTTGTCCATTCCGACCATCGGTTGTGGATGAACAGTCCCAGGCCATGCCAAAGACCCCAGAAGATGAAGTTCCAGGAAATCCCGTGCCACAGGCCAATCAGGAGCATCGTCCCGAATTGTGTGATCAGGATGATAAGTGGGATGGGCCATTTACGGGAGCGCAGGGAGCGGGTGACGGGATTGAAAAAATATGCCCGGAACCACTGGGTGAGGGTCATATGCCAGTTATTCCAGAACTGGGTGATATTCGGTTTGAGATATGGGGCACTGAAGTTTTCCGGCAGGCGGATGCCAGCCAGCCGGCCGAGGCCTATGGCGATGTCGGTATACCCGCTGAAATCGAAGAATATCTGGAACGAGTAGGCGTACAGGATGAACCACATCCAACCTGCCTGCTGCACCTGCAAGGCATTCGCTTCGTTCAGCGCCACCAATGCCAGGCTGTCGGCTACGACAAATTTCTTGAAGAGTCCCAGCGCAAGCCGCCGCCCGGCCTCGAAGGCATCCTGGCGGGAGATGGAATCCGTTTTCCTCAAGTCCTGGATGAAACGTTCGAGGCGATCGATCGGGCCGGCTGTCAACGCGGGGAAGAAGACGATGTAAGTTACATATTCGGCCAGGGATACATCGGGCAGCCGGCCAGACTGGCGTTCGCGAATGGTGTGGATGCTGCGGAAGGCGATATACGAAAATCCCAACCAACGCAGGTCGGTTGCGGCGGCAAGTTCTACCGCCTGATCGTTCCAGGACCGCATGAGGCCGCTGAACCAGGTCGATAGTTCAGGGCTTTTGAGAAGGATAAACAGGAGCAGTAACAGCGCCATCCAAAGTATGCATTTCCAACCTGGCAGCCGCGCCAGCAACAAACCGAACACGGACAAGCCTGCCAACACAAAGGCTATCTGGTGGATTTGCGGAGGCCGGGAGACAGGGAGCGGCAGGTCGATGGACAGGTATCGCGTCAGGCCGAGGGAGATGGCGACAACGCCCAGGACTAGCAACGGTTGCCAGTTCGTCCGCAAACCTCGGGTGGAGGAGGAGGCGGTGACGAACCATGACAGTACAGCCAGCGCCAGGGTACAAAGCGGAAGCCAGTAATCGAGTCCCCGCACCGGCAGGGCCGGTTGTAAAGCAAAAACTGCCAGGGCGCTGATCCCCAGCAGTATCAGAACGCGAGCGCCGGACCTGCTGAGCAGACCAACCAGGACGGCCACCGGGACGGAAACCAGAATATAAGGCAGGGTCATTTAAAAACCCTGGTAGATCCAGATCGGGGCGCTGTCTGCCGTCAGGATGACCAGCAGGATCAGGATCAGGCAGAACAAAATCGCCAACAGGTTTTCCCGGGAGAGCAGGCGGGGTTTCATCGGTATCCGCAGACCAGGGATTCCCCGTCCTGTTCAACCACCTGATAGGTACGCATGGATAGATCGAGTTCCTGGTCCTCGTTGTTGTAAGTGGCGATGATCTTCCCCTGGCAGACTACCAGGGTAGTCTCCCCTTCACTGCCCACCTGGGCACAGGTTACATTTTCCAAACGCGCATCAACCGCCTGGAACGAGTCCAATTCCAGCAGGGCGGTCCCTTCCCATTCCGCGCAGGAGAGGGAGGAAAGGAGGGCGGAATCCTTCTCGACGAGGGCAGTCAGGTAGTCGAAGACTGCCTGTTCCGGCAGGGGACCTCCACAGGCGGAAAGAGCCAGCGACAGCACGAGTAGCAGTAAGAGATTCGTTGCAGTTCCATACGGTTTCATTAAACGCCTCCTGAAAGTTGGTCGCTGGCATTATAGCCGTGCGAAGATGAAATTGCAAGCGCAGGTTGTTGACAGGAGCGGTCGTATCTGATAGGATGGGTCAACTTATCCGTCAGGAGTGAATATGGAACAAACCATCCAGGTCAAAACCGATACCGTGATGCTCGCTCCCGCTGCCGTCCAGGCAGTACGAGACCTGCTGGCCGAACGTAAGATGGAAGCCGGCTTTGGCCTGCGGGTGTACATCGCCGGACGGTCCTGCTCAGGTCTTCAGTACGGCATGGCGCTCGATAACGATCCCGGTGAACAGGATTCGACATTCGAATCCGATGGGATCAAGGTCATCATCGACAACCAGTCCCTCGAGTTCATGCGGGGCGCGACCGTTGAATTCGTCGACGACGAACGCGGCAAGGGTTTCCTGGTGGATAACCCGAATACACCTCCCGCATGCAGTTGCGAAAGCAGTAGTTGCGGCAACTGACCAAATTTCATGGGAATCGACCAGCCCGGTAACCATCACCGGGCTGTTTTTTTTTACCGGATCAGCGACCGCGTACAAAAGCAATGAACGCGCCGAAGATGCCAATCAACGCCAAGCCCAGGATCACCATGCCGATCGGGAGACTCGTTCCGCCAGATCCTGGTTCCGGGGTGAAGGTCGGGATGGCGACCGGAGGAGGAGCGGTATAAGTCGGCAGCTGGACCTCGGTCCCCGAGGCGGGGAATGCGGCTGCCAGGGTCGGATCTATGGTCGGGGTTGTCAACGGGGTTGGTATGGGCGGGGCCTCGACGACCGGGATCACCCCGCTGGATACCGAAACCCACGGGGCATAGACCCAGGCGATTCCCGCTGGGATGCCCACATATTTGATCTGAATCCAACTTCCATCGGATAATTTCCCGATGGCAGGGACCCGTTGTCCAGCCAGTAGGATGCCAACGGGTGGGTAAATGTAGGTGCTTGGGCCGGAATATACCCGGATGATGGGGAGATTACCGTAGACCGTTGCCATCGGCCCCGAGGGTGTGCCGGTCACGGTTGGGACGGAACCGGTTGGTTGTTGCGCCAGGGTTGTCCGGTGCGGGATCATCGCCAGCCACATCATGCAGATCATAAATCCCGGAATCCAGACCCCTGCCATACGCCTCATTATCCGGATGGATCGATAGTCGCGTCTTGCCGCCAACGGGTTACTTCCTCCGAAACATGGTCAGTAAGATGCCAGCCAGCCCGACCAAACCGCTCACCAGGATCACCACCCCGACCGGGAAACCGCCCGCCTCCCCAACAGGAAGCGGGACCAGGGTCGGCGCTGTCAATGGTGCAGGTGGAGTATAGGTTGGCATGCGGGTCGTGGTCGGGGATATGCTGAATTCTGCCGCCAGGGTTGGGTCGATGGTCGGGATGAATGGACTTGGTGTCGGGGGAGGGTCGACTATCGGTAATTCACCGGGCGAAATAGTGATGTATGTGATGGATGCATAGACCCAGCCACGCCCCCCCGGCAGGGTTGCATCTTCGATCAAAACCCACTCCCCAGCCGGTGTCCGGCCGATGGCGGTACGCTGGGCTCCTGGCGCAAGGTGGCCGATGATGGCGTAGTAGACGGAATGCGGCCCGGCGCGGATGTTGATGACATCATCATAGACAACCGTGATCACCGGCCGGGTTGGAGTGGGGCCGGCTTGCGCCAGCGCGCCCGAATAAGCCGGGAAAACGGCTGCCAGGGACAACAATCCGATGATGACCAGAAGCAGGTAAATGTTTTTCGACAGTCTGGAATGCATCTTTCCTTGTCTCTCTGCGTAGAATCCAGCAAAGGCGATTATAATCGAAACCATGGAACGAAGAATTTTTCACGGCAAACTGACTCCCAGGGATATCGCGCAATCCCTGTTGGCTGAGTTCAACCGCGGGAACTATCGCACCCAGATGGTCGGTGAACGGCACAACCTGACCGTCCAGATTGCCACCCATATGGGCTCATCTTCCGGCGGTCAAACCGCCCTGACGATCAACCTCCAGGAAGTCAAGGATGGCGTGATGGTACAGGTTGGCAAACAACACTGGCTGGGCGTGGCTGCCAGTCTCGGGGTCACCGCCCTGGCCGCCCTGCGCAACCCCTTCAACCTGATTGGGCGGCTGGACGACCTGGCACAGGATGTCGAGAGCCTGACGCTGACCGAAAAGGTTTGGCAGATAGCCGGCGCTGTCGCCCGTTCTGCAGGCGCCAGCCACGAACTCTCCGAGAAACTAAGCAGCCTGACCTGTGAATTTTGCGATACTGCCAACCCGGTCGCCGAACCCAATTGCATCGCCTGCGGGGCCCCCCTCGGTAAAGTACAGCCGAAAGCCTGCACCCAATGTGGGTTTGTGCTGACGAAGAATGAAAAATTTTGCCCCAATTGCGGGAAAGCCAGTTGACCCAGCAGGCGGAGGCAGCGTTCTCCGCTTTTTCATTGGTTGTATAATGGGGAAAACCCGGATAATGAACCCATGATCAAACCAGAAGCGCTCGAATCCCGCCTGCAAGCCTTGGTCGAAGTCACCCTGGCCAGGTTTCTGCCCGGCCAAAAACCGGAAGACCGCCTCTCCCAAAAACTGGCCTCTGCCATGCGGGAGCATGCCCGCCCGGACGAGAATGGCGAAGTTGTCGCGCCGAACATCTTCATCATCACAGCCAACCCGGCCAGCCTGTCGAAATGGCGCGCCGACAAAGGGCTGCTCGAAGAACTTGGGAATGCCCTGCATATCGCCGGTAGTGAAGCAGGATGGAAATTCAACCTCCGCCCGACGGTCACCACCGCTGCCGACCGGGACATGCTCAACGGGGAAACCCGGGTGCTGGCATCTTTCAGCGCTGAATCGATAGCCGAAACTCTGGATGTACCGGTTCCCGCTAATGGAACGGAAAACGGGGAAACCGAAGACCTCCCTGCCAATGCCTTCCTCATCCTGCATGGCACCAAGGTCATCCCCCTCAGACAATCGGTCATCAACATTGGACGCCGCCTCGACAACCAGGTGGTGGTGGACGACCCGCGAGTTTCCCGCAACCATGCCCAGATCCGGGCCATCAAAGGCCGTTTCGTAATCTTCGACCTGAACTCCACAGGTGGGTTGTATGTCAATGGACAGCGCTCGAACCAATCCATCCTCTACCCTGGAGACGTAATATCACTAGCCGGAGTGACCCTGGTATTTGGTCAGGATATCCCCACCGGCTGGCCGCAAAAGAACACGGAGAGCGACACGGCCCCCTCCCCCGGCGACCGCCCGACCATCGTACTGAAAACCGAAGAAGAATCCGAGGAGTAGTATGAGCGGGGTGGTATTCTTCATTCTG
>VGNO01000196.1 GCA_016865985.1 Chloroflexota bacterium | reverse complement strand
CCGGTTTCTGGTAATGCTCGACCAGTTGGGTAAATGCTTCCTGGTCGCCGGCCTGGGCCTGGGAGACCCAGGCTTTATCGTCGATCACGATGGCTCCTTTGTGGGTCGTTCTGCCTTGATATACGCAGGCGGACAAACATGGGTTGCAGACGGGGTTTTTACGTTTGTGTGAATGGGCCGCGCAGCCGCTCCGGCAGTTGGCGGGCGATGCGCGTCATCACCTGCCGCGCCGCTTCCCGGTCCCGGGCGGCGGCCGTCCCTCCCCGGACCTCGAGCCGGGACGCCGCGCCGAAGCGCAGGCAGAACGCCCCGGCTTCCTCGTAGCAGCCAACCGGCACGAGCGGGAAACCCCTTGCCGCCAGCAGGGAAATGAAACGGCCCGCGCCGGGAGGCGGCCAGGCGAGCGCGCCACCCGGCGCATCCCCGCCCTCCGGCGAAAGGCCGATCACGGCTTGCGGATTCGCCGTCGCAAAAGCCAGCGCCTCCCGCACCGCGGCGGCGCGCCCGGCCACATCGCGCGGACGGGGCGGCATGGGCGGCATGGACGTGAATCCATACATACGGGCGGCGCGCCCGAGCAGCAGGCGCGAGAGCGGCCTCCCCGCCCAGCCATACCACCTGCCTGGGAAGGTCAACTCGTTGGTCATGATAAAGTGGATCTCCGCCGGGACGGTCGCCGCCAGCGCCAGCGCCAGCCACCAGGCGCCGAAACCGGGGCGGTGGTAGTGGTTGAATACCAGCAGGCAGGGACCGCCGCGAGGGATGTGCTCACATCCCAGCACCGCCAGCGGCGGGCTCAATCGCCGCAGGCAAGCCTGCGCGTCGCTCCTGAAAGACCGCCTTTTCAGGAGCAGCCAATCGCAGGCGGCTTGCAACAGGGTGGGGAGGGGGTAGGAATAGTGGGGATACATAAAAAATGGGATGGCGGTCTGCCATCCCATTGTACTCTTATCCCGGGGACGGGAGCGAATCCCCCGCCTTTTTTGCATCGTTTGGGATCCTTGCTTGGAATGGACTGTTTCTCGGTCCTTCCACAAGGATGGATTCCACCAGGACATCCAGCATTTCGAGCGTGGGTGTGAATACCGCCCCTGGGGCCGCATCAAGTTGTGCCTGTACCTGTCCATAATAAGCGGACCAGTCGAAGGAATAATGGTCGGTGAAGGGAATGCCTCCCGCCGGCAATGCCGGGTCATTGTAGGAATTGGGCAGGAAGGGCGCGTTTACCGGCAGGACGGCGATCACGGTATAGATCCCATCCGCAGTTTTGCCCTCGTAGTAATAGAGCCGGCGGCTGTTGAAGACCGGGTGGATGTTCCCGTTCTCGCTAACGGCGCGTTCCCCCAGGCGCAGCGATTTGACCTGCGCCCGCACCATCAGCGGAGCGCCGAACGTGGGGCTGACAAAGGAGGCCGGCAGGTCCGCAGTGGGATATACATAGATGCCAGGCAGCCATTCGCTGAAGGCCGGATAAGCGGAAAAGATGATATGGATATGCCCGGGCCAGGAATGGCCGTATTCATTCGTGCCCGCCGCTGCCGCCTGCGCCTCACAGCCCCACCCGCCAGGCATGATGAAACTTACGCCTCGACCGGAGAACGTAACCCAGTCCACGGGCTCGAGGAAATAGTCTGACAGGTCGCCTTCCGCCGTCCAACCGGCTCCCGCCGGGATGGAGAAATGTTCGACTTTCCAGTAGACATATCCGTCCGCGCAGCGCGGGCCTTCCAGCGCCTTGACGATGGATCCGGGAAGGAGTTGGGAAACGACAGCGCCGGATGTGGTCGGGGCGCTGCGGACCAGGTTGGGCAAGCCGGGCGTGACGGATGCGAAATCCCAACCCACCAGGCGCGTCCAGCCATGCGAGCATTCTGCGGGGGTGGCAGGCGGGGGGATGGTGGATGTGGAGGATGGTTGGAAACTCGCGGTCGCAGAAAGGGACATGGCCTGGGGCGGGGCGGGGGAGGTCGCCGGCAGCCGCGTCACAGTTGTGGCGACCGGCGCCGGATCCGATTCGCCCTCCAGGGAGCAGGCTGCCAACAGGAGCAGGAGAAGGATGACTTTACACTAAAGGATCGATCTCATGGCGTTCCTCCTATGGTTCATAAGGCATCAGCCAGTATTCTGTACCATCCCCCTCCGCCGTCCAGCCGGAACCGCCGGGGATGGTGACATGTTCGACCTTCCAGAACACATATCCATCCGCACAGACCGGCCCCTCGAGGATATAAACGAGTGAACCAGCGGAAATCGTGGCAATAAGCTCGCCACTCTTCCCAGGTTCGGAACGGACGCTGTTGGGTTCGCCGGGCGTGACCCGGGCATATTTCCCAACCGCCAGGCGCGTCCAGCCAGCCGCACAACCGGCCGAGGTTTCACCAGGCGTGTTGTCGATTATCTTCATCGCCGGCGACCAGGAGGGATGCAACCCACCCGCCAGGTTGAACTGAGCCCCGCTGGCCAAATGGAGGATATAGAGCTGGTGGTTGCCGCTGCCTGCCAGGGCGTAATAAACGATGAACCGGCCGTCAGGCGACCACGAAAAACTGCGCACCCCTTCTGTGCCTTCGATCATTCGTTTGTTCCTGCCATCCGGGGCCATCACATACAAAAAGCCATCGGTATCCAGGCTTTTCTGGAATATATATAAGATCAGCGAGCCGTCCGGCGACCAGAACGGCCGGTGATTGATCCCCACCTGGTTGGTCAGGTTGGCCAACCCGCTGCCATCCAGGCGACTCTTGTATATATCGCTCCCATCCCAATCATCGTAGGTGAGGTAGGTACCCGTTGGATCCCAGCTCAGGTTGCGACAGTGCATTTCGCAGTCGAAGCGCTTGACCAGCCCGGAGCCATCCGGCAGCATGGTGTAGACCGAAAGGTACAGCGGCTGGCCATGTTCCTCGGCCACATCCCGGTCGGAGACGAAGGCGATCATGCTGCCATCCGGAGACCAGGCCGGGTCCATGTCGAAGGCTTCACGGTCGTTGGTCAGATTGGCAAAGCCCGACCCATCCGCGTTGATGCGATAGATTTCCGGATAGGAACCGGTGGAAAAGACGAAAGAAGTGCCATCCGGCGACCAGGAGATATTATGGATCCAGGAAAAATCCTGTTCCTGGCTGCGAAAGATCTCGAATTCCCATGCATCTCCAGGGTCAACACTGGCCAGCCACAGGCTGTTGGCGCCGTCTTCGCGGTAGAAAGCCACCGGTCCCATCCCCTGCAACGGCCACACGATCGGGGTTGGAACGAGCGTGGGTGTAGGCTGCGGCGTGGGGGTATCCGTTATTCCAGGTTCGGCTGTGGATGTCTCAGGGGGGCTGGGCTGCGGGCTGGGATCCAGGGTTGTTCCGCTGGGCATGGGGGGTTCTGTGACTGGCGGTTGTCCCCCAGAATTACAGGCCGTTAACATGAAGCCTGAGAAAATGATCAAGCTCAATGACGTTATGAAGGAGTATGCAATTTTCATCATCGCTCATGCACTCCTCATGGTTGCTGCGGAAGATGATAAATCAGCCAGTACTGCTTGCCATCCCCCTCTGCCGTCCAGCCGTAGCCACCGGGGATGCCGATGTTCCACACTTTCCAGAAGACCAGCCCATCCGCGCAAACCGGGCCTTCGGTGACCTGCATGACCGAACCGGGTGAAAGCAGATAGATGACATTATCTGCGATGACCGGGGCCGAGCGCACCCGGTTGGGTGTATCCCCTTCCGATCCCAGGACGCGCGCCTGCGCCCCTGCTGTTAGTTGGGTCCTCCCGGATGTGCAGTCGGGCAGGGCGTTTACCAGGCTGGGGTCGAAGACGGGAACCAGGATAGGCTGCCAGGCAGGCGCATAAGCCAGGCCGCCTGCCACCAACCTTGTCATCCCACTTTGGATATCGACGATGGAAATGCCCTGGTCTTTGTTATAACCGCTGTTCTTGAATGCAATGAACCTGCCATCCGGCGACCAGGTGATTTGCTCATCGAAGGGGGCGTCGCTGTCCAGGGCAATCGGGTTGGAACCATCCGGTCGCATCACGTACAGATAGCGAGTCGATTCCAGGCTGGTGGAGGCCGCCCGGATGAAAGCGATCTGTTTGCCGTCCGGCGACCAGGCCGGCCGCATATTGACCCCGCCCTGGGTAACCTGCCTGGAGTTCGATCCGTCCGCATTCATCACAAATATGTGGAAATCGGACATATAGGCGATCGATTCTCCCGCAGGAGACCAGGCAGGCTGCTCACAAAAAGTGGCGCAATCGGTCAACTGCCGGATATTCGAGCCGTCCACATCCATCACGTAAATATTGCGGGCATCATGGGTCGAGACCACATATGCGATCTTCTTTCCGTCCGGTGACCAGGCGAGATCCCGCTCGTAAACGTCGGGGGTGTTGGTCAGGTTTCTTGTTTTAATGTTGGCAACATCCAGGATGAAAATATCTCCTTTTGGGCAAACACCGATGCAGGAATACTCTTGGACAAACGCGATGGATTGACCATCCGGCGACCATGAAAGGGAGTATGCGAGGGAATTGCTGGCTGTGGTATATATCGTCTGGAACTCGAACGCAGCCGGATTCACCAGCCGAATCTCATCTTTACCGGCGTAGTAGTCATTGGTGATGTAGGCAATCGGGCCCAAATTGCCCGGGATCCAGGGCGTGGGGGATGGGGCGAAGGCCGTGGTGGGAGTAAGCGTTGGCTCGGTTGTGCTCGTGATGGTGGGGAGAGGCGTTCCGGTTGGCTGCAATATGCTGGTTGGAGGCGCGGCAGTTGCAGAAGGGGAGGCCGGTGTAACCTGCGCGCCACAGGCCGCAAGGAAGACCATCGCCAGGGTACAATATGCTACTCGGGTACGCGCGCTATCCATGGCACGCCTCCTATGGTTGATGGGGTTCCAGCCAATATTCTGTACCATCCCCTCCGCCGTCCAGCCGGAACCGCCCGGGATTGTCGAAAGGATGAAGGATGAATCCTGAAGGCGGAAATACGCGCACGCGCATGTCTTCACTTCATCCTTCCGCCTTCATCTTTCAGCCTTCCAGAGTCCCCTGGCCCCCGAAAGAGCCGGGGGCAGGCGGGGATTTCTTTGCCACATCCTATATCTTCGATTGTAACGCA
>VGNO01000195.1 GCA_016865985.1 Chloroflexota bacterium | reverse complement strand
GAGGGCTACGGTTGTGAACCGGTCTTCGCCCTGGCATACATCCGCCATGTCAACGACAACGGCACGGACCTGCAACTGGTCTACGCCAGCCCGCAATTCGAGCAGGCGCTGGCCCGGGCAGGCATCGAAGGCGAGGCGCGCCAGGAAGCGGTGGAGTCGGTGATGAAGGCCGGCTCCTGCCAGGATGTGCCCGGCGCTCCACAGGCGCTGCGGGAGGTGTATGTGGTGGCGGGGGATATTTCGGCCGAAGAGCATGTCCGGATGCAAGCCTCATTGCAGGCTTTCGTGGACAATTCGATCTCCAAGACGATCAACTTCCACGAGGGCGCCAGCGTGGAGGATGTTGCGCAGGCCTACCTGCTGGCCTGGGAACTGGGCGCCAAGGGCATCACGGTCTATGTCACCGGCTCGCGCGACAAGGTCGTTCTGGAGACCCACGCTACAAAGGAAAAAAAGGAATCCCTGCCGGTGGTGGAGAATTTCCAACCGGACGAAGCGGCGCCTGCGCGGCGTGATTTTTCCCAGGACATCATCGCCACCCAGATCGCCGCCTGGCACGAATCCAAGAAACCGCGCCCGCGGGCGCTGGTGGGGCGGACGTTCAAGGTCGATACCCCGCTCGGCAAGGCGTTTGTAACGGTCAATGAGAACGGCGGCGAGCAACCCTTCGAGGTTTTCATCAATACCGCCAAAGCCGGTTCGGAGACGGCGGCTGTCTCCGAAGCCATCGGCCGGCTGATATCTTATATTCTACGCCTGGCCTCCCCGCTGGCGCCGCGCGACCGCCTGCACGAGGTTGTCCGCCAACTCTCCGGCATCGGCGGCGGGCGTTCGCTGGGTTTCGGCCCGTTCCGCGTCCGTTCGCTGCCGGATGGGGTGGGCAAGGTGCTGGAAGAGTACCTGCGGGAGAAGGAGGGCCTGTCCCTGCCGGAGGCGGAGGCGATCCCCGCCAACAGCGTCAACGGCGGCATTGGCGGTCACATGCTGGAGAACGAAGCCGCCAACGCCAAGCAGCGGATCGGCGACCTGTGCCCGGAATGCGGCGAGGCGGCGGTGGTGAACGAGGAGGGCTGCCGCAAGTGTTACGCCTGCGGCTATTCGGAATGCTAGACGGGAGACGGTCGCCTCGATGGTGACCGTCTCTTCTATTCCGATTCTATTCCTCTGAAATCGTGATGCTCTGGATCACATCCCCGGTGTAGGTGGGATTCTGGGTCGGGTCGCGCAGCGTGATGCCTTGGACCGCCTCCATGCCCTCGATCACCTGGCCGAAGATGGTGTACCCGCCGTCGAGCCTCGGCTGCGGGGCGAAGGTGATGAAGAACTGACTGCCGTTGGTGTCGCGCCCGGCATTGGCCATTGCCACCACCCCTGCCTTGTCGAAGGTCAGGTCGCTGTCCTCGTTATCGTAAGTGTAGCCGGGGCCGCCCGCCCCGGTCCCGGACGGATCGCCGGTCTGGGCCATGAAACCGGCCAGGACGCGGTGGAAGGTCACACCGTCGTAGAAACCCTGCCGCGCCAGGAACACGAAAGAATTGACGGTCTGGGGCGCTTTATCGGGATAGAGCTGGATGACGAATTCGCCGCCCTCCTCCAGGGTGACGGTGGCAAAATAAGACTTCGCGATGTCGATCGTCATCTCCGGCGGGGAATTCCATTGCATCGACGCAGCGGTTGTCTTCTGTTCGGCCTCCTGGCGGGAAAGCGCCAGCCAGATGACACCGACGAAGATCAGGATGCCGAGGGCGGAAAACAGGATGTTGTTGACCTTGCGCGCCGCCCGGCGCCGGCGCATGATAGCTGCCTTGGTCGCTTTATGATGGGACATTGGCAATTCTCCTCTCTCGCACCTATTATAGCCGCGGGTGTAAAATTGGGATACGTTGCCCGCAAAGGAGAGAGTATGTCCAAAAAAATCGTGGTGGTGGCCGGGAACATCGGCGCCGGCAAGACTTCGCTGGCCGAACGGATCGGCGTGCGCTTGGGCTGGCGGACAGACTACGAATCGGTCGCCGACAACCCCTACCTGCCGGATTTCTACGCCGATATGCACTCCTGGTCGTTCCATTTACAGATCTACTTTTTAGGGCACCGCGCCGAACAATACCTCGACGCCGCCCACGACCCCCGCTCCGCCATCCTCGACCGCAGCATTTACGAGGATGCCCATATCTTCGCCCGCGCCCTGCATCACATGGGCAATCTTTCCGAGCGTGATTACCTGGCCTACCGCCGCCTGTTCGACCTGGTGGTCGGCGCTCTGCCGCCTCCCAACCTGCTGGTCTACCTCAAGTGCCCGGTGGCGGCGCTCATCGACCGCATCCAGCGCCGGGCGCGCAACATCGAGACCGGCATCTCCTCCGAGTACCTGACCCTGCTGGATACATTCTACGATGAGTGGCTGAACTCTTTCGACATCTGCCCCGTGCTCACCATCCGCACCGACGACCTGGACTACGTCCACCAACCGCAGGCGTTGGAGGTGGTCGCCGGGCGCATTCACGAAAAACTGGGCGGGGTGGAGGAAATCGTTTTGAAGCGGAAATAAGACTATGGCTGCCGGAAGACCAGCCGTAATCCGCCCCAGAAATCGCCTCCCTCACCTTGACAGTCCGGGACGCTCAGGCCGGTTACCAGCACGCCCGCGCCGGTCACCTGCAGAGAATAAGCTACATTGGGCGTCATCAGGAAATCGGCATATCCATCCCCTAGTTCAGGCTTGAGGCCGGTAAAGAAGCGGCTTTCCCCATCCGGCCAGTTGATGACAATCCCGGCTCCTGCTACGGGCTGCCCAGCAGCATCCAGCACCTCCACTTGCAGCAGGCCCTCAGCCAGCGCCGGGTCGCAGACCGTCTCCTGGCTGGCAAGTTGGAGGGGCGCGCCGGCGGTCGGCGTGGGTGTGCGGGATGGGCGGGGCGTGGGAGATTGGAAGAGGGTGGGGGCGGCCGTGGCCGGGCGGACGGGGGTTTTAACCGGGGAGGTGACGGTCGGGCTGCCGGCGGTTGGCGAGGGCATGGTGGCGGTCGGGCTGTGGAAGACCGGCGTCAGGGACGGCAGCGGTGTTTCGGGCGGTTGACCGAGCGCCTGGGCCAGGTAGGCCAAGGCGTAGGCTGAGCCGTAGGGGTCTCCTGCCCCCCAGGCCGACTGCGCCTGGGCCGAAAGCGCCTGGAGCGGGTCCGGGTCGCCCAGCAGCGCCAGCCGCGCCTGGCTGCGGGCCAGATCCCCGGTTGCCAGGTAGGAGGAAGCGATTGCCGCCCGATACTGGTCCTTGAAATCGGCCCGCAGGGAAATGGGGGCGGTATCCACATACTCCACCGGCGAGAGGATCCATGAATACAACAAACCGAGACCGATTCCGACCAGCAGGCCGGTCAACATGTAAAGGTTGCCGCCCAGGTTGAGGGAAGGGCGGCGCCGGGAACGACGCTCGTTCATGGCGCGCCTCCGCCCGGACTGGGCTCCCAGTTCAGGAGCGCCGCAGCCAGGGATTGGACCAGGAGCCGGTCCGCTTCCGGGGAGCCGAGATGGGTGGCGGTGACGAGCGCCTCGGCCGCGATCTGCGACGGGTGGGCGCTGCCCAGCAGCGCCAGGCGGCGGGCTGCCAGGTCGAGGTCCTGCTCGCTGTGATAGATCTCGGCCGTCATCAGGACATAATCGAGGCGGTAATCGGCGCGCAGCGTGTCCGGCGTCGTATCCACATATTCGACCGGGCTTATCACCCAGCCATAGAGGACGCCGAGCGCCAGGCCGCACAGGATGGCAAGCAGGAAACGCACCCATCGTGAGGACATCGCTGCTATTTTCCCACAAGAATGGCTGCGCTGCAACAAGCAGAAAAATATCCGGGCAGGCAAACCGGCGGCGCCCGGAGACACTCCCTTACCGCTGCTGCCTTTCGGCCCTGACGGGGTTCGAAAGGCTCCGCCGCGCCGGACCCACCCGGACGGGGCAAGGATACCCGATGCAGGTGGTCGTGTCAACTACTTAATGCACTATATGTAATTCTACGTATTCCGTATATAATAGGACAAATTTCCTACTGATGAGATGCGGGTGTTTCCATGCGTCTCATCTTGGTGTACCTGTATCTTGTTCACAGGCTTTGTGGTCAATATTGCCAGGAACACCGGGTCTTGATTATGAACGTTGTTGAGGAGAGAGATGAATAAAACCGCCGCCGCCCAGTCACGCCCTGCTCCACGACAGGGGGCAAGGAACCATACGATTATCATCCTTGCCGTACTTTTTTCTTTGATCGCATCATCCTTGAATATCATTTCGGCCTCGGCCGCCAGCGCCTTGACGCTCACGCCCATCACCTGGAACGTGGTTGGCTTGGATTCCAACCAGGTCAGCGTCGGACCCAACAACTTCCCAGTCGGCGTGCGCGCCTGCAATCCCGGTACAAATACAGTCGCCTTCGCAGATGTAGAGGCGGATTTCTTCTGGCTGGCAGGCGGGACGCAGACGACCGACACGTACATCCGGCTGCGGCCCGGGTCGCTCGACCCGATCCAGCCCGCGCCCCAATTGGATCTCGACCCGGGTGAGTGTTACGATTTCTATTTCGAAGTCGAAATCGAGCGCAATTCTATTTCCTATGACGAGACCCGCCGTTACCGAATTGACGTTACGTACGACGATCCCGACATTGCCGGCATCCAGTCGGTCAGCACGCCCACCCCGCGCGAAATCTACGTGGAGCATCTTGTCTCCCAGAGCCGCAACAGCGTTTCGGAGGTCCGGCTGGACGGCGTTCCCGTGGCAGCCGGCGGGACGATGAACCTGCTGGTGGGAAACACCTATACCATCACCCTACTTGGCTCGACAGCCACCAATGGCTACGAACAGATCGAATCCTTCATCAATTTCCCGAATACCATCTTCCAGGTCCTATCCGTCGCCACAACCTATGCCCATGACGAAGGCACCGACCCGCTGGCCGGGACGAAACTCTACGCCGACGGCTGCGGCTGGGTGAACGATCCGACCAACCCCGCCTATCGTTCCTGCGCGGGGGTGGGGAAGTACGGTAATGATGTCACCATAGACTACATTGTCAAGGTCATTGGCGGGGGCGGCACGAACCAGACGCTGAACTCACTCATTTATGACT
>VGNO01000194.1 GCA_016865985.1 Chloroflexota bacterium | reverse complement strand
ACGGCATCCACGCCCTGCCGATCCTCTCCAATGGAGTCACGCTTTGGGCCGGGTACCTCGGCGCGCCCGTTTCCTACGGATGCATTGTGCTCGATACCAATGCGGCCCAGTCACTCTACGATTGGGCGGAGGTTGGTATGCCGGTGGATATCCGCTGGTGACGGAAAATGGGAAATGGAAGCAGGCTCCCGGATGTTCCAAGTCTCCGGGAGCCTGCTTTTAGAGACAACATCACATTAGAATTTTGATCAATTCCATCGCCCCCGCGGCTGCAAATTCGAAGGATAATTCCTTGGCAACATCCGCCAGGATCGGCCAATACTTGCGTTTGAATTTTGGCAACATGCCGGTGGCTGCCTTGATATCCTTTTCGCCGCCGGTCTTGACCCATTCATCGGCGCTGGCCTGGGATTCCTCTTCGCCAGGTGCGGCCAGGATTTCCTTCCTGACCCAGCGTTCGAAGGACGGCGAGAAGATGGAAAACAACCCATCTCGTTCGGCGATCAGGCCGCGTTTGCCCATCGAGACCAGGTCCTGCGGGGCGCGGGCTCGCAAATTGGTCAGGTTTTCCAGATTGGGGATGGTCTTTTTGGATGCTTTTTGTAAACTGAGGGTCAGGAGCACGAGCAAGGTTATCTTTTCGGACTCGGAACAATGCGACCACATATAGGTATAATGCGGGTCAGCCTGCTGGTCGAAATTGTCAGTGACAAAGCGCTCTAAAGTTTCACCGCCCAGGCCTTGCATTTTCGCTTCCATCACGTAGTGACCTGCGGCCTGGACGAAGAACGGATAGCCGCCTCCCATATCGTGTATGATGGCGCTTTCTTCGGTCGTAAATGCATACGGGCTTTCGCTGGTATACCCACTGATCAACTCGACAACTTCGGCCTGTGAGAAAGGACGCAGCACCACGTTGGCGAAGATGTTGAAGAACGGCGAGCCCTTGATCTCGTCCGAATGGCACAGGTCGACCAGCTCGCGGCGGGTAGAGGGGATGAGCGCCAGGCCGGAGTGGCTGGCCAGGGCGCGCAGGCCGCCGAAGAAATCGGATTTGAAGTTCGGGTTCTGGGTTACATATTCAAACTCGTCCAGGAACAGGACGGTTGTGAAGCCCCGATCCGACGCGGCCTGGAAAATATCCTCCAGGTCGAACAAGTCGAATGTCTCCTTCTTGCTGAGTTCCTGGATTCCCGGTTTCAGGCTCTCATCGCAGATCGAACGCGCCATCTTGTTCAGCACCCGCTGCCAGAAGCGCTGCGGGGTGATATCGGTCAGGCCCTGGAAATCCACGTAGACCAGGCAGTAGTGTTCCGGCGCCAGTCCAAGTCCAGCCATCACGGCCTGGTTGGACAGGTAGTTGAGCAGGGAGGTCTTGCCGATCCGGCGCTCGCCGATGATGGATGTGCTCTCATGGGCGCTGGAGGCCAGCCGGTTGACGATCTGGCGGATCTCGTTCTTGCGGCCATGGAATCGTTCCGGTTCTTTGATTGGGTTGCCGAAGGTGAAGGGGTTCATAGATGTCACTCTTGTATTCTCATGATTTTATGGCAGGTTTGGAATTCCATCCAGGTTCCAGAGAGTAATATCATCGTACGTGATGGAGATCGCTGGAAGATTGGTTGGCTTGCCTGCTTCTCCTTCGTCAGTTCTGGCGCCGATCAAGCCTAACCTGATTCCATCACCAAATTCTGGGCTCATTTCACTTGAGTAAGCAATCGGCATGCCATCCAAATAGATCGCGCAGCCTGTATCTTTGGAAATGATCGTGATGGTTACGGGAGCTGTCAGATTGCCCCCGGTTAATGTTCCCAGGATGTTGGATGGATTTCCCTGTGGGTCTGGATAGTCAAGTTGCCAATGTCCGCTGGGATACAGGTTGAACACCCATCCCTGGTCTGTGACGCTATTCCAGCGGAATTCGACCATTGATATTGCCATCAGCCTGGTCGGTCTCGGCAATTCAACAGTCACCTGTAAGACGAAATTCTTGACGCTGCCAGTCCCCGAATGATGATATGCCCAGATATCCACTCCCGCATCATCATCGTAGAAAATCTCCAAAACACCATCGTGGATGCTGATATCGTTTCCATTCCCTTTGCCTTCAGAAAGCCAGCTTGCCGATGCCGATGAAAAATCATCCTGGAAATCCGGCTCGCGCCCTGCGATCGCCTGCAGGATGGGTTCAGCAAATTCCGCCACCCAGGAGGGCGCAGGGGTTGGAGTCCGGGTTGGAGTCGGGGAGGGAATTGCCAAAGGCGTCTCAGCAGAGAATGATGAGACGTCGACGCCATCCAGGTTCCAGAACTTGATATTATCCAGCCAGATCTTCGCTCCGCTTTCGGTGCGGGCGGTGATCCAGGTTGAGGTTCCGAGGTGATCGATCCCGTCCGCGCTCCCCAGGAATTGGCCGTTCAAGAAAGCCGCGATCGATTCCTCGAAATAGATCACTTGCAAGTGAACCCACTGACCTTTCAGAGGGTCGGTAATCTCTCCATTGTCGCTCACAATGCCATCGAGTTCGATCGTCCAGCTTTGCTCTTCCAAAAGGATGTGAAAGCCGCCAGTTGTTCCATCGCTCAGGGAAGGGAAACCTACATTCAAGTGTGTGCCGCCATGACCCTCTTCGAATTGGAAATCGAATTCCAGGGCGAACTGCGCGGCTTCGATATTCGTTCCCTGGAGCACCAATTTTTCCGAGTTGGTGCCGAATATAGGGGCCAGCAAAAGTACATTCTCATACAATGAATTCTTGGTTGAAACGCCATCTGCCAGATCGCCCCATTTGTCGGATGAAAAATCATCTTCAAAATCAGCGGGTGTGTTGGCGATGTATGCCTGGATCGATTCGATTGGGGATGGGGTGACGGTTCCGGCAATTTCAGGAGAGGCTGAGGCCTGCGGGGTGGTTGCGGTTGGGCTGGATGAAATCGTTCTCCAAAGCTTCGGCCCGAAGAAAATGCCCAGAACGATGATCGCGACCGCTGCCAGGCCACCAACGATCCATCCGAACTTACGGCTGGTTTTCGCACCGGATGGAATCCTTTCTTTCCGGATCCGTTCGGGTTTCACCTTTGGTTCTTTTTGCTTCTGCACCGGCGCGGTGCGGCGCAGTTCGATGGCGCGTGTTAGCAGTCGCGAGGCATCCTTGTAATTCTCGTCCCGGTTGATGACCTCCTTGAGCAGGCGGATGGCCTGGTCAAAATCCCGGGCGGTGATGGATCGGCTGGCGTTCGTATAGATCTCGTAGAGTTCCTGTTCCTGCTCGATGCGGGCAATGGCTGCTTCGACCTGCTCCCGGTCACCCGGATTCAGCCTAAGGTATTCCTGCCAGGCTTCCAATGCATCGTTGAATCTTTCGGCGTCTGCCAGGCCTTGCGCCCGCGCTTTCAAATCCGCCAGTTTCTTGTGATGCAGGCTCTGGCGCGCTCCGGCCAGCCTGTTTTGGATATCCGCGTCTTCCGGTGACAGTTCGCCAGCTTCTTCGAGGAGCTTGATTGCGGCTTCCCAGTTCAGCGCCCTGGCTTCTTTTTCAGAATTGGCAACCAGGGCAGCCAATATCTTCCCTTTTTTCTCCACCCGGACCTGCTCGACGCGCTCGACTAGGGCCAGGTCTTCAGGCGTGTATTTCAAGGCATCCGCGAACATTTCCAGGGCTTCTTCGTCCCGGCCATCGGCCAGGGCTTTTTCGGCGCGCTGACGGGTCATCTCGGCCATGCGCTGGCGGGCCTCGGTATGCTCGGCGTTGATGGCCAGCACGCGCTGGTAGGATTTCGCGGCTTCCTTCAGGCGGCCCTTCTGCATGGCGGCGTCGCCCAATTTCAGGTGCGCTTCGCACAGCCCGGCCCGCGAGGCGACATCCTCGTCATCCAGGGCGAGCGCCTTCTCGAACTCGAGCACGGCCTGTTCCAGTTGATCCTGGGCCATGTAGGCTAGGGCAATGTTCACCTGGGCCTGCAGGTTATCCGCGGCAACCGAGAGCGCCTGGCGGAAGTAGCTGATCGCTTTCTCGTAATCGCCTCCGTCGCGGAACTCGAGACCAATCTCGATGAAGCGGTTGGCGATCGGGTTGGCTTCAGTCAGTTCCTCGCGGGCCTGCTCGATGGGGCGGTTCTTCTGCAACCAGAGCCGCATCAGGTGGATGACGAAGCGGTTATCGGGGGTGAGGACATCCTTCTCGCGCAGGTGGAGCAGGCCGGAGGCCAGGTCGGTTTCGCTGAAGCGCACACGGTTCTTGCGCAGGAAGTCGGCCAGGACGCGGTTGTCCGCTTTGTCCAGGTGCGCCAGCGCGGCCAGGCTCCACTTCTCGATATCCGAGGCTTCGTCCCAGACGAATTTCAGGTTGACGGTGCCGCGCTCGACCACGTCGTCCAGGACGGATTCGACGTCTACAACCGCGATCTTGCGCTGTTGGGTGCTCTGGCAGCGGGCGAAGAGTTCGTGGCAGGTCAGTTGTGTGAAGTAGGGATGCCCGGAGGTAATGCGGTAGATGCGTTCCACCGCAGCGCGCTCGTATTCGAGCGCGCCCTCCACAGGGCGCGTCACCAGGCCGTGCGTCTGTTCTTTGGATAGGAAACTGATCTTTTTATAAAGGGCGGTCTTGAAGAACTCGGTGTAGGCCGCCTGCATGTTCTCCAGTTTACGGCCCGAGGAGCCGATGGAGAAGATGAAGTTCATCTCCCCGCGGCCCATCAGGCGGCGCAGGTAATCGGTCAGTGGGCGGGCCAGTTCTTCCTTGACGTCGCTCTCTTCCAGGTTGTCGAACTCATCGAAGGTGTACAGCAGGCTGTTGTCCCCTATGGCAGGTCCCAAACCCGGCAGGAAGGCGTTCTCGAAGTATTCCGGGTCCCTGGCGAAATCATCTTTTTCCGGGGCGCGGACTTCGATACTGCGTTCCTGCTTGAGCACGCGCACGGTCTCGCGCGCCAGCCACCACAGGAAGTGATCCAGCGTGGTGTGTGTGCGACCTTGCAGGTCGAAGAAGACGGGGATGTATCGTTTGGGGAGGCGGTTGCCCAATTGCTTGAGCACCGAGGTTTTCCCCACCCGTCGCTGGCCATGCACCACCAGGATATGGTCCGCATAACGGCCCGCGATGCTGTTCTCGATCCACTGGAAAATGTCCTCG
>VGNO01000193.1 GCA_016865985.1 Chloroflexota bacterium | reverse complement strand
AAGGGCTACTTCAACGGCAAGATTCTGTACGGTGCCGACCGCCTGACCCAGCCCCTGCTGCGCATGACCGACGGCAAGTTCGACAAGAAGGGCAAGTTCACGCCCATCTCCTGGGAAAAGGCCATCGACATCATGGAAGAGAAGATCCGCTGGGCGCTGAAGGAAAAGGGCCCCACCGGCATCGGTGTCTTCGCTTCCGGCCAGTACACCATCCATGAGGGCTATGCCGCCGTCAAACTCTGGAAGGCCGGCTTCCGCTCCAACCACATCGACCCCAACGCCCGCCACTGCATGGCTTCCGCCGTGGTGGCCTTCATGCAGACCTTCGGCATCGACGAACCGCAGGGCAACTATGACGATATCGAGCACACCGATACCGCCATCCTGTGGGGCGCCAACATGGCCGAGATGCACCCCATCCTGTGGTCCCGCATCACCGACCGTCGCCTGACCCACAAGCCGATGAAGGTGGTGAACCTGTCGGTGTACGGCAACATGTCGTCCGACATTGCCGACCTGGAAATCATCTTCGCGCCCAGCGGCGACCTGGCCATTCAGAACTACATCGCCCGCGAGATCGTCAAGCGCGACGTCATCGACTGGGACTTCGTCAAGAAGCACACCCAGTTCGCCACCGGCCCCTACGACATCGGCTATGGCTTCCGTCCCGTCAATGCCGAGAAATTCCACAGCGCCGCCGAGATGGAGATCGTCAAGAACGAGAAGGTGCGCGTTCTGGATAAGTGGGAAGCCATCGCCCAGCGCCGGAAGGAGGGCGAGGCGGTGGAGCAGAAGAACACCGCCGGCCTGCTGCCCATGCGCGACTGGGCCATCAGCTTCGAGGATTTCAAGACCGCCCTGGAGCCGTACACCCTGGACTTCGTTGCCGAAATCGCCAAGGGCGATCCGGACGAATCCATGGATGCCTTTAAGGCCAAGCTCAAGCAACTGGCCGACCTGTACTGCGACAAGAACCGCAAGATCGTGTCCTACTGGACCATGGGCTTCAACCAGCACCAGCGCGGCACCTGGGTCAACGAGCAGTGCTACATGAACCACCTGCTCATGGGCCGCCAGTCCAAGCCCGGCGACGGCGCCTTTTCGCTGACCGGCCAGCCCTCCGCCTGCGGCACCGCGCGTGAAGTGGGCACCTTCGCCCACCGCCTGCCGGCCGACATGGTGGTGATGAATCCCAAGCACCGGGAATTCAGCGAGAAGATTTGGAAGCTGCCGGCGAAGACGCTCAACCCGGCCATCGGCTCCCACTTCGTCAAGCAGATGCGCGACCTGGAAGACGGCCAGATGTTGTTCTCCTGGACCCACGTCAACAACCCCTGGCAGAACACCGCCAACGTCAATCACTGGATCAAGGGCGCGCGCGAGATGAACAACTTCATCGTCGTGTCCGAGGTCTATCCCGGCGTTTCCGCCAAGGTGGCCGACCTGATCCTGCCTGCCGCCATGATCAACGAGAAGTGGGGCGCCTATGGCAACGCCGAGCGCCGCACCCAGGTCTGGCGCCAGCAGGTCATGCCGCCCGGCCAGGCGCGGCCCGACATCTGGATGATGATGGAGCTGTCCAAGCGTTTCAAACTCAAGGATGTCTGGGGCGAGCAGAAGATCCCCGGCCTCAAGGCCGCCGGTTTCGAGGATGGCAAGCTGCCTTCCGTGCTGGATGAGGCGGTGAAGATGGGCTACAACCCCGAGCAGACCCTCTACGAGGTGCTCTACGCCACCCCGGACAACAAGAAGGTGAAGTGGCCCGACCCCGTCGCCAAGGGTCGTCCCAACATCACCGCTTCGCTCTTGAAGGACGGCTGGTTCCCCGAGAAGGCCCTGTTCGAGGAATACCGCCAGTTCGGCACCGGCAAGGCGCACGATCTCGCCCCCTTCGACGTCTATCACGACGACAAGCTGCGCGGCCTGAAGTGGCCGGTGCACCTGAAGGACGGCAAGTGGGTGGAAACCCAGTGGCGCAACAACGAGAAGTACGACCCGTACTGCAAACCCGGTTCCGGCTTCGACTTCTACGGCAACGATGGCGTCAAGATGGTCATGGGTGATCTCGACAAGCCGGGCGATCCCGCCAAGACGGTGGACATCTCCGGCAAGGCCAAGATTTATTTCCGTCCCTATGCCTCGCCGGTGGAAAAGCCCGACGCCAACTACGACCTCTGGTTGTGCACCGGTCGCGTGCTGGAACACTGGCACTCCGGCACCATGACCCGGCGCGTGCCCGAACTGCACCGCGCTGTGCCCAACGCCGTGTGCTGGATCCATCCCAAGGACGCGGAAGCCAAGGGCCTCAAGCGCAACGACCTGGTCTGGGTGGAGTCGCGTCGCGGCAAGGTCAAGGTGCGCCTGGAGACCGGCGGCCGCAACCGCATGCCGCGCGGCATGATCTACGTGCCCTGGTTCGACGAGGGCGTGCTGATCAACCGGGTGACCCTCGACACCACCTGCCCGCAGTCGAAGGAAACCGACTACAAGAAGTGCTCGGTGAAGATCTACAAGGCCTGACGTAGATCCTTCCTCCCTCTCCTCCGGGAGAGGGTCGGGGTGAGGGAACGCCTGCTGCTTCCTCACCCCGGCCCCGAGGGCCCTGAATACACAGGTTAAACATGTCCGATTCCAGCCAACCCGGTCTTGACTCCAGACGCCGCGACTTCCTGGTGAAGCTGGCGCAGGGTGCCGCTCTCGCGGGCACCGGCGGCCTGCTCTGGGATTACATCTTGCGCAACGAGGCGCGCGCCGCTCCGTATGCGCTGCGTCCGCCCGGCGCCCTCGACGAGGACGATTTCAACGCCGCCTGCATCAAGTGCGGTCAGTGCGTGGTCGATTGCCCGCCGCTCATCCTCAAGCTGCAGCCGGCCGGCGGCAATCTGCCCATCGGCATGCCCTACTTCGAGCCGCGCACGGGTCCCTGCATCATGTGCCCGGACATCCCCTGCATGAAGGCCTGCCCCACCGGCGCGCTCTCCCCCAGCCTCAAGAAGATCGAGGACGCGCGCATGGGCCTGGCGGTCATCGACATCGAGAACTGCCTGTCCTGGAAGGGCCTGCGCTGCGAGATCTGCCATCGGGAATGTCCCGTCAAAGGCAAGGCCATCACTCTGGAAACCCACCCCCGGCAGATTTCCAAGCACGCCATGTTCGTGCCGCTGGTGCATTCGGACTCCTGCACCGGCTGCGGCATCTGCGAGAAGGCCTGCCCCACCACCATCGCCGCGATCCGCGTCCTGCCGCACAAGCTGGTGCAGGGCAAAATCGGCGAGCACTACCGCCTGGGCTGGACTTTCGACACCGAAGTCACGCAGGACTTCAAGTCGCCCGAGGTGGCGCCAGCGGACGGGTCCGAAGCCGCCGTGCCGAAGACCGCGCCCGGCGTCGATTACCTCAATGAGGGTGGACTATGAGCGACACGACCGTGCGCGCTCCGTCCGCCGCTGCGGAGCATCCCGTGCCGACCGGACTCTGGGTCTGGCGCTACATCATCCTGCGGCGCATCAGCCAGGTCGGCATTCTGCTGCTGTTCTTCGGCACCCTGCACTGGGGCTGGGAGTTCTCCAAGGATGTGGGGCTGCTGTCCGGCAACCTGTCCGCCTCCACCTTCATCGGTCTGATCCCGCTGACCGACCCCTTCGCCGCCCTGCAGATCTTCCTCACCGGCCACGTGCTGGCGCAGGAGAGCCTGATCGGCGTCGCCGTGGTCCTGGGCTTCTATCTGCTGGTCGGCGGCCGGGTGTTCTGCTCCTGGGTCTGTCCGGTCAACATGGTCACCGACGCCGCCGGCTGGCTGCGCAACAAACTCGGCATCCTGGCCATTTTTCATCTGCCGCGCGCCCTGCGTTATTTCATTCTGGCCGCCACCCTGGTCATTACCGTGATCAGCGGCCTGGCCGCGTTCGAATGGGTCAGCCCGATCGGCATGATGCATCGCGAGATCGTCTTCGGCCTGGGCATGGGCTTCACTGCCCTGCTCGCCATCTTCCTGTTCGACCTGCTCATTCTCAAGCATGGCTGGTGCGGCCATCTCTGCCCCCTGGGCGCGTTCTATGGCCTGGTCGGCAAGACCGCGCTGATCCGGGTGCGTTTCGACAAGAACACCTGCACCCACTGCGGCGAGTGCGCCAAGATTTGCCCGGAACCGCAGGTCCTCAATCTGAAGAAACTGGAAGAACGCGGGTATGTGTTTTCCGGCGAGTGCAGCAACTGTGGTCGCTGCACGCCCATCTGTCCCGAAGGTAGCCTGAAGTTCGATTTCAAACCCCTGATCCGCGGCCACAACGTGCAGGCGGACGCCATTGCCGTTCAAAGGAGGACGAAATGAGCATTACCATGAGGAAGACCTTTCTGCTGAGCGCCCTGATGGCCTGCGCCCTGTCCGCTTACGCGACCCAGGGCGCGGCGATTCCCGATGACGCCATCGGCTTGTCCAAGAGCAGCGTGTACGAGGATCCGGATCCCATCGTCGTCAACTATCGCGGCGGCGACGTCGGTACCAACAAGCGCGCGCAGCGTTCCTACCACACCGCCCCGCCGATGATCACCCACAGCATCGTCGACATGGTGCCCATCCGCCAGGACTTCAACCTGTGCAAGGACTGTCACGTGCAACCCGACTTGCTGAAGGAAAAGATCACCCAGGGCATGCCCGTGCCGGCCCCGGTCAGCCACTATGCGAACGTGAAGAAGGGCGAAATGCACATGGCTCGCTGGAATTGCACGCAATGCCACGCACCGCAGGCCGACGTGAAAACCCTGGTCAACAACACCTTCAGGAAAGCCCGCTAGTCGGGTGGCGGGCGCCGCGCGCCTCTGGCGCCGGCGCGTCGCGGATGCGCTCGGCGCATCCGTCCGCCGAGGCCCAAACAAAAACGACCGGCAAGCCGGTCGTTTTTGTTTGCAGGGTGGCGTTGTCCGCGCGCTGGCGCTTACTCGCTTTCCGCCGGCGCGCGCGGACCGATGCTCACCTGCTTGGTCGGCGACACGGTGGAAATGGCGTGCTTGAAAATCGCCTGTACGGCCTGGTCGTTGCCGCGCAACAGCACCATGTACTGATCGAACGACTCGATGCGTCCCACCAGCTTGATGCCGTTCACCAGGAACACCGAACAATGCACGTGTTCCTTGCGCAGGGTGTTGAGA
>VGNO01000192.1 GCA_016865985.1 Chloroflexota bacterium | reverse complement strand
TTTTTCATCAAAACAGACCAGCGGGCGCTTGGGATTGTAAGGGCGCTGATACAATTCCAAGATCGCTTCCATCTGCTGGAGAAAGGCAGGTGTGACTTGTGGAATACACCAACTGCGTACCTGCCACGGTTTCAGGCTGTTTTTTTTGCAGGAGACGCACCGTTTCCGGAGAAATCCGGGCAACGATCTCATCCTCCTGCAACTGCTTGGCGAGTAATTCCAATGTCCAGCGCGCATGTCCAGCAGGCGGTTCGCTACAAGCCAGTGCAATCAGATATGCTTCTTCCTTTTCGGCCAGTTTCGCCTCTTTCGGCGGATGCGGTTTGTCTTCCAGCGCCGCCTGCACACCTTCGGCTGTAAATCGCAAACGGGTACGCCGTATGGTTTGCTCACTGACATACAGCATTTCGCCGATCTCGCCATCCGTTTTGCCCTCATCCACTTTTAGCAGGATATGGGCTCGCTGGATCACTACCGCTTTGTTGCGACCCTTCGAGATGATCGCCAACAGTTTCTTTCGTTCCGCTTCTGACAGATGGACTTGGTGTTTTTCGCTTTGAATGCGTCCATCTTATCGTCACCCTACAACATAAGCAAGTTGAGGTACTAGTCCATTAACCACAATTACCCGGGCAACATCCACCCGGGTAATCATGGTTAAGCGGGACTAAATCCTAGAACCGCAAATTCTGCAGCAAGCCCAGGCGCGGCAGGACAAAAAAAACGCACAGCACGGTGACCAACGCCAGGATGAACAGGACGGCAAAGATGCCTGCGCACCAGCCGCCGCGGCCGCGGATCACGCGCCGGGGGCCGACCACCGGCCCGGCGGCCCTCACCACCGGTCTCACAGCCGCCCTCACGGCCGGCCTGGCAACTCTTCTCGCAACGGGTCGTCTTCGCATCATGGGAACCTCCTTGAAATATAAAACCTTCTGGATGGAATGGGATGCAACTGCCCGAAATTGTACATGCTTAATATGGTCAGGTCAATGAACCTTTCCGGGGAGTGGCTCATTTCGTGGGCTTCTTCTGGGTTTTACCGCAGAGCACGCAACCCCCACAGTTCGGGGGCGGGCGAGCGCAGAGAAACCCTTGTTTTTTTCTCCACGAACTCTGCGCTCTCCGCGGTTTAAAAAAACCCATCTTTATAACCACTCCCCCTTTCCGGGATGGCTGCCATTGCTGGGTATAATCGGGACCAGACCCGCACGAGGAGAGAGAAACCATGCGTGAATTCTTCTACCCGAAGAGCGTCGCCGTCGTCGGCGTCTCGGAAAAACCAACCAACCTGGGCCGCAATATCGTCGGCAACCTGATCGAATACGGCTACCAGGGCATCGTCTACGCCGTCGGTCCCAACGGAGGCGTGATCGAGACCCGCCGCATCTACAAGTCCGTGCTGGATATCCCCGACCCGGTCGATCTGGCGCTGGCGCTGACCCCGGCTCCCACCGTCCCGGCGGTGCTCGAGGACTGCGGGCGGAAGGGCATCCGTTGGGTCATCATCGAGACCGCCGGCTTCCGGGAATACAACGATGGCGGGCGCAAACTCGAAGAAGAGATCGACCGGGTGGCGGAAAAATACGGCATCCGTTTCGTCGGTCCGAACTGCATCGGCGCCATCAACATGGAGAACGGCCTGTGCCTGCCCTTCCCGCGCCTGCACAGGTTCATCAAGCAGGGTGAAGTCTCGATGATCTCACAGTCCGGCGGGGTCGGCATGAGCGTGCTCAACCTGATGGCCAACGAAGGCCTTGGGCTGGACAAGTTCGTCTCGATGGGCAACATGCAGAACGTGGACGCCGAGGACATGCTCGAATACTTCATCCAGGATGAAGGGACGGGGATGGTCTTCCTGTACCTCGAAAGCATCCGCGACGGCCGCCGCCTGATGGAGATCGCCCGCCGCTCGCCCAAGCCCATCCTGGCCTTCAAATCCAACATCGGGCGGCTGGGGCAAAAGATCGCCATGTCGCACACCGCCTCGCTGACGAGCGACGACAAGGTGGTGGACGCCGCCTTCCACCAGGCCGGGATATTGCGGGTGCGCGACGCCACCACCCTCGGCAACAGCCTGAAAGTGCTGGAAATGCCGCCGATGAAGGGCGGGAACCTGGCAGTCATCTCGCGCTCCGGCGGCCACGCCGTCATCGCCGCCGACGCCTGCGAACTTTCCGGCTTCAACCTGGCGCACTTCCCCGAGACTTTCCTGCGCGAGATCGAAAAACACTTCCGCGCCTCCGTCATCCGCCTGACCAACCCGCTCGACCTGGGCGACCTCTTCGACCTGGATGTCTACGCCCAGATCGTCGAGAAGACCCTGAAACTGGATGGCGTGGACGGGGTGGTCTTCCTGCACACCTCGCTTTCGACCGCCGAGAACCAGAAGAGCCGCCAGTTGCTGGAGCGGTTGATGGCGCTGGTGGAGAAATACCGCAAGCCGGTCGCCTACTACATCTCAGCCGCCGCCCAGGAGATCGCCGACCTGAAGCAGACCTACCCCTTCCCGATCTTCACCCAGGTGGTGGAGACGGTGCGGGCGCTGGAAATGAGCCGCTACTACGACCGCCAGTCGGCGCTGGCGCGGCTGGACGAGGAGATCCCCGCCTTCGAGGTGGACCGTGAGCCTGTCCGCCGTTTGATCGACTCGGCGCGCGGCGAGGGGCGCGACCTGCTGCTCTCCGAGGCGCTGGAGGCGCTGGAGCGCTACGGCATCCCCACCGTGCGCTCCGTCTCCGCCGGGACGGTGGAGGAGGCCTGCCAGGCGGCGGATGAGATCGGCTACCCGGTGGCGGTCAAGATCATCGCCGGGCAGGTCTCGCACAAGTCCGATGTGGGCGGGGTGCAGTTGAACCTGCGCAACCGCCCGGCGGTGGCCGCCGCCTGCGAAGACATGCTGGCGCGCATCCACAAGGCCTACCCGGAGGCGCGCATCGACGGGGTGTTGGTGCAGCCGATGATCACCGGCGGGCGCGAAATGATCCTGGGCGGGCGGCAGGACCCGCAGTTCGGCCCGGTGGTGGTGGCCGGGCTGGGCGGCATCTTCGTCGAAATATTCGACGAGGCCGTGGTGCGGGTGGCGCCCATTTCCCGCCGCGTGGCGCTCGAAATGGTGGAGTCCCTGCGCGGGGCGCAGATCCTGAAAGGCGCCCGCGGCCACAAGCCGGCGGATATCGACGCCCTGGTCGATGCCCTGCTGCGTCTCTCGCAATTGATGGTGGATTTCCCTGAAATCAAGGAACTCGACCTCAACCCGCTGCGCCTGTTCCATGAAAAGGACGGCTGCGCCGCGCTGGATGCCAGGATGATCCTGAAATGAACCTCCCGCAGGATGCTCATCGCCATCCATCCAATTGATAACCTACAAGAGGTTGTAGACCTGTTTCGAGGTGACCGATGAAGATTCGAGCATCCATCCCCTGGTTTGCATCCATGGCGTTCGCCCTCTCAGCCTGTGGGACGCCCACTTCCCCCGCGCCGGCCCCCGGTCCGGAGGGCACCGGCCATGGCCTCCCGGCAGTTGTCTTCCCCTCTCCCACATCCAGCCCTGAACCAGTCCCCACCGCCACTCCCTATCCCGAAGCCCCGTTCTTGGACATACCGAACGTCATCCTCGAGACCGAATGGGGCGGCTCGAGCGTCGACTGGTCGCCGGATGGCAGGACTCTCGCCGCCGGGTCGCAGGCCGTGGTGGCTCTGTGGCAGATGCCAGGGGGCGGGTTCATCCGCAACCTGTGGGGTTTCGATGGCTATGTCTGGGCGCTGGCTTTCTCACCCGATGGTAAACTGCTGGCCGCCGCCGGGATGGACAACCCGATCTCGGTCTTCTACACATATTCCTGGACGAAGATGGCCGCCCTCGAAGGGCACACCAATTATGCCACCCAGCTTGCCTGGTCCGGGGATAGCGCCCGCCTGGCAAGTATGGCCTACGACGACACCATCCGCCTGTGGGATGTGGCAAGCGGGGAATGCCTGCTGGTCATCACGCCGGAGGCGCGCCCGCTGGGGATGGCGCTCTCGCCGGATGGTTCCCTGCTGGCGCTGGGCCTGCTCGATGGCACGGTGTCGCTTCTGGATGCCTCGAATGGTGGAACGCTGCGGGCGCTGCAGGGCCACGCCGACCGGGTGAACGGGGTCTCCTTCTCGCCGGACGGTTCCCTGCTCGCCAGCCGTTCGCTGGACGACATGCTCACGCTTTGGGACACGGAGACCTGGCAGCCCATCCACAGCCTGGAATTCGTCCCAGGGCCGGCGCTGGCGCTGGACTGGTCGCCGGATGGGCGCTTCCTGGCCGGGGCGACCCTCTCGCATACCGGCGTGCTCGAAGCCGCCAGCGGACGCTGGCTGTTCAAGATCCGCGACAGCAGCGTGCACGGCGTCGCCTGGTCGCCGGATGGGCTGTCCCTGGCAGGAGGGGATAACACCGGGGCGCGGGTTTGGGAAGTGGGACCCTTCCTGCCGTGAAAGGGCAACGTTGCCCTCCAAAGACCTGACACAACCCTTCCAAGAGGATTTGCCTCAGCTGGATATCCATGGCAGCAATCCACGCGCGATATTGATCGATATTGGGAAATATTCGCGGATCTATTCCTGGGTTGGGTGTTTAACTCCTGGGAAACAGGGAATAATGGTAACCTTGTTGAAGAGGCTGAAGCTCGAGCAGATTGGATGAATGAGAATATGAGTTCTTGGATTGCTTCAGACGGACCCGGAGAGTAGGTTTATGAAAGGTAAAGAATTAATAGGTTATCTGATTCTCGCTCTTTTGCTAACAAGATGCAGCAATTGGACATCACCTGCTTCCTCTCCTCCCCTTGGTACCAATATTACGCACACACCGATTCCACTTACTAATGTGCTAACAATGCCAAGCCCATCACAGACTTTCGTACCGCCAACACCATCCTTCACGGCCGAAAACAGAACTCCCCCGAGTTTTCTAGACCTGATGTATACAGAGGGTTGTACTCTTCCTTGTTGGTGGGGTATTATTCCAGGACAATCAGTATGGGATGATGTTTATCCTTTTCTATCACAATACGATTCTGATATTCATACGACGGGCAATGTGCAATCTGTGCTATATGCTTATGTGCGTATTCCAATTCCAGAAGAGTTCTCGAAAGTTGGAGAAATTCGAATTAATGTGACAGTAAGCAATGGGATGGTCA
>VGNO01000191.1 GCA_016865985.1 Chloroflexota bacterium | reverse complement strand
CGAGTTGGTTGCGAAACTGGAATTTTTCAACCCCGCGCACAGCGTCAAGGACCGCATTGGCTTCGCCATGATCGCGGCCGCCGAAAAGAATGGCGACCTGGGCCCGGGGCGGACCATCGTCGAACCAACCAGCGGCAACACCGGCATCGCCCTCGCAATGACCGCTGCCGCCAGGGGCTACAAGGTCATCCTAACCATGCCGGAGACCATGAGCCGGGAACGGCGTATGTTGCTGCGCGCCTATGGCGCCGACCTGATCCTGACCCCTGGCGCAGACGGCATGGGCGGCGCCATCCGGAAAGCAGAGGAACTGGCAGCTTCCGATCCGGGGAAGTATTTCATGCCGCAGCAGTTCAAGAACCCGGCCAACCCGGAAGTCCACCGGCGGACGACAGCGGAGGAGATCTGGCGCGATACCGACGGGAAAGTGGACATCCTGGTGGCGGGAGTCGGCACCGGCGGGACGATCACCGGCGTCAGCGAAGCGCTCAAATCCCGCAAACCGTCCTTCCAGGCAGTAGCGGTCGAGCCGGACGCCTCGCCGGTGTTATCGGGCGGGGCGAAGGGCAGCCACAAGATCCAGGGCATCGGGGCCGGTTTCGTCCCGGAAGTCCTGAATGTCGCCATTTATGATGAAATCTTGCGCGTCCGGGACGATGACGCGCTAGAAATGGCGCGCCGGATGGCGCGGGAGGAAGGGCTTCTGGCCGGCATCTCGTCCGGAGCGGCGGTCTGGGCTGCGTTGAAAGTGGCCGGGCGGAAGGAGAATGCCGGGAAACTGCTGGTCGTCATCCTACCGGATTTTGGAGAGCGCTATCTATCGACAGCCCTCTTTGCCGACCTGGCAGATTGATTTTCACTCCTGAGAGCGTAACAAGAATGACAATCGAAGCCATCCGACAATTTCCTGCCAGACAGCCGCTGCGCGGCATACGCCGCTATTTCACCATGATGAAACGTGACATCGCCTCGGTCATGGAACGCGACCCGGCGGCGCGTACGCCCCTGGAGGTATTCCTGCTCTATTCCGGGTTGCATGCCATCTGGCTCCACCGCATCTCGCACTGGTTATGGAAGCGCCGGCTGCGCCTGGCGGCGCGCGGACTATCGCAGCTGGCGCGAGCGCTGACCGGGGTGGAGATCCACCCGGCGGCGGTCATCGGGGCCGGCTTCTTCATCGACCACGGCATGGGAGTGGTGGTTGGCGAGACTGCGGAAGTCGGCACGGACGTGACCATTTACCACAGTGTGACCCTGGGCGGGGCCAGCCTGGAGAAGGGCAAGCGCCACCCAACCCTCGGCGACCGGGTGGTGGTCGGGGCGGGCGCCAAGATCCTGGGCGCCATCACCATCGGCGCGGACAGCCGCATCGGCGCGAATGCGGTCGTGGTCAAATCCGTGCCGCCCAACTCGGTGGTGGTCGGTGTGCCGGGACAGATCGTGCGTCGCTCGCGCCCGCACCAACCGAGCGACGCCCCCGACCTGGACCATAGCGCGCTGCCCGATATTGTCGGCGTGACGCTCAGGCAATTGCTGGATCGGGTGGACGCCCTCGAAGGCAGGGTCGTTGGAGCCATTGATGGAACCCCCCATCTCCACGCTCCACAGGGAGAAACCTGGGAGGGCGGGGATTTCGCGATTTAGACGGAAGTTATTCCCCCTGCTGGCCTTCCCCAAACACAAACGGTCAAGGTATGCAGAAACTTTCCCGCGGATTCCAAACCTGCGGGAGGAATGTGGAATCCAGCCGGCGCCGCTGGAAGAAACAGGCCTTGGAGAATTTCCCGCAGTTGTTCGAGGAAGATCGCAAGGGCGAGAAGGCCAGGGAGTCTGATCACGAGAGACAACTGAACCAATTGTACGCCGAGATCGGTCGTCTGAGCGCCCAGTTGTCCTGGTTGAAAAAAAAATCTGGCCTCAACCCTGAGTAGGAAAGAGCGCCTGGAAATGCTGGAAGTGGATCATCCGCAACTATCCCGCAAGGTGCAGGCAGAACTCCTGGGAGTGAGTTATTCCAGTTTGTTCTACCAGCCCGTGCCGCCTTCACCGCGCAAGATTGCCATCAAGCGCCGCATTGATCGGATCTACACCGAGCATCTCTACTACGGCTCGAGGCGGATGACGGTGACCCTAAACCGGGAAGAGATAGCCGTTTCGCGGCCCACTGTACAGCATTACATGCGCGAAATGGCTATTTTTGGCCTTGCGCCCGACCCAAATACGAGCAAACCGGCTCCCCAACATCCAATTTACCCGTATCTGCTCAAGAATGTCACCGCAGCACATCCCAGCCACGTCTGGGGTATTGACATTACCTACATCCCACTACTGACGGGCTGGCTGTACCTGGTGGCTGTCCTGGATTGGTTTTCAAGGTTCATCGTCAGCTGGCGCCTGAGCCAGACCCTGGAGTAGTGTAAACTATTTTCTGTAATTTCAACAACCCACATTCCGCACCAAGAGGAGTTGGATTTTGGCAATTATTTTGTACAACTTCGTGTGAAATTTTGGTTCATCCGGCAGCATGCCACTTGATTTTCAGCAAGCGGATCGGTCAGGAGACCTGATTCTCGACTTGTTGACTTGCCAGAAGCCCAGAAAGACCACCGACAGAGCCGAAACAGGTGAAAATGGCTCCACAGCGCGGAAATTACCTCAAAACACGAGAAAAGGGTGCGGAATGTGGGATGAAAGGCAAGCCTGGTTCAAGCGTGGCAGCAAGTGGCACAACGGCGTGGAAGGGCGCATCAGTGTGCTGAAGCGATGTTATGAATTGAACCGCTGTTGTGACCATGATGAAGATGGCTTTGAGAAATGGATCGGTTGGGGCGTGATCGTCGCCAATTTGATGACCATCAGCCGCAAGGTCGCTGCGAGAGCCTGATCGATTGGAAAGGTTCGAATGACAACCCGAGGAGAAGTGTGCTTTCCTCCGCGTTTCGCACCAAAAACCAGTTAGTCGGATCAGCAGGAAAAATTAATCTATCCCCTTTCGAAACTCGCAAGGCCTCGTTGTAAGAATCGCATAACCTCCATCAGAATTCGGCCATAGATGGGTCAAAACAATATTCCCATACCGATCTTGGCGAATATTCAGTATCAAATCATGGATTGAATTGACAAACTCATACGCTATCGGATCGAATAAAACAATCTTCTGTTCGTTTTCTGAACAATGAGGGAATCCCATCGTAGTAATATACTCCCCCATGTAAGAATAATCGTATACGACCATCCTCATATTTTTCTATACGCCATGGATTTTCATTGGATTCGTACTGATAGTTATACTTACTGTCAGAAATGAAAACCTGCCTGTAGGTATCTTGAGAAATAATGATCCTATCTCTTCCCATTCCGCAGTGCGCAATCCATTCACCTATCAGTGATGACTGATCAAATGAAGATGGAGGAACACGGTGAGCTGATTCAGGCCTGAATAATCGCATTTGTAATCCTCCAAGCAGGATAAGCAAGAATAAACTTGTCACAAGAAGTGAGATAAGAACTACCTTGATGCAGTTCAATTTGCTGAACATTTATTATTTCCGACCCTTAGCTAGTTTTCCTAGCTTTGGTACAGGTTGTGTCCAGTTGAAATGTTGAGTTATGGTACCACCAGGTCCCCATTCACTGCGCGCTCTATCGCGAAATAATGAGTAATTTGTGCCGGGGATTCTCGAACCCGACTTCCACCCGGTTCTGTTGATGACGTTTATACCAATACTGCCATCATCCAATTTCGAGAGATTGATTGCATCCAAAGAGCCTAATACACCTCCAACTGGATCAAGCCGACCTGAAGATACTTTAGAACCCAAACCAATTGAGGAGAGAATTAACTCGATATTTTCTCGTGCATATAGAATACCTCCAATCCATAATCTCTGGAAAAGATTACCTCTGTCCCTTTCATCTACTCTGTGATTCCAAGTATAAGTGTTGGGATATCCTGCTTCTGCCCATAATTGGAAGAATTCTACCAAGGCTGAATCATGTTTGACATCTTGTGTGAGTGAGTTGTCTGGGCCAAAGAATTGTACTTCAAACCCTGTCTCGAAGAACCAATCACGCAGTATCTTCCAAGCTATCTTTGCGGATTCCACTGAAGAGTACTTTGGAATGAATACATCCTTCTTATCTTTTGTATTAGACTCTATCTGGTGAGAGATAGTTTGCAATCTGGAGTCCTTCTGCCGGGACTCGGCCTGCTTGCGCTTGCGCTGTTCATCGAGCACGTAGGCCGTCAACCCGCCCATGGCGGCCATCGCCACCGCGCCCCAGGCAATGGGAGGCTGGTCTGTGTTTCCTGCCAGGTTCGGGTCGTTGCTCCCGCCTGCATCCGGGAGCGGGGTCGGCTTGGCGCTGCCGAAGATGGAAATGACCGGCGTGCGGCTGGGGGCGGGGCTGCTGCCCGCTTTTGACTGGTTCATCACAGGACTCCCCTCCAACCGATAGCGCCCCAGAAGGCAATCATGTTTTGTGACCCGCAACATCGGAATCCCTAAGGCCATGGAGTAGCAGTTGGAGTTTCCGTGACGGTCCTTGTTGGGGTATATGTCGGTAGAACGGGCCAAATATCGTTCCTGGTCTCGAAACAGGCATCCGGGTTGGTAGAAAACCGGTCATAAAAAGTCTGCTCATCCAAATCGGAGACTTCCCCAATCCGACCATACCTAGCGTCAGGGGGAGGAAAAAAATCTGGGAAGTCGTTAAGTGTTTTTCTCGAATTGGGTGACCAAAGGAAAAGAAGTGAGTACTGACCAAAATCCCGGGTACAAAACTGGAGGTAATCCGATCCATCGTGATGAGTAAGGTTTCCCCTGCCAGAAAAATCGACAAGAAGCCCAAACTCGTTATATAAAAGTTCCAAATGATGATAGGCTTCCACCCCCCTGTAATAGCCGGTCGATCTGATCCAAATCTCTGAAGGAGCACCAAAAATCTGGAGTGTATCAAATATCCCCCCTACCTTTTTAGAATGGATGCTGATCCAGTCGATAATTCCTTTTTCATCAACATAGAAGAATGCATGCCATGAATTTCCGGATCCGTCTGGTGAAGGGTATTCCATAAGATGGATATGTGACCTCGGGTAGTTTTCAGTGATCTCCACCGCGAAGGATTGCAGGAAGTGTTTCGTTTCACCCCAACTCGATTCCCCCGGGGTAATTCCCCACCAGCAGGGCAACTCGCAGC
>VGNO01000190.1 GCA_016865985.1 Chloroflexota bacterium | reverse complement strand
GACTTCACGCAATCGTTCGATTTTATGATGGTTGCTCATTAATTCTCCAGGGTGGTCACTTTTCGAACCAGCGCCGGTTGGCCGGCAGGAAGGCGGACAGCAGGAGCAGGGCCAGGAAGCCGGTCACGCCAAGGGCGAAGACTGTGTTGGGCGGCGGCGCCTGCAGCGCCAGCCGGTCGAACCAGTACCAGCACCCATAACCGGCGGCCCAGCCGGCCAGCATTTTCCCAGACCAGGGCATGCGCAGCCACAGGCTCCATGAAAGGAGTCCTCCGCTGGCGCCCCAGAAGAGACCGCTCAGGAGGATGTAGGCTGGCGTGACCGTGGCGTTGTAGGCGGCCAGCGTCTCCTGGAAGGCGACCGCCCCGGCGGCGCGCAGAAGGTTCGATGCTGTCAGGATTAACACGAGCCAGGCCAGCAGGGTTACGGGGATGGGCTTCCTGGGGCGGGTGTTCATGGGATGGAGAGTGTGACCTTTCCGAGTTGCTCCCCCGCCTCCAGCCGTCCCTGCGCCTGGCGCGCCTCCGCCAGCGGGTAGGCGCGGTCGAGCACGGCTTTGAATTCGCCCCGGCCGAGACGCGTCAGAACTTCGTCGAAATCGGCCAGGGCGCCCATGCTCGAACCGAGGATGGAGAGGTGTTTACCGAAAACGAAACGGTTGTCGAAAGCCACCTGCGCCCCGCCGGTGTTGCCGACCGTCAACAGCCGCCCGCCTTTGCGTAATGTCCTCAGGCTGGAGGGGAAGGTCGTCCCGACGTTATCCACCACGACATCCACCCCGCGCCTGCCGGTCAGGTTGAAGACCGCCTTCGGCCAGTCCGGTTCCCGGCTGCGGTCCACCAGGTGGCGCGCCCCGAGCGAGGCCGCCAGCGCCAGTTTCTCCGCTCCGGAGCCGACCGCCACCACGGTTGCGCCCAGCGACCTGGCCACCTGGATGCTGGCGGTGTTGACGCCCCCGGATGCGCCTACGACCAGGACCCATTCCCCGGCCTGCACCTGCCCGCGCCGGACGAGGGAATGCCAGGCGGTATGGAAGACCAGCGCCGCCGCGGCTGCGGCTTGGAAATCGAGACCGTCCGGTAACCTGTATACCTGCCGCGCCGGGACGCAGGCATATTCCGCATAGGTCCCGCGCAGGCTCTCGCCCAGCAAGCGCCAGTCGCGGCACAGGTTGTCGCGGCCGGCCTGGCAGGCATCGCAGGTCCCGCACCCCAGGTTGGAATTGATCACCACCCGGTCGCCGGGGGCGATCTGGAAACCCGGCGGTATGGGAGGCGTGACGGCTGTCACCACCCCGGCCCCGTCCGCGCCCGGGATGTGGGGCAGGTCCAGTTTCTGGCCGGGCCAGCCGTTGCGCACCCAGATATCCATGCGGTTGAGGGCGGCAGCCTGCAGGCGTACAGTGACGCTGCCGGGGTCCGGGGTGGGATCGGGGAAGTCCCCGTATTGCAGGACTTCGGGCCCGCCGTGCTGGTTGAAGAAGACGGCTTTCATGTTCGGGGGATCCTTATGGCCGGGGGTCGTTGGCCGGCGCGACGAGGTAGGCGTAATACAGGACTTCCTGCTGGGTCAGGCGCGGCGCTTCCTCCCACGTCCCGCCCGGGAAGAGTTCCGTCACTTCCAGCAGGAGCTCCAGGTTGTCGGGGGTGGCGGCGAAGAACGCGCCCCGCCTGGCTTCGAGCGTCAGCGAGGGGATCGATCCGGCGTTCAGGTCGTAGCGCGGGATGTCTGGGGCGAGGTAGACGATGGTCGGGAACCCGGCGAACATGCGCGGCGCGCCGAAGAAATAGAATGAATACTGTGGGTCCAGTTCCTGGAGTTGGAAGCCGATCTCGGTCGCCACTTCGCCATTGGCGTCACGGAAATAATAGCCGGTCCAGTATTTTCCCAGGTAGAAAACGGCGTTGCGCATCGTCAGGCTGACGACCACCGCCGCAACCAGGCCCAGGATCCACTTGCGGTCGAAGCGCAGGTTTAGCAGGACCGTTGCGACCTGCCACAGGCCGATGCCGAGGTAGAGGGCGACAGCCGGGGTGGTCATCACCAGCCGGGTGTGGGCCGGCGGGTTGAGGGTCAGGAAACCGCCGAAGACCAGCACCGACCAGAACCAGCCTTGCAGGATGAAGTAACGGGGTTCGAACAGGCGGCGGAAGGCGGTCCCCATCCCGACCAGGAACAGCATCGAACCGAGGATGGTCAGGTAGGGTTCCGGTGAGTTGAAGAAGTTGCTCCCGGCATTCTGGGCAATGAAGACCAGCAGGGTGCGCGTGACCTGGTTGAGCAGGATCTGCCCGACCGTCATGCCGGTTAACTCCACCTGCATCGGCAGCCAGCCGTTCAGGAATATGCCTTCCTGCCCGATGCGGGTCATGAAAATGTCCGGGTTTTTGATGAAGAACCAGGCCATCGGGTTGACGGTGACGACCAGGGCGGCCAGCCAGGCCAGCAGGCCGCGCCAGTTGGCCTTGAAGAAGCCCTTCTGGCGGATGACGAAATAGACCAGCCCGGCGAAAGCGATCGCCAGCGCCAGGCGCGTCCCGACGTAGGTATAGATCGTCAGGCCGGAGGCGACCCCGGCCAGGGCGAAGGTCGGGACGCTGCCGGTGCGCGCGGCGCGGAAGATGAGCCACAGGACGAGGGTCACCATCAGGCTGTCCATGATGTTGTCGACCCCGATCCGGCTGAATTGCAGGTGGTATGGGAAAGCCGCCAGGAACCCGGCTGCCAGCAGCGCCGCCTCCCGCCCGAAGGCTTCGCGGGCGAACAGGTAGAGGGCCAACACGGCGAAGGTCCCGGCCAGGACGCTCATCATGCGGATGCCGGCCAGTCCCTGGCCGAAGACCGCCAGGGTGACACTGGTGGGCACGAACGACCAGTTGGGCTGGCCCGACCAGCCGGTCGAGAACAGGTTGGTCAGGTCGCCGTCGAGGATCTGGCGCGCCACCGTGCCGATCGAGGCTTCGTCGCCTGACCAGGGATAGGGGTGCGATTCGATGCCGTAGATGCGCACGAACAGGCTGGCCGCAGCCAGGATGACCACCAGGGCAAACTCCCACCGGTTGGAGCGGATCCAGGCCAGCGCCAGGCGCGGGTGGGGCGGCCGCCAGCGTGCAGCCCAAAACATCCCCACCAGCAGGAGCAGGATGCTGGCGATCCACCCGGCGCTTATCCAGCGGTTCTGGGTGTCGCTGCGGAAGGACTGGCTGAGATGGAAGGTCGTCAGGCTGGCGGTGATGACGCTTGCCAGCCAGAACAGGAAGGGGAGGACATGGCGTTTCAAAGAACCGGCCTCTTCGTCGCTCAGGGGTTTCTTTTCGATGGATCGGCTGGAGATGATGAAAAGCACGACTGCCGCCAGCGCCATCCCGCCCCCGGCTGCGAGCGCCTGGCGGCGCATGACGAGCGCCCCGAAGAAGAGCAGGAGCAGGGAAAAGCAGATGCAGGCAAGGCGCAGGATGGTGGAATGGCTCGGCATGTCAGCCCGGTAGGGGTTATTTCAAACCCAGTTCGTTGCGGGAGATGACGAGCCGCTGGATCTCGCTCGTCCCTTCATATATCTCGGTGATCTTGGCGTCGCGGAAGTAGCGCTCGACTGGCAGTTCCTTGCTGTAACCCATCCCGCCGTGCACCTGGACCGCGGCATGGGCGACGAACATGGCGGTCTCGGAGGCGAAAAGTTTCGCCATGGCGGCTTCGGTGGTGAAGCGCTCGTTGCCGGTCTTGGCGCGTTCCTTGGCCAGGGCGGCGTTGTAGGTCAATAGGCGGGAGGCCTCGATGCGGGTCTTCATGTCGGCCAGTTTGAACCCGATGCCCTGGAACTGGCCGATCTTCTGGCCGAAAGCCTCCCGTTCGCGGGCGTAGGCGAGGGCGGCTTCATAGGCGGCGCCGGCAATGCCCAGCGCCTGGGCGGCGATCCCGATCCGCCCGTTGTCGAGGACGGTCATGGCGATCTTGAAGCCGTCGCCTTCGGCGCCCAGGCGGTTGGCGGCCGGGATGCGGCAATCCTCGAACAGGAGTTCGCTGGTGGCCGAGGCGCGGATGCCTAGTTTGTGTTCCTTCTTACCGCTCGAGAAACCGGGGGTGTCCTTTTCCACCAGGAAGGCGGTGATGCCTTTCTGTTTCTGCCCGGGCTGGGTCATCATGAAAACCACCACGTAATCCGCCACCGGGCCGCTCGTGACCCAGGACTTGCGCCCGTTCAGGATGTAGCCATCGCCGTCCAGCACGGCGCGGCTCTTCATCGTCCCGGCATCCGAGCCGGACATCGGTTCCGTCAGCGAGTAGGCGCCGATGGATTTACCCGAGGCAACCGGGGGGAGGAATTTCATTTTCTGGTCTTCACTGCCAAATTTGAGGATCCCGGAGCAATAAAGCGAATTGTTAACCGACATGACCACACCGTGCGAAGCGTCCACTTTGGAGACTTCCTCCAGCGCCAGGACATAGGCCAGGGTATCCATCCCGGCGCCGCCGTAGGCTTCGGGAACTTCTATGCCCATGAAACCCATTTCACCCATTTTTTTGATCGTCTGGTGCGGGAATTCGCCGCTCTCATCGAATTCAGCGGCGACCGGGGCGATCTGCTCGCGAGCGAAGTCGCGGGCGGTATCGCGGATCATCTTGTGTTCGTCGCTGAACGGGAACAGGACATTGCTCATGCTTGCCTCCGGGGTGGTTTTGTCGATTTCGATTATACATCCTTTGGGAACGCGCAGACTTCCCGGTCTTTCCCGACACTTATTATTTAGCAAACTCCCTCGCCTGCTCGACATACGCCAGGCTCTGGTGGCGGAAGTAGGTGTTGTAGAGGGTGGCGTAGCGCCCGCCCTGCCCGAGCAGGCCGCCATGGTCACCCTCTTCGATGATGCAGCCTTTTTCCAATACGATGATGCGGTCGGCGGCCTTGACCGTTGACAGGCGGTGCGCGATCAGGAGGCTGGTCGATTCGGCCAGGATCAGGTTGAGCGCCTGCTGGATCTGCCACTCGGTGAATGGGTCGATGCTGGCGGTGGCTTCGTCCAGGATGAAGATGGCGGGTCTTTGCATCAGCACCCGCATCAGGGCCACCAGTTGGCGTTGTCCCATCGACAACCGGCCGCCGCGTTCGCCGACCTGGGTCGCCAGTCCGTCCGGCAGGGTCTCCAGCCACTCCCCATCTCCTATGCGACGCGCCATGCGGGTCATTTCCGTATCAGTGGCTTCCGGTTGGGCGTAACGGATATTTTCGGCGACCGTCCCGGAGAACAGGA
>VGNO01000189.1 GCA_016865985.1 Chloroflexota bacterium | reverse complement strand
AGCGAAACCGACGCCCGTTTCGCTGTCTGCCAGGCGGCGGATATGTTGGATGCCATCCTTGTTGATTTCAATCTTCGAGGATCGACAGAATAAAAATTCCGTTCGCAGGAAAGGGACAGGAGATTTGTGATTGGCCTCTCGGAGAAAAGTCCGCGGGGCTTTATTGTCTGTGCTACAGGTCAATGCTGGTTACGTGTTAGAATCCATTTTGTATGATAACCCTAGCCGAATTCTTCGAGATCAACCACCAGATCATCCTGTTTGTTTATGGGTTGGTGTTTTTTATATTGGGATTTGCCGTCATCATCCAGGTGCGCCGCTCATCGAGGCTTGACCTGGCGCGAAGCCTGCGCTGGCTGGCGGCATTCGGCATCACCCACGCATTCAACGAGTGGGGCGATCTCTTTATCCCGATCCAAGCAGAATATCTCAGCGATGGCATCGTCAATGTGTTGTACTATTTACAACTCACACTACTGGCGGTTTCATTTGCCTGCCTGTTCGAATTCGGCGTTGCGGTTCTGCGCCCTCAAGGACACGGCCGCTGGCTTCATGCGCTGGCCGGTAGTCTGTTCGTTGGTTGGATGGTCGTTTCTTTTATTGTGCTGCTCCCGGCAATGGTTGATGAACACCTGTGGCGTCATACGGCGATTGCCCTCGCGCGGTATTTCATCGGATTTCCAGGGGGTCTGCTGGCCGGCTACGGCTTGCGGATGCACACCATACAGCGCATCAAGCCACTTGATGTCCCGAATATCGTGCGCAACCTGCGGGTGGTGGGATTTTCGCTCGGCATCTATGCACTGCTTGGCGGGCTGATACCACCGTCGGTGAGTTTCTTTCCGGGAAACTTGGTGAACACGCGCACATTCACGCAGGCGATTGGCGCGCCGCCGTGGGTCTTTCGCTCCATCATCGGCTTGGTGATCGCGGTGGCCATCATCCGGGCGCTGGAGATCTTCGAAGTAGAGACTGGGCGTCGGATTGCGGCGCTGGAGCAAAAGCAGATCATCGCCGCCGAGCGCGAAAAACTGTCGCGTGAACTGCACGACGGCGCTATCCAGAAGGTGTACACAGTCGGGCTGCTGGTGGAATCGGCGGCGCGGCTGGCTAGGCCGGAGACGGAAATCAGCGGCAGGCTACAAAAAGCGGTTGTGGTGTTGAACGACAGCATTATGGATCTGCGCCGCAACCTGGCGGAATTGCATGAACAGTCTCAGGCGAAAGCGGATCCGCTCGCGAAAATGCTCGAGCAATTGGCGCAAGATCCCCAGTACCATTCTCTTGTCAACCTTGTGTTGGCCCTGGAATTGAAAGAAGCGAAAAACATTTCCCCCATGCGTTCCCGGCATGTACTGGCAATTGTCAACGAGGCGCTCGCCAATGTGATCCGCCACGCCCGCGCTCAGAATGTGAGGATCAGCGCTAACGATCTGGGCGAACGATTGAATGTCACTATCAAAGACGATGGCATCGGCATCCCCGCCAATATTCGGGATGGATATGGCTTGCGGAACATGCGCGACCGCGCCCGCCTCCTGGGTGGAACGGTCGAGTTCGTCAATAACAAGGGCACAACAGTATCCCTTGAAATCCCCTGGAACGAATAGGCTATGAACAAAACGAAGATCTTATTGGTGGATGATCATGCCCTCGTCCGGTTGGGCCTGATGACTCTACTGAACGACCAATCCGATATGGAAGTAGCGGGCGAAGCCGGCACCACCGCCGAGGCGATCTTCGCCGTGGAAAGGCTTCACCCGGATGTGGTGCTGATGGATATCCGCCTGCCCGGTGAAGGAGGCATCGAAGCCGCGCGGCAAGTGTCAGCGCGCTTCCCGGCGAGTAAGGTTGTGATGCTGACTTCCTTTGCGGACGATGAATTGATTGTCCGGGCGATTACCGCTGGGGCGGTGGGCTACGTATTGAAACAGGTCGGCAATGAGGAACTCTTGCGGGCGATCCGCGCCGCGGCGCGCGGCGAAGCATTGTTGGATCCATCCGCGACGGCGCGGTTAATCGCGCGCGTGCGCGAGACCGAGCGCAAGGCTGAGGAAGATGCATTCCGTATCCTGTCGGACCGGGAGATGGATGTATTGACGAACCTGGCGCGCGGCCGAACCAATGCCGAGATCGCCGCGGCGTTGAACCTGAGCGAAAAAACGGTGGGAAATTACATCGGCACCATGTTCGAAAAACTGGGGTTGAACAACAGGATTGAGTTAGCGGCGTATGCCTATGAACATCACCTGTTCGAGCGAATGGGGAACGAATAAAAAAAAGTGACCGTCACAAAAAAAGACGACGGTCACTTTCAGCAACACTACTACACTGCAATTACGGCTTGAAGACCAGGAAGGACACGCCGGTCTCGAAGGCGTGGCGAACCTGGGCGTTGTCGAAGACTGCGACGCTAAAGTAATACATGGCGCTCAGGTCGGTAAATTGGACATCGAATTCGGATCCGGTGTCCAGCAGGCGGCCAAACTCGAGCGTCCACGTGCCGTCCGCGTATTTCCAGCCAGCCGAGATATTGCCACGGTCGCCCACCATTTCGCTTTTCACAATACCGGGGATATAGTCGCCGGGATTGAAGGCGGCGGCATCGAACGGAACTTTCTCGCTGGCGAGGATGTAGCCGGGAGCCCCGGTTGCCAGATCGGTGGACGGGGAGGAGAAACCAGGGATGGTTTTGTCTGCGACGGTCTTGGTCGCATCGGCGGGATCAGGCTTGGTCCCGTAGTTGTCTGAGTAACCGCCGGATTCCTTCGGGTCACTCTTACGGCCGGCTTCCTTGGCGGTCTCAGCATTGTAACGGGTCCAATCCAGGTACTGATCGTCGATCTGGTTCAGGTTGCGAATGGATTTCCAATGCCAGATGTCGCCCAGTTCGCCTTCGGATGCGGTGTACTTGTTGCCATAAGGCTTACCTTCTTCACCGGCATGGCAGGCAATGAAGCAGCCCACGCTTTCGAAGTTGGCGATGCTGTTGTTGATAGGCCAGATGAAGGCCATTTTGTCTTCGTAGACCAGGTTGTTGTCGCCGCCCAGGTCGTTGGGGTCATTGATTTTCATCCAGGTGCCGTCTGCCTGCATTTGCCAGGGCGAGCGGAACCAGGATTCGGTGCTGTCGGCATAGGATACCAGGAAGTAAATGCTGTCAGCGGTGTAGATGGTTTTGATATGGACATCGGTGGTGAAGCCATTGGCGCCGCCAGCGACGGTGATGACGACCTCGTCAGCGTCAGCCCAAGCGGCTTCATCGCCAACGCCGTCCAGGGTTGGGGCGGTAGCGGATGGGAAGGACACCAGCGCGCCTTCGGGCGCGGTCCAGGCCGGGACGGGCGGTTCGGTGGGGGCAGGCGGTTCGGTTGCAACCGCTGTCGGGGTCGCCTTCGGCGCGCAGGCCGAAAGCAACATCGATACCAGTACAAACAGGGATACAATGTACATCAGTTTCTTCATAGATTGGATTCTCCTTAAGATGATGTTTTCGTCCAATGCAGGACGGACAACCCAATGAAGGGCATATGGCTATTCTAGACAGTCTGCTGGAAAGCAGTTAGAGGCGTTCTCCCCTATTTGGATAGGGGAAAGCAGCGCATTTACGAGAGGCTTTTTCTGTTGTATCAGAAATCTTGCAGGTGAAAACCTGCGAGGTTTTTTTGATAGCCACCTATTAGCCATCGGACAGGCAGGATCTGGGCGGGCAGGATATGATGTGACCAACCCCTTCAGGGTCACTGTCACATCAACAAAAGGATCCCCCATGCTTTCCCAACTCCGCGAACCCTTCAACGGCCTCTCCCACCTCGGCGGCGCGATTGCCGCCTTGGTCGGCCAGATCGCCCTGCTGCTCCTCGCCTGGGGCGGGACGGAAAATGTTATTTCGGTGGTCATTTATGGTATCGGCTTGATTTCCCTGTTTTCGGCCAGCGCCTCCTACCACCTGGCGCAGGTCAAACCAGCCACGCTGCAGGCGCTGCGCAAACTCGACCATTCTGCAATATTCCTGCTCATTGCCGGGACCTATACCCCGTTCTGCCTGATCGCCTTTACCGGCTTCTTCCGCTGGGGCTTGTTGACCCTGATCTGGGTTATCGCCCTGACCGGCATCCTGGTCAAGGTATTCTGGGTGAATGCGCCGCGCTGGCTGAACGCGCTGATGTACGTGATCATGGGCTGGCTGTGCGTGCTGGCCGCCCCGCAAATGCCGTCCGTGCTGCCGGCCGGGGCCATGCTCTGGCTCATCATTGGCGGCGTGACGTACACCCTCGGGGCGGTGGTCTATGCCACCAAACTGTTCAACTTCGTGCCGGGGAAATTCGGCTTCCACGAAGTCTGGCACATATTCGTCCTGCTCGGCGCGCTGGCGCACTTCGTCTCGGTCACGTTGTTGCTCACTACGCCCGCTGTGGCGTGAGATTGCTTTGCAAACAAAGGGACGGGGGAACCCTGTCCTCTACGGTTGACAATGGGGACTGGAACAAAAGGGCGGGAAGCCCCGCCCCTATTCACAAATCACTATTCACTACTTACTTCTCCCCACTTTCTCCGCATAATCACTATATCCCCCGCCATACTCCTTCACCCGTCCGTCCTCCAGGGAAAGGATTCGGTTGACGGTCCGGTCGAGGAAGTAGCGGTCATGCGAGATGACCAGTACTGTACCAACGAAATCGTCCAGGGCGTTCTCCAGCGCTTCGGCGGATGCGATGTCGAGGTTGTTGGTCGGTTCGTCGAGCAGCAGGAAGTTCGCTCCCGAAAGGACGAGCAGCGCCAGTTGCAGGCGCGAGCGTTCGCCGCCGGAAAGCGTTCGCACCTTCTCGCTGGCCTGTTTGTATGGGAACAGGTAACGCAGCAGGAACGCCACCGCGTTCGACTCGCTCATGTTGGCGGCCCGCCGCACCGTGTCGATCAGGGTCATCTCCAGGTCGAGCGTTTCGTGCTCCTGGGCGTAGTACCCGACCTTGACACTGGGGCCGATCTTAATCTCACCCATCTCCGGGACTTCACTGCCGAGGATGAGCCGCAGGAGGACCGACTTGCCGGTCCCGTTCGGACCGACCAGCCCGGCGCGCTCGCCGTGGCGCAGGAGAAAACTGACGCCGGTCAGCACCGGGCGGGCGTAGGACTTGCGCACGCCGACCAGTTCCAGGACCTGGTTCGAGCCGCGCCAGCCGTTGAGTTCCAGTCCCATCCGGCGCCGTTCCCCGGCGGGACGGTCGAGCCGGTCCACTTTCTCGAGCCGCGTCTCCATCGAGCGGACGCGGCTGGC
>VGNO01000188.1 GCA_016865985.1 Chloroflexota bacterium | reverse complement strand
ACCCAGGTGAAGTACTTCAAGTTGTGGATACGGCGACGGTCTTCGTAACGCAGTTCGAGCAGGTTGTCGGTGGACTGTCCGTGCAGGTAACGGGCGAAGTCGGCGGCGGCGTCCTTCTCGGTGTACTTGCCGAACTCTTCGTGCATCTCCTTCAGGCGGCTCTGGTAGAGTTCCATCGAATCGGTCAGCGCCGTGACCATGATGTCGTCCTCGTCCATCTCGTAGTATTTGGCGGTTTTGACCGCCGACAGGACATTCGAGATGCCGGAGAAACCGAGCAGGTCCAGGTTCGAGATGATTGCTTCGGGCACGCCCTTCGAGGCGAGATACTTCCGCCCGGCAGGTTCATTGAACAGCCGCGAAATGTTCACCACCGCGTTATCGTCAATCGCAACGACCATGTCCGTATTCTTCGTGTTGTGGATCCATGGCACGTGCTTGTCGCCGATGCCTTCGATGCGATGCGCGCCGAACCCGTTTTCGAGCAGGGTCGGGCATTGCAGCGCTTCACTGGCGACGATGACGCTGCCGGGAAAGACCCGCTTCATGTAGTCGCCGCTGGCGATGGTCCCGGCCGAGCCGGTGGCGGACGCCATGCCGCGGTAGACGCCCTTTGGACCGGCGACCTGCTTCACGGCTTCTTCCATCGCGTGGCCGGTGACCTCGTAGTGCCACAGGTAGTTGCCGAACTCCTCGAACTGGTTGAAGATCATCAGGTCCTGCCCGGACTTGCGCAGTTCCCAGCACTTGTCGAAAATTTCCTTCACGTTGGATTCGGAGCCGGGCGTCTTGATGGTCTCCCCGGCGATCTTTTCCAGCCAGTCGAAGCGCTCCTTGCTCATGCCTTCCGGCAGGATGGCGATGGACTGGCAGCCCAGCAGGGCCGAGTCGTACGCGCCGCCGCGGCAGAAATTACCTGTGGACGGCCAGACCGCTTTCTGCGCCGTCGGGTCGAACTGACCGGTGACCAGCCGCGGCACAAGGCAGCCGAACGCCGCCCCGACCTTGTGCGCGCCGGTCGGGAACCACTTGCCCACCAGGACGATGATGCGGGCTTTGACTCCTGTGAGACTGGAGGGCAATTCGAGGAAGTTGACGCCGCCGAAGCCGCCGCCTTTGGCCTTCGGTTCATTGTGCCAGGTGATGCGGAACAGGTTGCGCGGGTCCACATCCCATAGACCAACATCCTTGAGAGACTCTTTAACTTTGGCAGGGTTCCTGGACGGATCCTTCATCTGCGCGAAGGTCGGGATGATGATCTTGCGCTCGCGGGCGCGCTGGACGGCGCGGGCGCGGCGGTCTTTGTGGAGGGTGAGGTCGATTGTGGTCATTTGGGGAAACTCCTGAGAGGAAAAGGGGAAGGTTGTCTGACAACTTAGATTATACCTAGTTTCGTGTAAAAATAAAGGACAAGCGAAGAAAGCTAAAAAAACTTGGCGTAAATTAGTGATATGATTGCTGTTGAATAAACGGAGGTTCCCATGCAATTCTCCCATCTCAGGATTGAAAACTGGCGTAATTTTATTAGAGTTGATGCTCCTCTCAGCGAGCGCGTCTTTGTTGTTGGGCCAAATGCATCAGGAAAATCCAATTTTCTGGATGCATTTCGTTTCTTGCGCGATATTGCTTCTGTAGGGGGCGGCTTGCAGGAGGCAGTCCGACGCCGCGGTGGAGTATCTCGCTTACGTTGTTTGGCTGCGCGTCGTTATCCGGATTTGGTAATAGATGTTGAATTGAAAAACGAACATATTTCTTGGCGCTATAATCTGCAATTTAGTCAAGATAACCAAAGCAGACCTTTGGTAAAAAGTGAAGAGGTGTGGAAAAACGACATGTCACTTTTCCACCGCCCTGATGAGAAGGATTTAAGCGACCCAGAGCGGCAAACACAGACTTACTTGGAGCAAGTAACAGCAAACAAAGATTTTCGAGACTTGGCAGATTTTTTTGCTTCTGTGCGTTATATGCACCTTGTTCCTCAATTGGTTCGCGAACCCGATCGTTCAGTTGGCCGCCAACAAGATCCATTTGGTGGTGATTTCTTGGAGCAAATTGCTCGCCAAGATAAAAGGATTCAAGAGTCTCGTTTAAGGAAAATACGAGAGGCGCTTAAAATCGCTGTTCCTCAACTGGAAGAACTTGGGCTAGCGCGCGATGAACGCGGCACCCCTCACTTGCGTGGCTTATATACCCATTGGCGACCAAAAGGAGCATGGCAGAATGAAGATCAATTCTCCGACGGTACGTTACGTTTGATTGGGCTCTTATGGTCATTGCTAGATGGCAAAGGACCTCTATTACTTGAAGAACCTGAACTTTCTTTGCATCCAGAAATCATTCAGTATATCCCGCAGATGATGGTCCGCATACAACGCAAAACTCCGCGTCAGATTTTTGTCAGCACTCACTCCACCGACCTTCTGCGAGATCAAGGTATTGGATTGGATGAAGTGCTCTTGCTAAAACCAACTGATGAGGGAACTACCATAAATATCGCCCGTGATGATAACGAAATTGTGCATTTGCTTGAAGGAGGATTGACAATGGCAGATGCGGTCTTCCCCAAAACACGTCCACAGATGGCGCAACAACTACCGTTGTTTGGGGACCAAGCATAATGGTACGTGTTTCCGTCGCCGTGGAAGGACCGCTCGACGAGGCGGTTATCAACCGGTTGGCCCAACTTACCGAAATAGAAATCGGAACTGTATACGGCAAGGAAGGAAAGAACGCGTTACGGTCCAAAATTAACGGTTATAACCATGCAGCAAAATTTTCTCCCTGGGTTGTGCTAGTGGATTTAAACCACGAGTACGAATGCGCTCCTCTATTGTTGGCTTCTTGGTTGCCAAGACCTACCCCCTACATGTGCTTACGTGTGGCAGTAAAAAAGATAGAATCCTGGTTCTTAGCTGATCGCACTAATATAGCTGCATTCTTGGGGGTTTCTGCAAGTTTGCTACCTCGTTCGCCAGACCTTGAAGAAGATGCAAAACGAACTTTGGTAAATCTTGCTCGTCGGTCTCGCTATTTATCGATTCGACGTGACCTTGTCCCAACTCAATCAAGCGGAAGACAGGTCGGCCCGGCGTATACGTCGCGTATGGCTGATTTTGTCAACAAAATATGGGATCCCTCTCGTGCTACGGAAGAATCGCCCAGCCTTTCTAAATGTATTGCTGCCTTAGATCAAATTTCTCTTATTTGATGAGATTACACCCACTCTTCCACGTCAAACATCCCAGCGAAAAGATTGGCGAAGCGCACGCCTTTACCAGATGGTTTCCACATCGTATTTCTGGATCTCTTCATCTTTTGTGATCAGCGGCAGAGACTCCAATTGCGCCTGCGCCACCAGCAGTCGGTCAAACGGATCGGCGTGGTGTTGGGGCAAATCATGCACCTTCAAAGCATGGCTCACTTCCATTGGTAGCGGTTGGAAACGGTTAAGGTTCATCCGGCTGACAACATAAAGCGCCGGTTCTTCCGGCAGCGCCAACCGACCCTTCGCGGCTTTGATCGCAATCTCCCACGCGCTGGCAGCAGAAAGTAAAATCTCGTTCTTCCCATCCGCGATGAATTTCATGGCGCGGGCAGATAATTGGGAATCTTCTGTGTTCCACCAGAGAAAGGCATGGGTGTCCAGCAACGCTTTCATGCGTCGAACTCCGGCAGGGGCGCGTCGAAATCGGGCTGGATGATGACTTTCCCCTTATCAATGCCCGGCTTGCGCGGAGCCGCATCAGCATAGGTGAACGGTAACATGCGCGCCACCGGTTTGCCGGCCTTGGCAATCACCACCTCCTCGCCGCTCAAAACACGCGCCAGCAGTTTCGAGAAGTGGGTCTTCGCCTCGTGAATGTTGAAAACAGTCATGTCAGCCTCCGCCCCCATTATAGACTAACCAGTGGACTAAGTCAATCAAATTTTCACTGTTTCTCTAGACTACACCCAAGCCTCCGCGTCAAACGTCCCGGCGAAGGGATTGGCGAAGCGCACGCCCTCCAATATCTGTCGGTCCTGGAAATCTTCGGCAAAAACAACCAGGCTCTGGTTGAGCCGCGCTGCGGCCCAAATCCGGGCGTCGTAGCAGGCCAGTCCGTGGTCGCGTACGCCGCGGGCAGTTTCGAGCACGATCTGCGGGGTCATGCTGAACACGGGAAAAGAATAGCGCCACTTTCCACCTGTAGAAGAACTTCGCCTATTGTAAATCATTGCATTGATAGTACCGCATTCACAAACTCCGACAGGCATTGTACGCTCAAACACCCTGCCCCGGTTTCTTCGAATTTTAACAAAAGGCTTATGGCTTTTTCCTGGCGTTCCACATCGCGGGGGTCGAACATATACACAAGGACGTTCGTATCTATCATTGCCATTGGCATATGTTACTCCCCTGCTTGCTTTTTATCCCAGCGGTTCTCCCGCTCCTCGTACAATTCCTGTCGATTCCAACGGAAAGGTTTCCCCTGCATGAGTTCAGGACGCCCGCGCAGTGAACGCGCAAACGCGATGAGTTCACCCAACGCTCTTTCGCTATCATGAACAGTAGAGATAGACATCTCAGTCTCACGCGCCAAAGCCACACGCACCACTTCTGATTCGGTGGTCCCGCGCTGGCGCGCCAGACGCTTCAAAGCCTGATCCTGTTCCTTGGGAATATACAATTGTTTACGTACCATCATCTCGCCCATAGGTTGTCTCCTGTTATACATCACATCGCAGAGCGCTGCCTGGAGATTGCCTCGAATGTCTGTTCGTTCCATCGCCCCCTCACACCCAAAACAACAACACCCCGGCCAGGAAGGATGCCGCGTTCGCCGCCAGCGACAGGGCGAGCAGACGCCCTTTTGGACCGCCAAGGGCATAGACTAAAAGCCCCCATTCGGCCAGCACCACCACGCCCTCCAACGGGAGAACCAGCCAGAGGCTCACCTCCACGCCCAGCCAGGCCAGCAGCAGCAGGAAAACGTTGAGGGCCGGATTGGTGATCACATTGACCAGGGCTACCATCCACTGGGAACGCCCCGAGCGAAACCCGTATAGCCAGGCCACCCCGGCCTCGACGAACAGGGTCGACAGCAGGGCGAGCAGGAACCTGCCGAACATGTCAGGCGCGAACTGTCCGCTCAAGGCTGATCGGGAGCAGGGGGAGTCTCGTTGGGAGTGCGGTTCTTCCTGACCGCCCGGATCACGAAAAAGGCCGCCAAACCGACCACAACCACCAGGCAGCACAGCGCGGCGATCACTCCCACCGAAATGCCCGCCAGCGGCACAGTCGGCGG
>VGNO01000187.1 GCA_016865985.1 Chloroflexota bacterium | reverse complement strand
TCCCGGAAGACGTCCTCGTCTGTGAGGTAGCCGGCGGCCTCGGCATAGGGCACGGCCTGGGCCCGGAGCGCCTGGAACCGGCGGATGGCGATCTGCCGGCGCAGCATCTCCCGGGCCAGGTCGCTCTTGGTCCGGTGCGTGGCTTCGGCGAGGCTCGCCAGCTCGGTCTCCATCCGGTCATCAATGCGCATCGTCAGGGTTGCCATGGTGATCTCCCGTACAAACGTAATACATCGTAACACGGTGGCTTGGCATCGCCTACCCATGACGACGGCATCCCTGGTCGTCTGAAGCCTGCGTGGCCGCGCTCCTGAGGCGGGCCATCCAGCCGCGGTCGAGGAAACCGTCCCGCGTGCTGAAGATCTCGATCGCATCGCATGTTTCCAACGGCCCGCCGAACACGTCGGCCACCGCGCAGCAGGAGACGAGGTCGAGGCCTTTGGCGGCGATGGCGTCCAGGATGTCACCCAGCTCGCCGCTGGACATGCTGGAGACGGTGAGCAGGTCCCGGTCTTCCCGCGCATGGGGGTAGTCCTTGCGGAAACCCGGAACACCGCCCGGGTAGCCCGCCTGGACGCCAGCGCGGACGAACACGGCGGTGAGGAAGACGATGCGCACCGCGCCACTGGCCCGCAGGTGCATGGTTTTCAGCGTTTCCAGGTCATACATGTCCGTTTCTCCTTGGTTGGACACGCCCTGTTTAGCGGTATGCGTTTAGCGTCCCCCGCAAGTCGGGCTAAATCGGGGACGGCGTCTCGTCAGGGCCGGGACGCGTTCTCCTGCAGCAGGGCCTCGATGCGGTCGACGGCTTCGAGGACATCCTTGTGGGCGTTGAGCATGTTCACCGCCGACTCCGCCACCAGCAGGTAGGCGGAACCCGTAGCCCTGTCGCCTGCCGCCAGACGTTCGAGTTCGCGCACCACGACGTCCAGCATCTGGAGGGTTTCCCGGGGCCAATCGCGCAGGAAACCCAAGGTGACGCGCGGGTCGGGGTTGCGGATGTCGGGGTCGTTGGGCGGTTCGTCGGGATGCATGCCGAGCTTGTCTTCGAGGTTGCGCGCCTCGGTGCGTAGGTCGTAGAGCAGGCTGTCGAACTCGTCCAGCACCTTCTTCAGGCTGGTGCGGGCCGCGTCCGAAATAGGGATGCCGGCCTGCTTCCGGCGCATGTAGGACACGTTGGACTGTATCTCCGCCAGGGAAGCGTGGACGGTCCCGACGTCAGTGTCGTAGGGGCTGCTCATGGCGCGTTTCCTCGCGTGGCCTCCGGTTCGATCCGGTCGAGTTCCTGCAGGGCCCGGCGGTACTTCTCAAGCCGCTTGTAGTCCTTCTCCGTGGGCTGGGCGATGCGCGACAGGTCGCAGTTGTCGAGCAGGTCGGCGCGCTTCACCAAGCGGCCAACCGGATGGGCGGCGGCGCGTCGGACGAAGGCGAGGTAGGTCTCCAGGTCCTTGCCTTCCTCCTCGGGTCGCTTGGTCACCGCCGCCACGGCTTCCAGCACCTCCGGCGAGAAGCCTTCTGCGCGCAGGCGCTCCAGGGTCCAGCCGTCGCCGTCCTCCGCCACGTCGTGCAGTACGCCGGCGATGCGAGCGGCGTCGTTGTCTTGGGCCAGCATCACGCGCAGGGGATGCAGGATGTAGGGGGCGCCGGCCTTGTCGGTCTGGCCGGCGTGGGCAATCAGAGCGATCTCGATGGCCCGCTCCAGGGAGCCTGGCGGGAGCGTGTTGTTCGACAGTTCGTTCATGGTGTTATGACCTCCACGGTGAGTGTTCAGGGAATGATGGGGCAGCATGGCGTCATCCAATCTCGACCGCGATCCATCCTGGCCCGAATGCCCGCTCCGGATTCTGTTCATGCTTCAGGGTCCTGCAGGCTGTCACGTGGTTCATGGAAGGCTTCCGGCAGCACTTTCTGGCGGATGGCCTCGATGGCGTCCTGCCGATACTGGAAGAGCCCGTTCAGGTCGAAGATGTAGAGGGAGAAGGAGTACCCCCCGACCTTGCCCAGCAGGTAGGCCTTCCTGCGCTGCCCGTCCTCGATCTCCAGCACCACCCAGGTGTGGATCCGGTCGCAGTCCGGGTTCTCCAGGGTGGTCTCGATCCAATTCGATCTCATCTCGTCCCACTCCCCCTGGAACAGGTTTGTCCGCCCTCCACGCAGGGCGTTGAAGTGCTCGTCTTCCTTGTCCGGATCGAGGGCATCGAGCATCTCCTCGGGGCCGGGGATGTCCTCCTCCTTCAGGTCCAGGCAGTGGTAGACCAGGAACTCGTTGTAGCGCTCGTAGAGCGTGTCGTAGGCCGCCTGCCACTGAGCGACCGTGGCATTGCCCTCGCCCAAGGCCTGGGCGACCACGGCACTCATGGGGTCTGTCTCCTGTTCGTCAGTCTCTTCCACCAGGCCGCTGTCGGTTGCCTGCTTGTCCGCACCGCCTGCGTCTTCCCAAAGTCTTTCATCGAGCCACTCCATGCGGCCGCGGTAAAAGGTCCTTTCCAGTGGCCTTACAGGAATGACGACGACGTTCCCGGCAAGACGCCGCCTTCGGGCCGTTTGCTCGGTATTGAGGCTGTTCGCACAGGCATGGGCCAGCCGGAAGATGGCCCCGGGCGTGTTCGCGTTGGCGTAAGCCCGAGCGTCCATCGCTTCCCAACGGCCGAACTTCCGGCGACAGGCCAGGGTGGCGACCCGCTTGTCCGACTCGGCCTCGCGCACCGCGAACAGCAGGATTTCCCCCGCCTGGCATTCGCTCAGGTAGTCGAAGGCGCAGTGACGCATACGCAGTCCTTCCTTGAAGAGTCCCACGGCATCGGTGATGGGCGCGACGGCATAGCCACCCGCGGTGAAGGGCGCGATCAGCCCGTCCCAGTCCAGCCCCTGGCATTCCAGTTCGATGGCGCGCAGCTTCTCCCAGGTACGGGCGCGTTCCACCAATCCCTTCCAGGGCATCTTCTTCTGGTTGGCGTCGAAGATCGGCCTGCTCAGCACCCATTGGTCCACCATCAGGAACTCCCGGGTGAACTGCCGCAAGGCGTCCGGCCCGTCGCATTTGGCCAGTTCAGCGAAGGCCGTGCGCAACACATGGATGGGGTGGCCATGCCAGCCCTTGATGATCTTGGTGCCACGCTCGACCGATAAGAGCCAGGTTCTCATGAAGAAGCGCGAAGGCTCCTGGCGCACGCCGGCTCTGGCCAGGGCATTGGTGTAATGGACAACGATCGGCAGGACGTCCAGGTTCCGATACCGTGCCAGGGCCGGGGCGAGACCACGATAGCCCATGCTGGCAAGCAGGCGCCAGCCAGCCTGGCTCAGACCCTGTTCCACCAGGAACTGCTTGATGGCGCCGACTGGGTCGCCTGCCAGGGAGAAACGTTCGTCCTCCAGCGCCATCTTGAGGAGGGGCAGCAACTTGGGGTTCTCCCTCTCGACCAGCCGGAAGGCGTCCAGATGCCGCCATACCAGGTTGAAGTCACTGGCCATGAGGCTGGATTTCCCCGGCCTTGTGCGGCTTCGCAGGGCAATTTCACGGGCCGGGTGGTCCTCCAGGGCAAGAGCCTGGCGCACCTGCCCAGCCATGGCGCGTAGGCTCATCAGGGCCCGCACGCGCCCCTTCATGGCCGCCTCGACATCGCGGAACCAATAGGGATGGGGATCGGCGCGAGCGACGAGATCCTCCAGCCACACCCAGAGTTTGACCGGACGGAATAGGTCGAACATGTCATGCAGGGGGCGCAATCTGCCGTCGATCTTGCGAAACAGCATGACCCGTTGCCTGCGGTAATCGACCATGAAGACGAACAACCCGAGGAACTCTACCTGCCGGGTCGTGGCTGTCTTCCAGACCTGCACGGGGGACGCGAGCCGGGGCACCAGGGCGGTCCAGATCGGATCCGCCATGTCAGACAGGCGTGTGATCTGGGGATCAGCGGGTTCCCAGTAAATTTTTGAGGGTATGTCAGTTGGATGGGCAGTGATGGTCCGCATGCGTGTTGTCCTATGCACGTTGCGCCCCGTTTAGCGGTCTTGTTTATCGTCGCGGCAAGTGGGGCTAAATTACGACGTCCTGCTGACCGATTTCACTCCGGCACGCCCGTCGGTCTCCGCGTGGCCTCCGCTTGCACCGTTTCATGCGGGGTCGGGTGGATACAACGGCTGGGTGAGGCCACCCAGCCATACCATGATGGGCTAGGGGTTGCAGAGCCCTGCGTCGATTAGATCGCTGGCCGTGCGGCCATACCAACCTTGCAAGGTCCAAGCCAGGCCGGTACCGATCAGGTATTGCCAGGCTTCCAACACCTCCTCTTCCTCGTGGGGCTCACCGTCGAAGCCTTCCACGACGGCGCAGGCGGTATAGGGTGTCCAGGCCATGGCCGCCTCCTCAACCTTTCAGCAGCCGGAAGGCGCCCACAACGCCCTGGAACTGACCGACCTCGACGAGCGCCCAGCCGATGTCGGGGTTGGCCGCGGCGAGGGCCAGGAACTCCTGGGACGTCAGGACCGGCTCCTCGGGGCTGCCCCAGCCGGAGATGTCCACCTCCAGGTAGGGCGGGCTGCAGATGGGGTCGGTGACCACCCAGGGGCGCACGCTCTCGGGGATGGCCAGGGTCTCCGGCTCGACCAGCTCGAAGTCTTCCGGCCGGTAGTCGCCGATGAAGGGGACCACCTTGTTGAGCGCGCCCTTCGAGCGCAGCCAGTAGGCGGGCTTGATGTGGTTGCGACGCGCCTTGCGGGCGGCGTCTTCACGCATGGACAGCATGGTTCCGAGTGACATCATCTTTAGAGCTCCTCTTTAGCGGCTTTGCCGAATCGGCGGGGGCCGCAAGCCGGATCAAATCCCCCCGGCCCGTGCGGTGGGCCAGTCCATGTTCAGTCTGTTCGGTGCCTCGCTCGCACCTTGCGCGCCATCCCTGCCTGTCGGGCCCTCCTGGTCCGACCGTTGGTCCGGGTACGCACCTTTTCGCGCTACCCGGACGGGGTTGATGGGTGATCCGTCAAGGCGGGGGTGCTCGCCCCGCCCCGGATCGGTACTGCTACGCGTTGTTAAAGACGGCATCGTTCGCCGCGACCCCGGCCGGAGCCGGGAAGTCGCGCTCGCGCGCCGGCACCCAGGTGATGGCGCCCCGGGTGCGCTTCATGACGAACACCTCGCCGCCGGAGGCGATGACCCAGACGGGGGCCTTCCGGCTGCGCTGGTCGGCCGGGCGAGACTTCACGGTGGTGGAGCGGATGAGCTTGCTCATGCTGTTTCCTTTCATCAGGTTGTCAACGATCGCTGGCTTCCCGCGGACGTAGGTTTCCCGTGTCCGTGGAGGGCCATCTGCGAATCGTTTTTCCTGGTCAGGTATGCATGAGCCTGGTGTCTTCCGTAATCGAGAGGAGCGTTTCCAACTGTTTCATATCGGCCTCCGAAACAACC
>VGNO01000186.1 GCA_016865985.1 Chloroflexota bacterium | reverse complement strand
ATCTTTGGAGCGAAGACGAGCAAGGAGGGACAAAGCCGGATGGCATGCGCCATCGGCATCGCCGAGCGAATCCCCATGTGCCGGGCCGGGTAGGAACACGATGAGACGACGCCGCGCGCCTCCGCCCGCCCACCGACAGCGAAGGGTTTTCCCCGCAGGGAGGGATCGCGCCGTTCCTCGACTGCGCAGAAGAACGCATCCAGGTCCACGTGCAGGATCTTGCGAGGCATTGGAGTATTATAGCGCAAGCAAGACCGGCCAGACATGGCCTGGCCGGTCGGTATCTTATTCCCGGCGGGACTTGGTCACAATCCGGATCGGAGTGCCGAGGAAGCCATATTCCTCCCGGATGCGGTTCTCGAGGTAACGGAGATACGAGAAGTGCATCAGTTTCGGTTCGTTGACATAGATCATGAATGTCGGGGGATCCGAGCGCACCTGGGTCCCATAAAAGATCTTCAACTGCCGCCCGGCACGGGAAGGGGCGGGATGGGCGTCTTGAGCCCGTTGCAGCGCCTGGTTCAGGCTGGAAGTGGTGATGCGCGCCAGGCGTTCCTCCTGGACCTGCAAGGCAAGCGGCATCACTTGTTCGACGCGCTGCCCGGTCTTGGCTGAGATGAACAGGATCGGCACGTAATCCATGAAGTTCAATTCCTGGCGGATGCGCCCGGTGTATTGCTCCATTGTATGGTTGTCTTTTTCGACTGCATCCCATTTATTCACCAGCACAACGCACGACTTCCAGGCCTCCAGGATGAAACCGGCGATATGGGCGTCCTGGGCGCTGATGCCGCTCTCGGCATCGATCATCAACAGCGCAACATCGGCTCTTTCGATGGCCTTGAATGACCGCAAGACACTGTATTTTTCCACGCCGGGATCGATCTTGCCGCGCCGCCGGATGCCGGCGGTATCGATTAATGTCACCGCAACCCCGGATACATCGATCCTGGTGTCGATGGCGTCACGGGTGGTGCCGGGGATCGGGCTGACGATCGCCCGTTCCTGTCCAACCAGGCGGTTGAGCAGGCTGGATTTTCCGGCGTTCGGTTTGCCGACGATGGCGATCCTGACCGACTCGTCCTCGCGAGCATCGTCCCGGACCGGGAAGGAAGCGACCAGGTCGTCGAGCAGGTCGCCGGTCCCGGCGCCGTGCAGGGCGGAGATCGGATACGGATCCCCCAGGCCGAGTTCGTAGAATTCCGCTGCCGCCTCCCGCCTCCCTGCCGAGTCGCATTTGTTTACGACAACGAACAATGGGGGGACGGGGTTCCCATCCACCATCCGCTGGTTGCGGCGCAGGATGGATGCCACTTCCCGGTCGGGCGGTGTGACTCCGGAATCACCGTCCACCAGGAAGAGCACTGCATCGGCGTCGCGGATGGCGACTTCAGCCTGGGCGCGGATCTGGCTGATGAAGTCGGCCGATCCGACCGAGAGCGGTGTCCGGCCGCCGTGTGTTGGGTCGATTCCGCCGGTATCGACGATTTCGAATGGCACACCGTTCCATTCCGACTCGGCAAAGATCCGGTCACGGGTGGTGCCTGGCGTTTCATCCACGATGGCGAGTCGTTCACCCGCCAGGCGGTTGAAAAAAGCGCTTTTTCCCACATTGGGACGCCCGACCAGGGCGACAACAGGCTTTGTCATGGTTACCTTTCGGGCTCCTGTCAGGGTGTGGGAGTAGCCGTGGCGCTGATCACCACCTGGACCGTCCCCGGCAGGAATGATTCGACCTGGATATCGTCGATGAGGATCTCGATACCGGGGATGAGTTGGTAGGTTCCCGGCCCAAGCCCGGTCAGGTCGATGATCACCCGGACATCGTTGGCTGAAAGGGTGTTCAAGGAGGGGAGGGGGCCGGAGAGAATGACGTCCACCGCCTCGGGTGAGATGTGGGCGGTCAAACCGCTCCCCAATCCGCTGATCTCGACCGGTCGCAGTGAGAGGGTTAGGCTGCCTTCGATGGCGGCCACTTCGACCTGCACCAGGACCGTCTGGTCCCCGATGAGCGTCACGCCGGATGGCAGGTTGAGTTCGAGGTAGGTTTCGATATCGGCGCTGATGCCGTTCAGGTCGAGAGCCGCTGTTTCCACATAACCGGGGAGACTGTCGATCAGGTCGGCGTTACTGGAGAAGACTGTAACAACCAGGGGGAAAACAGCGATGTTCGCCAAGCGGAAGCCGGCGGCAACCCTGCCGCGCAGGATGACTTTAACGGCCAGGTCGCGGTACCCGCCCTGCTGGCTGATGGGTACAGAGACCGTCGCGCTGCCGGGCAGGATGGTGACCCCGCTGATCGGTTGTCCTTGCATATCGACTGCCAGGAGGGTGACGGAGGTCTCCAGAGTTTGGCGACTGCCGGTAAGTGACAGGAGGGCATGAACGGCGGATACCCGCTCGACCATGGATTCAGGCCCGGAAACGGTTACATCGAGTGGTTCGATTTCTGGTATGCCGGCCTCGTAACCGATGGCCGGTTCGCCGCTCAGGATGAGTTCGACCGGGAATTGCCTGGTGGCGAGCGGTTCGAGCACAATCGTCACTGTTTCAGGAGAGTTGGAAATGATACGCGCCAGGCGCCCGCCGGTCTGTACCTGTACCGCTACTTCATGCTCGCCCACGCTCAAACCGGAGAGATCGATGACGGCCCGGATGCTACCATCCCCGCTTTCGATGGCTTCCCAGACCGACAATGGGGCGCGGAGTGTGACCTCCACTTGTGATGTGTACTGGTTGGTGATGACCAGTCCCGGATCCTGTCCGCTGATCTCGAGTGCGAGAGGGGCTGCCAGTTGGCGCGTCTCATCCGGATCTTCGGCAGTTACTGCCGAGACCCAGACGGTCATCGCCAGAACGAAGGCGAGGATGAAAGTTTGCAGGTTCTTACCTATCCAGCGCAATGCGGGTCCTCTAATCGTCCTTGTTTTGGAAAAGGTATGGGAAATACTTTGTAAAGAAATTCCCATTGGATCCCTTCTTATCTTGATGATAGAAGGCTAACAGGATGTGTTCCAGTCTTTCCGCGTCCAGCCGGCGGATCATCCGCCCGGCGTGGGCGATGGATATGGCGCCGGACTCTTCAGAGACAACGACCGCGATGGCATCTGTCGCTTCCGAGATCCCGAGAGCGGCGCGGTGACGCAAGCCCATCTGGCGTTCGGGCGAGCGCGCCAGGATGCCGCTGGCCGAAAGGGGCATGACACAGGCAGCAGCCACGATCCGGCCATCTTCGATGATTACCGCACCATCATGCAGCGGGGTATTCGGGTAGAAAACCTGGAGCAGCAACTCGGGTGTGACCAGCGCCTGGAGCGTCACACCGCTTCTGGCGTACTCGGCAAGGCCGTCCAACCGTTGGAGGATGATCAATGCGCCGTGCTGCCGGGCAGACAGCCGGGCGGCCGCGCTCGAAATCGCTTGGATGGTCGTGGCGGTCTCCGGCTGTTCATTCCTTCTGGCAATCGGGAAGAAGGTCCCAGCCCGGCCGATGCGTTCGAGGGCGCGCCGGATCTCAGGCGCAAAGATGACCGGGATTGCCAGCAGGAGCGCCGGCAGGGAAGTCTGTACCAGCCAGGAAAATGCTGGCAGGTTGACGAGACTGGTCAACAGGGCGGTCAGCGCCAGAAGCAGGATGATCCCTCGCAGCAGCGCCATCACCTGGGTGTCGCGCAGCAGGATCAACAGGCTGAAAAAGATCAGGGTCACCAACAGGATGTCGATGACGGACAACCAGTCGAGACGTTCGAAGATAAATATCAGATCGGCTAGGAATTCTGGCACTTTATGATATATCCATTACTTGGCGGTTAACCAATAACAATCCTGTTCATGTGCTGCAACCACATCCAAAGGTCCGGTTATCCGTGCATTGTTTTCTGCGAAGGAACAGGATTCCCGAGGTGTGCGATGCGTCCATGGGGGGAAACAGTCCCTTGCGACCTACTTCCAAAATTTGGCCGCCAGAGGAGTTTCATTCGGTTCACCCGGTTGGAAGATGGATGGTGCGATCAGATCGGGCGCAGGACGCGATCCATGCGCAGTTGTTTGAATAACAGGATGGTGTCGGGCGGCATCGATTCAATCGCCGCATCCGTCCAAGCCTGGACACCCAGTGTCTGGGGTGTCCGCCTTTCATAACCCATTTCGCGCCAGATTTCTTCATACGAGGCAAGTTGCGGTGTCAGGAAGAACAACGATGCTTCGCATTGCAAATCCTGGGAAGCGCTCTCGACTTCTGTGACCAGTGTCTTGAGGGCCGGCCCGGCCGGTATTCCTGGATCGATGAACAGGTCCGTCGTGCGGGCGACCAGGTTCTCAACCTGCCAGCCGGCAAGACCGACCGGTTGGTTATCCGCCACCAGCATCAGGAATGCCTTTTCGCCGAAAGCGGCCATGATGTCGTCCCCGGATACCGGGCGGGCAGACCGGTTCAAGCGGTTGAGCAGTTCGGCGATGGCAACCGAATCGCGCGGCCGGCCGCGCTGCACGGTTAGTTCTCCCGGTTCTGCTTTCTTCATCAATACCGGGACGGTATCGGTGATGGGGGAGATCACTTTCCAGGCTGCCACGACCTGTTTCCAGGTGTCTTCGAAGGAACCTGTATTCTGGATGATTACTGCCGCCAGGTTTGCTTTCTCCTCTTGCGAGGATTGAGCCTGGATGCGCTGGCGGGCGTCTGCTTCGCTCAGCCCCCTTTTCCCGGTCAGGCGGGTTATTTGCAGTCTTTCGGGTGCAAGCGTGACCCAGGCGCTGTCACAGGCATCCCGCAGGTCGGTTTCCAGCAGTTTGATGGCTTCAACCACTACTATCTTCTGTTTGGCGCGGCGGATCATCATGTCCACGGCCTGGATGACGAGAGGATGGATGATCCCTTCGAGTTGTGTGAGGGCTTCCGGGTCGCTGAACACCAGGCGGCCAAGTTTCTGGCGGTTGATCTCCTCGTTGCTTTCCAATAACCAGCGACCGAAAGTATCGAGCGCCGGCTTGTAACCCGGCGCGCCCCTGGCAATGGCGCGGTTGCCGAGTGCATCGGCGTCGATACTGTAAGCGCCCAGGTGTTCCAGCATTTTACGGACGACACTTTTCCCGGTAGCGATGTTACCGGTCAGGCCGATCACGTATTTACCGGGCCATTTACTCACTTATGCTCCTTTTCACATCCAATTTTCCTGTCTCCCATTTTACCTTAGAACTATCGCAAATAACCATGCCAGCCCGGGAGAAAGAAAAAACCGTTCCCCCCGGGGGAGGGGAACGGCTCGTGATCGAGCGGGAGGGCTCAGGGTGTGGATGTGGGTGTGGCCGAAGGAACCGGTGTGACGATATTGATCGGAATCACCAGTTTCTGCCCCGGATAGATCACCGAACTCTCGCCGTCGGTCAGGACGGTCTTGTTGGCTTTTACGATTGCTGCGACCGTACTGTTGAATCGAGTGGCGATTGCGC
>VGNO01000185.1 GCA_016865985.1 Chloroflexota bacterium | reverse complement strand
CGGGCGGCTCCCTTGAAGGTCAGGCGGATATCGTCGCCCCGGCGCAGGCGCAGCGCCTGGCGCGCCTGCCCCAGGTCCCCGCCCGGGGTGTCGAAGCGCAGGTTTGTCTCATGGAGGCGCGCTCGCAGCAGGCGCGCCCCCGCCGCTTCCAGGCGGGCCAGCATGGCCGGGAGATCGTCGAGACGGAATTTGACTTCTATTTCAAGGTGGGACATGTTATTACTACCTGACCAACCTATGAGGCTGTGACTCCCATGCCCAGGCAGGACGGCGCGGGAGCCGTCCCTGGCCGGTTTCACTGGACGCTGAGCAGGGTCTGTCGCTGTTCCACGCTGTCGCGTTCCCGCACCCGGATGCGACCGACGACCCCGGCGCGCGGCGCCTTGAGTTCGTTCTGCATCTTCATCGATTCGAGGATGACCAGCGCCTGGCCCTTCTCGACCGCCTGCCCGTCCTGCACCGGGATGGCGACCACCAGCCCCGGCATCGGCGCTTTCAGGTGGTATTCGCCGCTCTCGGCCACCCTGCCGCCGGCGGCGGCCCGCAGGCGCTTCTCGCGCTCGTCCTCGACCGTCACCTGGTACAACTGTCCCATCAAGAGCACCTGGAGCGCTTCCTCGCCCGGGTAGACATAGGCCTCGAAGGACTTACCGTCCGCCAGCAGGGAGTAGAGCGGCTGTCCGCCGACCGGCTCGAAGTCCACCTCCACGACCCTCCCATCCAGCAGCGCCCGGCGCTCGTCCACGATCTCGACCGTGTATTCCCGCTCGTTTACTGTTACGATGTATTTCATGGCGCTTCCTCCTAGCGGTGCATCCGTTCCCAGCGCCCGACCCACTTCCAGTTGCTGGTGTCGCGCTCGCCGCGCTGGACGAACTGCGCCGAGTGTTCGGCCTGGCGGTGGGCCACCAGGGTGGCGATCACCGCCGCGATCTCCGGGAAGGTATGCTTGCCCTCCTCCAGTTCCTCCATCGAAAAGCGTTCCTCGACGAAGCGCGTATCGTACTGCCCGGCCAGGAAGCGGTGCGAATCCATCATCGTCTGGTGGAAGGGGATGTTGGTGTGGACGCCGACGATGCGGTATTCCTCCAGGGCGCGCCGCATACGCAGGATGGCTTGGCCGCGCGTCTCGCCCCAGGCGATAAGTTTGGCTATCAGCGGGTCGTAATAACGGCTGATCTCGAAGCCTGGATAGACGCCGGTATCGACCCGGATGCCCGGCCCGGTGGGCGGGATGCTGTGCTCGATCACGCCGGTGGAGGGCAGGAAGCCGTTGTAGGGGTCCTCGGCGTTGATGCGGCACTCGATCGCCGCCCCGCTGAAGGCGATGTCGTCTTGCGCATAGGATAATTGCCGCCCGCGTGCGATGCGCAACTGCTCCACGACGATGTCCACCCCGGTCACCATCTCGGTGATGGGATGCTCCACCTGCAGGCGGGTGTTCATTTCAAGGAAGTAGAAGTTGCGCTCCTTGTCCACCAGGAACTCGATCGTCCCGGCGTTGACGTAATCCACCGCCTGGGCGGCCTTCACGGCCACCGCCCCCATCCGGCGGCGCAGGTCTTCATCCAGGAACGGGGAGGGGGATTCCTCCAGCAGTTTCTGGTGGCGGCGCTGGAGCGAGCATTCCCGTTCGCCGAGGTGGATGACGTTGCCGTGCTGGTCGGCCAGCACCTGGAACTCGATGTGGTGCGCCCCCTCGACCAGTTTCTCGAGATAGACGCTGCCGTCGCCGAAGGAGGACTCCGCTTCGCGACGCGCCGCTTCCAGCAGGTGAGGCATCTCTTCCAGCGAGCGCACTTCGCGCATCCCCTTCCCGCCGCCGCCTGCGGTGGCCTTCACCAGCAGCGGGAAACCGATGCCCGGGGCGACTGCCAGCAGGTCGGCGTCCCCCAGCGCCCCTTCGCCCTCCGTCCCCGGCACGACTTGCACCCCAGCCGCCGCCACTGTGTTGCGGGCGGTCATCTTGTCGCCCATGGCGGCAATGGCCGAAGGGCGCGGGCCGACGAAGACCAGCCCGGCATCCAGGCAGGCCTGGGCGAAGGATTGGCGTTCGGCCAGGAAGCCGTAGCCGGGATGGACAGCCTGCGCCCCGCTCTGGAGGGCGATCTCGATGATCTTGTCGCCGCGTAAATAGGACTCGCGCGACGGCGCCGGGCCGAGCAGGTAGGCCTCGTCGGCGTAGCGGACATGCATCGCCCGCCGGTCGGCCTCCGAATAGACCGCCACGGTCTCGATCCCCAGTTCGCGGCAGGCGCGCAGGATGCGGACGGCGATCTCGCCCCGGTTGGCGATCAGAAGTTTATTGAACATGGCTCATTCCTCTACCGGCCGGGTCAGGTCCCGCTCGGCCAGCAGCCTTTCAAAGAATGCGATCTGGAAATCCAACTGACGGTTGAAGAGTTCATTGCCGGTTGGCGTGCCCATGATCTGGTCGTGCCGGTATTTGCGCAGGGTGGTCAGGCGTTCGGCCACCGCGCCTGTCAGTCCCTGCCAATCGCGGACCTGGCGTTCATAACGCTGAAGTATGCGATAAGCGCCGAAGCGGTCGATATTATCGGCGTCGCTGACGATCTTCGATTCGAGTGTGACCGGGTGCTCGAAATCGGCCCGGTCGTCCACGTGGGCGGCGATGGAGAAACAGATATTCCCGGCCTCCTCCGGCGCGTAGCCCAGTTCCTGCAGGAGCGGCCGCGCCAGGCGCGCACCCAGCCTGCCGTGCTCGCGGCTTTCCGCCTCGCCCGGGGTGTCGAACCAGGCAACGTCGTGCAACAGGCAACCGGCGGTCGTCAGTTCCAGGTTTGCGCCCTCCGCGCTGGCAATCTGGCGGCCGTATTGCGTCACGCGCAGGGTGTGGTTCCAGCGGTATTCCGGGTCAATGTAGGTCTCTCCAGCGCGGGAAGCGGCGACCTGGTAGAGTCTTTGCCTGACGAAACCGGCGATTTTCTCGATGCGGGTATGTGGTTCCATAGATCACCATTGTTCCATGCGGGACTGGATGCGGATGACCAGGAAGGTCAGCCATTGCGAGGGCTCTTTTTTCTGACCGAAATCCCACTCGTTCCAGGCTTTCCAGGCCGATTCGGGTGTGTACCTGCCGCTGGCATCCGCCCTGGCGGAGACAGCTGCGCTCATCTCCTGCAACCGCGGGTCGCCTTTGAGCCATGAAAATTGCGTCAGCACATCCAACACATGCAGGATATCGTACCAGACGAATGGCGCTTTCAACTTACGGAAATCCTTTCCCATATAGAACATGTAGGGATGGCGCTCCGGCGATTCGCGCCAGAGGGTCAGCGCGCTTTCCGCGCCGGCGTGCGCGGCCGGAGAATCCTTCCTATCGGTCTGCGCCAGGACCTTGAGCATGACCAGGTTGGCGTACGGGCACGGGTCCGATTTGCGGCCTGGTCCGCGCCACGATCCCATTGCGGGCGAGACGGCGCACGGCCAGCCATTCTCCCGCCCCAGCCCTTCCAGATATGCGACAGATTTTTGAACGTCTGGCTCGCCGCCCAGGCCAAGTTTGAGCAGGCTGTAGAGCGTTACCGGCGCATCACACAACGCCCAGGCCCACATCTCTTCCCCGCTGCCGCCGTATGCTTCCGGGATATTCATCGGCATTTGGAACGGTCCCGCGGGGGATTGATGGGTCATGATGCGGGCGATGATCTTGTCCATGCCGGGGTCGCTGGCGCGCAAGCCGAGGTCGCACAGGAAAGCCAGTTTGTGCATCTGCAGGCCGGCAGACATATGGCTGCTAAGCACTTCTCCTGGCCAGCCGGCGAGTTCCTCGACCAGTCCCTTCACCTGAGGATGCGCCAACATGACCTGGCGCGCTGCCTGCGCCTCGGGTTCCTTTTCCGTCTGGCCGAGTAGGTCCAGCCGGGCGCGGTATTGCACCCAGGGCGGGCCGGAGAGGAGCCAGGTGAGCAGTTCATCCATTTGGGCGCTCGCAAGGATACACTAAAGCGGGATGTTCCCGTGTTTCTTGGCCGGGTTGGCGTCGCGTTTGTTGCCCAGCATTTCGAGGGCGTTGATCAGGCGCGGGCGGGTCTCGCGCGGCTCGATCACATCGTCCAGGTAGCCGCGTTCGGCGGCGATGTAGGGGCTGGCGAACTTCTCGCGGTATTCGGCCACCAGTTCCGCCTTGCGTTTGGCCGGGTCCTTGGCCTTCTCCAGTTCCTTGCGGAAGATGATGTTGACCGCCCCGTCAGGTCCCATCACGGCGATCTCGGCCGAGGGCCAGGCGACGTTGAAATCGCCCCGGATGTGCTTGCTGGACATGACATCGTATGCCCCGCCGTAAGCCTTGCGGGTGATGACGGTCAACTTGGGGACGGTCGCTTCGCAGAAGGCGTAGAGCAGTTTCGCGCCATGCCGGATGATGCCGCCGTGTTCCTGCCCTGTGCCGGGCAGGAAGCCGGGCACGTCCTCGAGGGTCAGGATCGGGATGTTAAAACTGTCGCACAGGCGGACGAAGCGCGCCGCCTTGTCGGAGGCGTTGATGTCCAGCACGCCCGCCAGGTGCGCCGGCTGGTTGGCGACGATGCCGATCGAATGCCCGCCCAGGCGGGCGAAACCGACCACGATGTTCTGGGCATAGGCTTCGTGGATCTCGAAGAACTGGCCGTTATCCACCACGTGGCGGATGACATCCTTCATGTCGTAGGGTTTGCCGGGGTCGTCCGGGATGATCGTATCCAGGGCTTCGTCCATCCGCAGCGGGTCGTCGCCGTCCTGGACGACGGCCGGGTCCTCCATGTTGTTCTGCGGCAGGTAGCCGAGCAGTTTGCGGATCAGGAAAAGGGTATCGGCTTCCGAATCGGCGGCCACATGGCAGACGCCCGAGGTCTCCGAGTGAACCGTCGCCCCGCCCAGGGATTCGAAATCCACTTCTTCGTGGGTGACGGTCTTGACCACGTCCGGGCCGGTGACGAACATGTAGGAGGAGCCGCGCACCATGAAGATGAAGTCGGTCAGGGCCGGGGAGTAGACCGCCCCGCCGGCGCACGGTCCCATGATGGCCGAGATCTGCGGGATGACGCCCGAGGCCAGGGTGTTGCGCAGGAAGATATCGGCATAGGCGCCGAGCGAGACCACCCCTTCCTGGATGCGCGCCCCGCCCGAGTCGTTCAGGCCGATCACCGGGGCGCCGTTCTTCAGGGCCATGTCCATGATCTTGCAGATCTTCTCGGCGTGCACCTCGCCCAGCGAACCGCCGAAGACGGTGAAGTCCTGCGAGAAGACGTATACCAGCCGTCCGTCGATCGTACCCCAACCGGTGACCACGCTGTCGCTCAGGTACTTCTGCCGGTCGAGGTCGAAATCGTGGGTGCGGTGCTGGACGAAGGCGTCGGTCTCGTGGAACGAGCCCTTGTCGAGCAGCAGGTCGATCCGCTCGCGGGCGGTCAGGCGGCCTTTCTTGTGCTGGGCGTCGATCCGGTCCTGCCCGCCGCCGAGCCG
>VGNO01000184.1 GCA_016865985.1 Chloroflexota bacterium | reverse complement strand
GAGTGTGAAAAACCAATAATCCATCCCCGGCATGGGTTCAACGCCTGGATATAACATATTTAATGCAAAGGAGGTAGCATACACACCCATTTTGGGGAACATCTCATTATCAGCAAGGATGGAAGTTCCAGATTCTATATAGGGAGCCCGCCATTTTAACTGGGAATAGAATTGGTTCTGCCAGGTGCTGGACCAGCGATATTCGTCCGTCACAGTGAAGTTCCGACCGACTGCAAAACCAACCAGGATCGCCAGGAAAATTTCCCTTTTCAGCCTGCTTCCTCTGGAAACCAATCCCAGGCTGCCTATTATGAAATAACTGGCTCCGAACATGGCCGCCAGGCCGAAACGGTCATTCCATAACCCATAGGTATCGGTCACGCTCCGGCCAATCAGCCAACCGGGTGCGCAGCCCAAAACCACCCCCGCCAGTCCGATGGACAAAGATTGGATCCAGAAGCCGGATCGATCCTCTCGACCGTTCACCTGTTGCATCGGCCTTTGTTTCAGAAGTACGAATACGAACGCGGCGGTTACGAATAAAGACAGGAGCAGCGCCAGGTTCCGGACCGGGGCTGTCAGGTCGAAGATTGCCGCGTCAAAAGCGGGGAACCATACTCCCAGGGTCATTTCCAGTGTATCGCGCAATAAGAAGTTAACTAATTGGAGTGCGGTGGTGATGGGATCATGTAAAAAGTTGGAGAGCATGCTGGGGGTCAGGTCTCGCCAAACGCTTTCCACGAAAAAAAACCGCCAGACAAGGTAAAGGGCAGTCGCCAGCAGGTAAGGGCTCCAGAATTTCAGGGCTTGCTTGATCCCTGCCCTTGCCCGGCCGTCTTCGGACAGGATGATCCAGATGATCAACGGGCGCAAAAATTCAACGCCGATAAAATATTCCAAAGTAACAAGGCCCAGCAGGCTGACCAAGATAGATAAGAACAAGAGAAGCCACAGGTATTTCCGGTTCCGCAAAGCAGATACCATCAAAAAGAGGGAAATGGAATACAGAAGATAACCCGTCCAAATTACTATGAAAGTCAGTCCCATGGATTGTTGGGCAAAAAGCGGATAGATGGCGAAGAGGATCGCCGCCCAGGATACTTCGCGCCGATTGTTGGGCCAGAGATGTTTGAACGCACCCCACAGGAAGATGCCGGTCAACCAGCGGAGCAGGTAATTGGCCAGGTGCCAGAAGACGGGATCCGTCCCCCCGACCTGGTATAGGAGCAGGTGGGGCCAAAATGCAAACGGCCGGCCATCATATAGATATAGTTGTTTAATCCCTTCGGCGCCCCTGATATGCAGGGAGTACAGCATAGGCCAATCATCGAGGTAATAGTGCAAGGCAGGCAGTAGGAGGGCAAAACTCAGCAATGTCAGCCCAAATGTGATAGCGGGAATTTGCCAATTGGCGCGTATGATTTGCTTCATTTTATCCATTCTTGAACAACCCCATCACATTGCTGCCTTATCCGTGATCTCCAGCGCCTTGTCCAGCACTTCCATGCCCTCCTGCAACTGCGCCTCGGTAATGATGAGCGGAGGGATGATGAGCGCCGTGTGCCAGTGGGTGTAGAGGAACAGGCCGTTATCGAGGCAGTGTTTTCGGAAGGCGGCCATCTCCGGGCTGGAGCCGTTCCAAAGCGCCATCGGCTCTTTTGTCTTGCGGTCCTTCACGATCTCGATGATGCCAAACAGGCCGATATTGCGGACTTCGCCGACGGAGCGATGCGACTCGCCAAGGTCCTTCAACATGCGGTTCAGCGCCGGGCCCATTTCCGCGGCGTGCTCGATGATATTTCCATCCTTCATCACCTGGATGTTTGCCGCCGCCGCCGCCAGCGAGACCGGGTGCGAAGTATACGTCAGCCCGCTTTCGAAGACATGCTCATCGAATGCGGCGGCGATCTCCGGTTTCATCGCCACCGCGCCGAGTGGCGCGTAAGCGGAGGTCAGTCCCTTCGCCATCGTGATGATGTCGGGGACTACGTTCCAGTGGTCGACGGCGAACCATTTGCCGGTGCGGCCAAAGCCAGCCATCACCTCGTCGGCGATCAGGACGATGCCGTAATGGTCGCACAAGACGCGCACGCCCTGTAAATATCCATCCGGCGGGATGATGATGCCGTTCGTCCCGGTGACAGATTCGACCAGGATGGCGGCGATGGTGTCCGGGCCCTCGAAACGGATGATCTCTTCGAGGTGGTTGAGGTAATCGAGGCAGAAATCGGTTTCGGAGATGGCGGGGGTCGTGCGGTGGAAGGTGGAACGGTAACGGTAGGGGTCGAGGAAGTGGACGACGCCCGGCATCGTCCCCGGCTCCCACATCTGGCGGCGCGGGTCGCCGGTGGCGGCCATCGCGCCCATCGTCGCCCCGTGGTAGGAGCGGTAGCGGGACAGGATCTTGAATTTTCCGCTGTAGCCGCGCGCCAGTTTGATGGCGTTCTCGTTGGCGTCCGCCCCGCCGAGGGTGAACAGCACCTTGCTCAACTTCCCGCCCGGTGTCACGTCGGCCACGGCCTTGCTGGCAATCGCCCGGATCCTGGTCGTCATGCCTGGGGCGGCATAGGGCAGGGCGGCGGCCTGTTCCTGCATGGCCCGGATCACGGTGCGGTTGCCGTGGCCGATGTTGACGCACATCGTCATCGAGTTGAAGTCCAGGTAGCGCTTGCCGTCCGTGTCCCAGAAGTGGACGCCTTCGGCGTGCGCCAGCGGGATGGGATCCACTTTGGCCTGGGCCGACCAGGTCCAGAAGACGTGTTCTTTCGAAAGGGGCAGGATTTGGTCATTGGGAAGGTCGAACATGGCGCCTCGCAGAATACAGAATACAAATGGAACTTTCGAGATTTGTCCTTCGTGATTATAATCCACAGCCTGCCACCTTCGAGGCGTGCGCCGCCCTGCCAGAAGCGTACACTCGTCTACGAGTTGGGAAAGCAGGTTTATGAAATACATTCGCAAGAATATTGGAATATCGGCGCTGCTCGGTTTTGCCAGCGTGCTTCCTTTCGCGCTCATGGAATTGGTCAACCGGCGCGAATTCCATGAAGCCTTCCCTTTTTCCCTCTTTCTCGGCATGTGGGTTATCCAGGCGGTTTTCTTCCTCGCCCTCCTGCCGGTCATCCGGAAATTCAGGGCGGCGGAAAACGCCCGCTCCCGGCTGGTCAGTCTATTATTGGGCGTTTTCGTCCTGGTCCTGATGGCATGGTTTTGGACCGCTTTGCTGCTCGACCAGATGCCCTGTTTCCTGGGTGTACAATATTGCGATTGACCGGGGACCGCTCCCGGCCCTGGCTGGCTGTCTTGAACATGAATCCGCCTCCCTTCCCCTACCGCCGCATCATCATCGTCGGCGTCACCGGTTCCGGCAAGACCACGCTTGCCCGGCAGGTGGCGGCGCGCCTCGGCACCCCGCATGTGGAACTGGACGCCTTGCACTGGCGTCTGGACTGGGAACATGCCCCGGATGACGAACTGCGCCGCCTGGTGGAGACCGCCACCCGCCCCGGGGCTTGGGTGGTGGACGGCAACTACAGTATGACCCGCGACATCACCTGGCCGCGCGCCCAGGCGGTGGTCTGGCTGGACCTGCCGCTGGGACTCGTTTTCTGGCGTCTAGTGCGCCGCATCCTCTCCCGTTGGTGGACCAAGGAACTCATGTGGGGTATCAACCGCGAAACACTATGGGTGCATTTCAAACTCTGGTCCGACGACTCTCTCATCAGGTGGCTGTTCAAGACCTACCTGCGGCGCAGGCGGCAGTACCCGGCGCTCTTTTCCCTGCCACAGAATTCCCACCTGCACGTTGTGCGGCTCACCACGCCGCGCCAGGTGGAGGCGTGGCTGGACACCCTCCCGGAGCCGGCATGAACTCCCGCCTGCTGGAAAGGTTGCTGGCGGCGGGAGAACTCGGCTTCGAATACTACCGCGCCTCCGGGCCAGGCGGGCAGAATGTGAACAAGGTCGCCACCGCCGTCCGCCTGCGCTTCGACCTGCGGGCGAGCGCGTTGCTGGACGAGGAAACGAAAACGCGCCTGGCGCGCCTGGCAGGGAAACGCCTGACCGTGGAGGGGGCGCTGGTGATCGAAGCGCAGCGTTTCCGTACCCAGGAGCGCAACCGGCAGGACGCCCTGCTTCGGCTGGGGTCGCTGCTCGGTAAAGCCGCCGCCCGTCCCAGGTCCCGCCGCGCCACCCGCCCGAGCCTGGCTTCGCAGCAGCGGCGTTTACGTGAGAAAAAAGAGCATTCCCAGGTCAAGCGCGCCCGCCAATCCTCCCGCCGGCCGGAAGATTGACGGCTGGATAAGCGCCGCAAAGTGGTATAGAATACCCCCATGCCAACCAAACCGAAGATCGCAATTGTCGGCGCGTCCGGCCACGCCAAGGTGGTGATGGATGTGATCGAACGGCAGGGCCGGTACACGATCGCCGGCCTGCTGGATACCTACAAACCGGCCGGGGAGACCTGCTACGGTTACCGCATCCTGGGCAGCGAAATGGACCTGCCGGCGCTTGCGCGGGAGCACCGCTTTGAGGGTTGTTTCATCGCCATCGGCGACAACTGGACCCGTCACCTGGTGGCCGGGCGCATCCGCGACCTGATGCCCGGCCTGCCGTTCATCAGCGCCGTCCACCCTTCGGCGCAAGTGGCGCGCGGCGCCAGCCTCGGCGCAGGGACGGTACTGATGGCGGGAGCCATCGTCAACAGCGACAGCCGGGTGGGCGAATTCTGCATCATCAATACCGGCGCCTCGCTCGACCATGACAATGTAATGGGTGATTTTTCCAGCCTGGGACCGGAGGCCGTCACCGGCGGGAACGTGACCATCGGCCGGTTCGGTGTTGTTGCCATGCGCGCCACCATCCTGCACGGACTGACGGTCGGTGAGCAGGCGGTGGTGGGGGCGGGGGCATTGGTGTTGAAGGATATACCGGAACTTTGCATGGCGTTCGGTGTGCCGGCGCGGGTGGTGCGTTCGCGCCAGGTTGGGGAGAAATACCTCTGATCATTCCTCCGGAGGCGGTTCGCGGCGGCCCTTCAGGCTGCGGATCGCCAAAGCCATCCCCCAGGCTGCCAGCAGGATGAAGAGGGCGGTCCATTCGAAGGAAAACCCCAGGTTCGTTTGCATTTTCAGGAGATAGAGCGCCAGCGCCGGGAGAAGGTAGAGCCCGAGGCGTCCGAGGCGCGCCTGTTCCAGCGGGAAGCGGTCTTCGGGTAAAGCCAGGGGCGCTTGTTGCAGGAAGCCGCCCAGGTCCCAGGCGATGACCGCGCACAGCACGCCCGGGTAGACCCAGGCAAATGGCAGGCCGGACACCAGGCCTGCGCCTCCGCCCAGGGCGGCAACCGCCAGGCCGGTCCAATCGGCCCAGCGCCATTTGCGCCAGGCTGCCAGGAGCCAGGCGGCGGCCAGCAGCGCCAGGCCGAGGCCGGGCCACTTCTATCCGCCAAGGAAGCAGGCACCGGCCAGGCAGGCCATCGAGACCAGGATGCA
>VGNO01000183.1 GCA_016865985.1 Chloroflexota bacterium | reverse complement strand
CGCACCCTCGAGGAATATGTGGGCCAGGAACACATCGTCGGGGCGGGTAAACTCCTGCGGCGCGCCATCGAGTCCGACCGGCTTTTCTCGTCCATCATCCTTTGGGGACCGCCCGGGACTGGAAAAACAACCCTGGCGCAGGTCATCGCCAACCGCACCCAGTCCCATTTCGAAACCCTGTCCGCAGTCCTGGCCGGGAAAGCCGAGTTGAAAGTGGTGATCGATGCCGCCCAGGATCGCCGCCGGCTCTACCAGAAGAAAACCACCCTTTTCGTGGACGAAGTCCATCGCTGGAACAAGGCCCAACAGGACGCATTACTGCCCCACGTGGAAAATGGGACGATACTTTTCATTGGCGCCACAACCGAGAATCCCTACTTCGAAGTTATCGGCGCGCTGGTCTCGCGCAGCCGCGTCTTCCAACTGCTCCCTCTCACCACCGAACAGACCGGTAAAATCCTGGATATGGCCCTGGCTGACCCCGAACGCGGCTACGGCAACCGTCGCGTCGCCCTGGACCTGGATGCGCGTGCCCATTTAATTGACGTTTCCAACGGCGACGCCCGGAACGCCCTAAACGCCCTCGAACTGGCGGTCGAGTCGACGCCACCCGGTGAGGAAGGGACTATCCTGGTAACATTGGAAGTGGCGCAGGAATCCATCCAGCGCCGGGCTGTGCTCTACGATAAGGATGGAGACGCCCATTACGACACCATTTCCGCCTTCATTAAATCCGTGCGCGGCTCAGACCCGGATGCCGCCCTTTACTGGCTGGCAAAGATGGTCTATGCCGGAGAGGACCCGCGCTTCATCCTGCGCCGCCTCATCATCCTGGCCGGGGAAGACATTGGCCTGGCCGATCCGATGGGACTGGTAGTCGCCACGTCCGCCATGCAGGCATTCACCTTCATCGGCCTGCCGGAAGGCATCTACCCGCTGGTGGAAGCCACACTCTACCTCGCCACCGCGCCCAAGTCCAACAGCGCCGGGGCATACTTCAAGGCTTTCGAGCGGATCGAACGGAAGGGGGTCGGGGATGTGCCCGATCACCTCAAGGATAACAACCGTGATGCAGCAGCATTGGGACATGGGAAGGGATATGTCTATCCGCATAAAGAAGCCGGTCACTTCGCTCCCCAGCAATACCTGCCAAAAGAACTGCTTGGTACATATTTTTACCGGCCTTCCGACCAGGGCCATGAGGCGCTGGCCAAAGCCCGCCTCGAAATGTGGCGCGAAGCCCAGCGCAGGGCCCTCGGCATCGAACGCCGTGAAGATGTGCCGGAGTTGACAGAGGGTGAGATCAACGCCATTAAGCGGAAAATAAAATGACCACCCTTTTCCTCATCCGCCACGGCGAGAACGACTATCTCAAGCATCACAAGATGCCCGGAAGGCTGCCTGGTATCCACCTGAATGAACGCGGCCGGGAACAGGCCGCCATCCTGGCAGTGACACTAAGGGAGGTGCGGTTCAAAGCCATCTATTCCAGTCCGCTGGAGCGCGCAGTGGAAACCGCACAACCGCTGGCTGTGGAATTGGGGCTGGAGGCCATCAGCGCGCCTGGCCTGGCCGATACAGATGTCGGGCATTGGGTCGGGCGTTCGTGGATATCCCTGCAAAAGACCAAAGCCTGGCAGGCGATCCAGGAGCATCCCTCGCGATTCAGGTTCCCTGGCGGCGAAAGTTTCCTCGATGCCCAGAACAGGACGGTCGAAGCCCTGGAATCCATCGGCAGGGAACATCCCGGGCAGGAACCCGTAGCCATTTTCTGTCATGCCGACCCCATCAAACTGGCAGTGGCGCATTACCTGGGCCTACCGCTGGACCATTTCCAGCGGCTGAAAGTTCATACCGGGTCGGCAACGATCCTTAGCATCCATTCGCAATCCGCGTCGCTGCTGGCCTTCAACCTGATCCCCCCATTCACATTTCCGAAATAAATGGGCGGACGATTCCCGCCCGCCCGGGTATCAACGGCGAACAATACGATCCCTTTCTCCCGGACGGGCAGACATACCCACCGGGTGATAGGATGGCTCCGGCTTTGGCGCAGACCGTCCCGGGGGCGGCTGTCGCCTGACAACGCGCGACTGGTCCAGGGTCGGAGTCTGGAACAGTTCCTGCCTGTTTGAAGCCTGTTTCCGGGTTTCAGCCATCGAGAATAGGCGTTCTCCGGCCAATGAGAATGTACCGATGATCAAGACCCGGATCAGCCAGACCATGACTGCCACGAATACCGGCCCCACGGTCACGAGGTTCTGCCGGCCGAGGATGCTGCTCCCCAACGCCTGGTGATCGCGCACTGCCACGGCCACACCCCACCAGGTGAGCGAGGCGTTCATCAGCGCTGCCAGCAGCCAGGCGGCAAAGAGATACCAGACTTCAGCAGGTTCATCCCTCCCATGTTCCGGGGTGAAGAGCCTGGCAATACCAGCAAAATCGATGCCGCAGAACGCGATCGAAAGGATCGTTGCCCAGGGGATCCCGGCAAAGCGCAGGTCCCGGCCAAGCAGGTCGGTCAGGGCGAATTCGGTGGTCGAAAAATTAAAAACCTCGAAAGCCAGCAAAGCAGCCAGCAGGATCAGGCCGAAGACAGCGCCGCGCTTCAGGCTGGTATGGCGAATCAATCGATTGAGTTGGGGAATTACCAGACGGTCCATGCTCATCTCCTTCCAAGAGAAAAAGTTTGCAATGGCCTGATTATAGAACATTTGTTCTTTTTGTCAAGGAAAAAATCCCCGGCTTCTCGATAGCCGGGGAAGTGTTCATCCGCATAGTTTACTTGTTGTATTCTGGATCCTTACTGGTGTAGAGCGCGATCGTGTTGCCGGTGGGGTCTGTGAACATTCCAAACCATCCGATGCCTGGGATTTCGGTCTTTGGGCGGACAGCCTTTCCACCCAGGGCTTCGGCTTGTTCCAGGTCCGCCTCGATATCTGCGCTGTCGACATAGATCATCACATCGCCTGCCTCGACTCCCTCCCCCAGTGGGCTGAATCCTCCTCCCGGACCCTGGGCCGGCTCCCACATGGTGTAGTTCATCTTCTCATCGGTGACAATCTGCCAGCCAAACAAAGCCTTGTAAAAATCAGCCGATCGGGCGGCGTCTGCAGTTGGGATTTCGATATGGACGATATTACGTTTGGTCATGTTGCGCTCCTTTCAGGTATCCCCTATTATAGAACATTTTTTCTGTTTGTCAAGGATTTTGGAGTGAATCACTCATATTTCAAGGCATTGACCGGCACCATGGTTGCAGCTCTCAGGGCGGGGTAAAGACCCGAAACGAGACCGATCAGGGTGGCAAAGAGCAGCGAAAAAGCAGGCAGCCAGAATGGCGTATAGACAGCCACGCTGGGAGGCATGGCGCCTGTCTCTGCCGATTGCCCGGCGAGATAGACCAGCGCCAGCACATTCAACCCCTGTCCTGCCAGCCAGCCGATCAGGATCCCTCCCAATCCACCGACGAACCCGATCCCGGCCGCCTCACCCAGGAAGATCGCCAGGACATCGCGATTGGTGGCGCCGATCGCCTTCATCAACCCGATCTCGCGCGTCCGCTCGAGGATGGCCATTGCCATCGTGTTGGCGATCCCGATGGCTGCCACAAGCAGGGCAATCGCCCCCACCCCACCGAAAATGAATTGTAAAATCAGATAGAAGTTATTGATACCCTGGACGAAAGCCAGGGGTGTATAGGCCTGGAACCCCATCTCGATAATCTGGTTATTGACATCCAGGACATGTTTGGCATCGTCGACCTTGACGATCACCTGGCTGTAACCGGTCTTGTTGTAGTTGATGCGGCTGCCGGAAACCCACTCGTTGAGCGCCTTGAGATCCTCCAGCCGGATGTACACCGACCAGTCCGATTCGTTCAAGGTCTCGGTCAATACACCCACGACCTGGTGCATGACAGATTTGCGGATCTCGTTACCCTGGATATCCCACTTCATGTAGATGAACGTTAATTGTCGCTCGAACAGGTCCGGTGGGACGGGTGGATCCATTCCATAACGCAGGTGGGGATCGTAGAATGAAGCCGCCACCTGGGGACCGATGATGATGTCGCCGCGCTCCAGGATCAACGTACCCTGTGAGGCTTCCAGGCCGAGGTCCGACAGGTCGTCGGCGCCGATCCCGATCAGGTTGATGTAGCCTTCCATGCGCTTGTACCGGGCGATCACCCCGCCCCACAGGTAATCGCGCGGGATGACCGCCACCACGCCGGGGATGGCGCGCAATTCATCCAGAGCCAGTTCAGTCAGGATTGCCTGCTCCTGCGTCCCTTCACTGACGGAGACTCCGCCTCCCCCGCCGCCACCCATGTAGATTTCACCGCCGTAACCCGGCATGACCTGGATCTGGGTCAGGTCGCCGATGCCGTACAGTTGCTCGTTGGCGTTGCGTTGCAAACCGATCGCCAGGGAAACCAAGATGACCACCGCCGCCGTGCCGATGACAACGCCGATGGCGGTCAACGCCACGCGTCCCTTGCGGCGGTTCAGGTTACCCAGGATGAGGCGCAGCAGATCGAGGAATTCCATGGTTCCTTCGGGCGATGAGACGATTACCCTTTGCCATTGTTGGCAGGCGCCGGGATGGGTTGCAGCGGGAATTCCTCGACCGGGACTTCGTTGATCACCGGTTCGCTCGTCACACCGCTGTCCAGACCCAGTAACCCCAGGATGAACCGCCAGACCTTCTGCCAGAAGGTCTCCTCCGCCTCGACCGGGAACTCCCTAATGCCGGGGGCGTTCGGGTCTGGCATCGGCTCGTAATACTCCTCGACCTGGATGGTCAGGGTCTTCGTGATGGTGCGCGGCTGGTTGAAATCGTCGGTATATTCGATGGTAATCACCAGTTCCAGCGGGCCGGGAGCCCCGGGGATAATGGTGGCATCGAGCGGGAAATATCCAGCCATGTCGAGCGGTCCGATCAGCATTTCACCATTCTCGACCAGCGCGCCCTCCGCCTCGACCTTCATATTCCCGAGGACGGCCAGTTTCTTACCCATGTTGACCACCTGGAGCGGCAGCAGGCCGGGCTGGCCGGCGAAGAACAGGTCAAGCGGCTGGTAGAAACCCACCTCCACCTGTGGCAGGCTGTAGACAAGCAGGGTGATGACCTGCTCATCATTGATCAGGTTGCCGCGCTCGTCCACATAAGTGAAGGTGATCTTCATCGGATAGGCGCCCGGATTGGTGGATACATTGACAACCAGTTGCTGGACAGCCTCCAGGGAGGCCTGGGCAGGGAAATCTCCGAGGGACTGGATATTCGAAGTGCCGACCGGGGCAAAGTTGCTGAATTCCCCGGACCCGCCGGAGACGCCCCCGGACTGGGGTGTGCCGCCGCTGGAACCGGAGGTCGATCCGCCGCCGACTATCATAGTCACACCTTTGGCTGCCAGGTTTCCCATATTCTTGACCGTCAGCGTCAACTGGAATAGCAGGCCAGGCTGGAGCGGGTCGATATCGGTTTCATAATGGGTGATGACCAACTGGGAGCGGAACAAGCCCTTGGGAGTCGGAGTAGTTACAACCG
>VGNO01000182.1 GCA_016865985.1 Chloroflexota bacterium | reverse complement strand
GCGGATACCGGCCACCGGGTGGGCGCCGGTTGTTTCAGCGGTCTTGGCGCTTTTTTCGGCGGTTCCGGTTGAGTATCCCCAAAATGGGGTGTTTTCCAGGGATTGATGAATGTTATAATAGATGCGTTCTATCCAAATTATTCACTAGGAGAGATGAAGAAATGAACCGTAAGTATGCTTTGCTGGCCGTGGCGCTTGCCCTGGCCCTGTCCATCCTGGCCTGCGGGACAACCCCGGCAACGGATGAACCTGCCGTTGAAACCCAGGCGCCGGTCGAAGACCCAGCCGGCGGCGATGGCCTGACCATCACCGACGCATATGCCTTCACCGATTCATGGGGCGACTACTACGTGGTCGGCAACCTGGTCAACAACCTGGATACCGACGTTTCCTATGTAGAACTGTCCATCGAGATGCGGGATGCCGCCGGTAATTCCCTGCTCAAGGACGACAATGACGCCGTGGTGGAGAGCGAGACCTTCTACCCGATGCTCTACAATCTTGCGCCCGGCGATTCGACCCCGTTCTCGTTCTGGCTTTCCTCGGACGCCGGCGCTTTCGATAATTTTGTCGTGCGCGTCACCGATTATGACACCGCCACCCTCGACCGCGCCCAACTCTTGATCCAAAATGTCTATACCTACGCCGACGACAGCGGCAGCATCTACCTGAGCGGTGAACTGGTCAACCAGAGCAATGGCTGGGCATACATCAACGGTGTGGCCGGCGCCATGCTAAACGCCGCTGAGCAGGTCGTCACTGCCGACTGGACCTTCACCTACGCCACCGCCCTCGCCCCCGCCGGAGACCCCGACGGTTTCGACCGCACCCCGTTCAGCATCACCATGACCAACCCGGGCATCGAAATGCCCTACTGGTACGTCTACTATGATGCCGAGATCATCTCCGAGCCCGATTTCTACCCGGTTGCCGTGGAGTTAACCTACAACTTCTTCGATGGGTATGACTCCTTCCACATCGTCGGCACGGTCACCAATAACTCATCCGAGCCGCTGCATATCCTGCTGGTCGGTGGTCTCTACTCGGCCGACAGCCTGGTGATCGATGCGGACGACCTGACCCTGCCGGTAGTCCTCCCGCCCGGGGAGACGGTTCCATTCGATATGTACTACTTCGGCAGCGTCAACTACAATTCGGATGTGGCTGCCATCCTGGATAGTTTCACCATCCAGGCTGATTGGTACAATGTTTATCCGTCCTTCTATGAAGTTGCCACCCTGTCGGTCAGCAATGACAGCGGGGAACAGGACGGCGATATTCTGACCGTCACCGGCACCGTCACCAACGATTCCGGCGCAGCCCTGAGCGGTGAGACTGTCCTGGTCTATGTCACCGATCCGGATGGCGTGGTTGTGGCTTCCGGCTATACCTATCTCTTCCCTGATGGTGATAGCATTGCCGCTGGCGCCGCCCTCAACTTCGAGGTCACTGTATACCTCGAACCCGGCATCGACTACTCGGATTACCTCTACACGGTCATCGCCCAGGGCGATATCAATTAGAGAAGGTTTGCAGTTTGATTACCCGTCCCTCACCCGGGGACGGGTAATTTTTTAATATTCCGCTAAACAATTCGTTGACGGGCTGGACCTTTGCGGGTATCCTTGAAAAACTCATCCACCGAATGGAGAATAGGCAGAATGAAACAGGCCAACATCCCAAACCCGCTCTCTCGGCGGGACTTTCTAAAACTTGCCTCCATCGGCCTCGGCGGGTTGGCCGTGCGCCCATTCGACCGCTGGCTCTCCCTGGTAGATTTCCCGGTATCGGAGCGTCTCGGCCGCAATTGCACCGGCGGGAAGGTCCCGATCAAGGCTGCCCCCGATTACAACTCGGCCACCATCCGGGAGATCTACGAGGACACCGTCCTGGCCTGGCTGCGTGAACTCCCGGCATCCAACCCGGATTACAACCGCAACATCCAGCGCTGGGTGGAAACGCCGGAGGGATACATATATTCTCCCAACCTCCAACCCTGCCAATACCATCCGAATACCCCGCTATCCGCCCTGCCGCCAGACAGGCCGGAAGGTTTCTGGGCTGAGGTGACTGTCCCATATGTGGACCTGTTGCAGGATAACCCCCCGCCGCGCTCGCCGGGTGTGAAGTACCAGGTGGAGAACGGCCTGCCGGTGAGGTATTATTACAGCCAGGTGTTGTGGGTCGACCAGGTGCGCGCCGGGGATTCGGGGGGCATCCTCTACCGGTTGAACGAAGGCGAGAAACACGGATACGGTTACGGCGATATCTTCTGGGCGGATGGCGCGGCTTTCCGGCCGTTGACGGATGAGGAGGTCGCACCCCTCAGCCCGGAGGTGGACCCGGCTGAGAAAGTCATCAAGATCAACCTGACCTACCAGACTTTGGCCTGTTACGAGGGCGGCCGCGAAGTCTACTTCTGCCGCATCTCCACCGGCCTGCCGGACTATGAAACGCCGGTCGGCGAACATATTACCTGGCGCAAGACATTCTCGGTCCATATGGCAGCCGGGACGGTGGACGCCGGGTACGACACCCCCGGGGTCTCGTGGGCCACCTTCGTAGCCGGGACGGGTGTGGCGATCCATGCCGCATTCTGGCACAACCTGTTCGGTCTCCGCCGCTCACACGGTTGCATCAACTGCCGCCCGGAGGACGCCAAATGGATCTTCCGCTGGTCGACCCCTTTTGTGTCCCTGGTGGAAAGCGATGTAACCTGGAGCGACTGGAAGGCAGGCAGCACCCATGTTATTGTCGAAGAACGCTTATATTGAGAGGTATGAATGACTGCAAATGACCTGACCTATGGCCTGGCCTTCCTGGCAGGGCTGGCATCCTTCCTGTCCCCCTGCGTCCTTTCCCTCGTTCCAGCCTACCTGGGATACTTGGGCGGACGCGCAGCCGGTGGAGAGACTGCCGGCGGCAACCGTTGGGTTACTTTCTCCCACGGTGCTGCATTCGTGCTCGGTTTCAGCGTGGTGTTCATCTTGTTTGGGATTTCGATTTCCGCCCTCGGCAGCCTGTTATATGATATCCGCCTGTGGCTTGCACGGCTCGGCGGCCTGGTCGTCGTCATCTTCGGCCTGCACATGATCGGCGTTTTTCGCATCCCTTTCCTCGAATACGACATCAGGGTGCACCAGGCGCCCGACCGGAAACTCGGCTATCTCTCCTCGTTCCTGATGGGGATTATCTTCTCGGCCGGCTGGTCGCCTTGCGTCGGACCGGCGCTGACCCTGATCACGACCATTGCCCTGACCGGCGGTTCCATCCCCTATGGCATCCTCCTGCTGGCGGCCTATTCCGCCGGACTGGCTTTACCGTTCCTGGCTGCCGCCCTGGGTGTGGGCTGGGTGACGACCATCCTGCGTCGTTACGGTAAGGTCATGCGCTATGTCGAAGTGACGATGGGCATCATCCTGATCGGGGTTGGCATCCTGCTCATGCTGGGACAGATGGCCCTGCTGGCTCCCAACAGCCTGGGTGTCGATTTCGGTATCTGATGATGGTCAACGTCATCCTCTATACCCGCACCGATTGCCACCTGTGCGAACAGGCCGAAGCAGACCTGAAATCCTTGCAGCAGGCCGTCCCGCACCACCTGGTTGTGCAGGATGTGGATTCGGATCCCAGCCTGCGGCAGGAGTATGGTTTCGAGGTGCCGGTGGTCGCGGTGGGACCGTATAAACTGCGCGCTCCATTCACCCGCCAGGACCTGGAAATGACCCTGCGGGCCGAGGCCGACCGCCACAGCCAGTTGCAGCGGGTGGATGATGACGCATACCGCAAAGCCGTCCAGCGCAGCCAGACCATCACCACCGCAGACCGCGTCTCGTACTGGCTGTCCCGCCATTACCTGCTGCTCGTGAACCTGGCGCTCCTCCTATATGTCGGCCTGCCGTTCCTGGCGCCGGCCTTCAAACGGGCCGGCATGGATCCGTCGGCGGATGTAATCTATAAGATCTACAGCCCACTATGCCATCAGTGGGGGTTCCGTTCCTGGTATCTTTTTGGAGAGCAATCCTACTATCCGCACGAGAGCGCCGGGATCGAAGGTGTTATCACGTTCGAGCAGGCAAGCGGGATTACAGACCTGAACGACCCGGCGCGCCTGGCAGCGCGGGAATACCAGGGTGAAACGGATGTCGGCTATAAAATTGCCCTCTGTGAACGGGATGTCGCCATCTGGGGCGCGCTGCTCCTGTTCGGTCTGATCTATGCCGCGACCGGGCGGCGCATTCCGCAACTCCACTGGTTGTTGTGGTTGCTGGTCGGACTGGGCCCCGCTGGTCTGGATGGCTTTTCCCAACTGCTCAGCCAGTTTCCGTACGAGTCGATCCATGCCATCCTGCCGTATCGCGAGAGCACACCCTTCCTGCGCAGCCTGACCGGTTTCCTGTTCGGTTTCTGCACTGCCTGGTTTGGTTTGCCTTCGGTGGAGGAAGTAATGCGCGAATCAAGGCTGGCGTTGGCGCGCAAGTTTGCCCTTGCAAAGAAGAGGGCATGAGTTCATGCCTTTCCAGACGAACGGCGGTATCCGGTTCTTTCAATTCGACTCCTTCCGCGGACGTGTAAAACACGCCTTCCTGGCCCGACTCGGTGGCGTCAGTCCTGCTCCCTGGCGCTCGCTCAACCTGGGCGGGACGGTCGGCGACGAGCCCCAGCGGGTGCAGGAGAATCGCCGGCTGGCATTCTCGACGCTGGGCCTGGACCTGGTTTCGCTCTTCGATGTCTGGCAGGTACACGGGGTTGAGGTAGCAATTGCCGATACGCCTCGCCGGTTGGATACACCTCGCCAGCGGGCGGATGCAATCCTGTCCAATTCGCCATCGGTCACGCTCCTGATGCGATTCGCCGATTGCGTCCCGGTCCTGTTGTTCGACCCGATCCACGCCGTCATCGGCATGGTGCATGCCGGTTGGATGGGGACGGTCAATGGCACACTGCGGGCGGCATTGAATGCCATGCAGGAACGTTATGGCAGCCAGCCCGGCGCCCTTTACTCCGGGATCGGCCCTTCCATCGGCCCCGACCACTATGAGATCGGACCGGATGTTGCCTCGCAGGTCCAGGCCGGGTTCGGTCCTTTCGCCGCGGAATGCCTCGAGACACGCGCCGGGCGGATCTATTTCGACCTCTGGAAGGCCAACCGCTACTGGCTCGAGCAGGCAGGGGTACGTGAGATCGAAGTCGCCGGACTGTGCACTGCCTGCCATACCGACGACTGGTTTTCGCACCGCGCCGAACATGGCCGCACCGGAAGGTTCGGCGCGCTGATGGCGCTGGAGGCTGGCTGATGGACGAGCCATTGGTGTCCGCCATCCGGGAGCGCCTGCGGTTGGTGGAAGAACAGGCCGCAGAGGCGGCCCGGCGCGCCGGGCGTGACCCGCGGCAGGTCCGGCTGGTGGTCGTCAGCAAGTCCCAGCCGTTGGAGGTCGTCCGGGCGGCGCTGGCGGCCGGGGTGGATATCCTGGGTGAAAACTATGCCGAGGAAGCGGAAGGGAAAATCCGCGCCTTGGGAACCCAATCTGCGGTAGAATGGCACATGGTCGGCCATGTGCAGAGCCGAAAAGCCGGGCTTGTGGCGCTGTATTTTTCCAT
>VGNO01000181.1 GCA_016865985.1 Chloroflexota bacterium | reverse complement strand
CCGCGCCAGGCGACCCTTGCGGGCCAATTCCATGGCAAGTTGGGTGGATGTGATTACTGTTTCGCCTGGTTCCACGGTGATCGTTTCGCCGATGGCGGCGGAATAGGCTGCAAGGAGTTGCGCCTGCTGGTCTGCCGCAACAGCCTGGATGGCTCCCACTTGTTTGGGTTGCACATCCAGCATCTCGAGCAGCGGCAGCCCCTGGTTGGAAGCGGGGAGGCTGGTCCCAAGCAGCACAGCCAGAGTGGGGGCGATGTCCACCATGTCAATATCCTGGTACTGGCCGGGCAGGAATCCCGCCCCTGCTGCCACGAAAGGTTCGAGAAGGGCGACTGGTTCGTTGCCGCCGTGACCGCCACGGTCGATCTGGCCATGGTCGGAGAGTATGATCAGGGTATCCTGTTGCAGGTCGAGCCGGGCGGCGATCTGGCCGATCATGGAATCGGCGCGAGCGACTGCGGCTTTCCAGTTGGCAGAGATGGGTCCGCCCTCATGGTGGCCGGCGTAGTCCACCTGGTCGATGTGGATCAGGATGAGCCGGTAGTCGCCTGTCAGCCAGGGTAAGGCAGCGGCAATCACCTGCTCGTCGGCGGCGTTGTCTTCTCCGATGGTGTAGAAACCGGCATCCACGCCGCTGTTGGCGAGCATCTGCTCGAACCAGGAGTAACCGGAGACGGCAGTCTCCAGCCCGGCGCGTTGGGCGGCGGCAAAGATGTCATCCTGGGTGAATGTACGGACATTGCCAGGATCGGGAGGATTGAACTGCTGGGCGTCGTTGATGTCCGGCCAGGCGCCGGTCAGGATGGTCGTCCAGCCGGGGGCGGAGAAGGATGGGGGGCGGCTGTGCATTCGGGCATAAGCCCCGATGTTGCGCAGGCCTTCCAGGACCGGCATGATGGCTGTATCGGTGGATGAGTCGTAACGCAAGGCATCCACCACCACCAGCGCCACGCGACGGGTGAGGGGTTCTCCCAGTCCCACGCCTGGGGCGGGAGCGGATGCGGCCATGGGGGAGCGGTATTCCATCAGGGCGGTTATCATGCCGTTGGCCCAGAGATATGCGCCGGCTGCCAGCAGCGGCAGGAGCAGGATACCGAGAAGGAACAGGTTGATGGTTTTCGGTTTGCGGTGTAGTCTCATGATTTCATCGCCTCCAGGCATCTCCTTGCCAACACAAGTGCAATCTCCGACCGGTATTCTGCCGATGCCCATTCATCGCTCGCTTCGAATGTGGCGTTGCGTATGGCGCTTTCGAATCCTTCGCCCCCGTCCCCGTCCAACGCCAGTGAAGGGAACTTGCCCCACCCGCCCACAACCAAGCGCGACCGTCCCGAAGACCATCGCGCCAGGGAGACTGAGATAATTGCCCGGTCGGCCGGAGTGCGGGCAACCTGTTCGTAAGCCAGTCCGATATTCAAGGGGACTTCGATCTTCGTGATGAGACGGCCGCGCAGGATTGATTCGCGGAGGGGGAGAAGGTCCCCCAATAGTGTTTGCCCTTGGACGATGGACGATGGATCCGAAGTCGAGGGTTCGTGGTCGATGGTCAGTTTTGCATCCAGTGCAAGCATGGCGGCTGCATAGGGCGAGCGTCCATCAGAGGCGACCAGCGCCCCGGCAGCGGTGCTCATATTCCGCAAGTTTACCGGCGCTTCCAGTCTGAGCGCCTTCGACAGCGCCCAGGGGATGTGGGGGCATGCAAGCAACTCCTGCAGACGGGTCGTTGCGCCGATCTCGAGTTTCCCGCCGACTTTATGGATCTTGTCGAGACCGAGGGCTTGCAGGTCTACGACAGAAAAATCCTGCTCCTTGCGCTGGTTCAGTATCGTCCCGCCGCCGAGCGGAAGGGTGTCCGGCAGGGCAAGCAGTTCCAGGGATTCAGCAATCGTGACCGGGCGATGGTATTGGATGATCATAGGCTCTCCGGAGAAAAGAAATCAGGCATCCTTATTATACAGGATGCCCCGACTCTGGAAGCGACCGACCCGCAGAACTAATCTGGATATACTTCCCAGCCCAATTGCTCCAGTTCAGATGCATCGAGGACATCATCCGGTACATCCACCAGGAGAGTTTTGGCTTCTGCCAGGAGTTCACCCCTGTCATCATAAATGCCTGCCCAGCCTTCGGCCATCCGGCCACGGTCCCTGCCGGCTTTGCCAATGATCCTGAGCGGCTTTCCGATCGGTACATTGCGCCGGTATTTGACTTCCAGTCTCCCGGTGAACATGAAGCGCGGCGCGGCTGGATCACCCATCAAAGCGCGGCCGGAGATCTCGTCCAGGATGGTGGCGACGATACCTCCATGGAGAACACCCGGATACCCCTGGAAGCGCTCAGGGGCGGTGAATGTGGTTTCCACCACGCCGGGTTCAACTTCGTAGATGCGCAGTTGCAAACCGGCCGGGTTTTCCAACCCGCAGACGAAACAATGGCGCGAGTTGGCCTGTTTTTTCACGGCGCGGGAGGAGCAAACAGTTCCGCCAGGCGATGGGCGCCGTCCTGGTCGGTGATTGCCAGCACTTCGTCTTCGGGTTCGAACACACTGTCCCCGCGCGGGACGATTACTTTCCCGCTTCGGATAATGGAGGCGATGACACACTGGTCGGGCAGACCGAGGTTCTTGATGGCCTTCCCAACTGCCAGCGCCCCGGGCGGGATCTTCTCTTCGACCAGCGAGTAACGGCCGCGCCTGAGTTTGAGAAGGGTCATCATGTCGCCCATCGACATTTCTTCCTGGATCAGGTGCGCTAGTACATTGGCCTGGTTGAGGGCGACATCCACGTGAAAGGTGTTATTGAACAACCAGGCATTGCGCGGGTTGTTGATGCGGGCGATGATGCGCCGGACCTGGAACATTTCGCGGGCGATGTAACATAGGACCAGGTTGTTGGCGTCGGTATCCATGGTGGCGGCCAGGACTTGCGCCTGGCGGATGCCGGCGCGTTCAAGGACCTGCGGGTCGACCGGGGAACCTTCGTAAATAACCTCGGTCGGGAGTTCACGGTGCAGGCGGGAGAGAAGTTCCGGGCGTTGTTCTACCAGCCGGACCTTGTGGTTTTCGCTCAGGAGCAGGGACGCCAGTTGCGCGCCGGTGCGTCCACCCCCGGCAATGATCACGAGCATGTTACACCTCCTCCACGCCCAGGCAGGCGCGCAGATCGGCAATTCCCCTGGCGGTGGTGCTGACATTCACCACATCGCCAGCCTCGAGGGTTAGGTCAGGCGAGGGCAGCGAAGACTTGCCGGCGCGGGTGAGCGCCACCGGCAGGCAGGAATCTACCGTACTCAGCAAGTCGCCAAGTTTCCGCCCATTCCATTTCTCCGGGACGATGAATTCATAGACTTCGACTTCTCCGTTCCCTGCCGAGAAAACCGCCCGGAGCGAGACGCCACCCAGCAGTTCCTCGATCCGCTGTGCTCCCCAAGAGGTGCTGCTGACGATCTGGAAACCAAAGGTTTCCAAGACCTGCCGCAAGGTGGGATCGTAATTACGGACCACCACATGCGGGATATTGTATATCGTCCGGGCGACATGGGCGACGACCGCATTCAGGGTATCGGAATTGGTGACAGCAGCCAGGCCGTCGGCGTTGGCGATCCCTGCCCGCTCGAGGATTTCCTTGGAGAAGGAGTCGCCCTCCACGGTCCGGCCGCGGAAGTTAGGGTCCAGGCGGGCAAACGATTCGGTATTGTTATCGACAATAGTCACCTGGTGGCCCTGCTGGAACAGGCGGTATGCCAGTTCGGAGCCAATTCGACCACATCCAACGACGATCATGTTCATATTCTGGAACTCCTGATGCCCATTCCTTATGGGACCTGGTAGGGGACATCGGTGATGATGATACCGGGCCTGGATAACAACTCCGTCCGCAGCAGGTTGGCGGTATTAGTATGAAGCAGGTTCTGCCAGTTCTTGCCGGGGACGAACTGAGGTACAACGATGGTGATGGTCTCATCCGGCTGGCGGTTGGCAGCGATCTCTTCGATGAACTCCAGCAGTGGTTCGATGAAGAGACGATATGGCGAGTCCAGGATGACCATCCGCACCCCATTCCCCCAGGTCTCCCATTTCTGTCGTACCTTCTCGGCTTCGAGAGGATCGATGGAGACGTGGACTGCTGTGATATCCGAGGTGAGGCGCCGGGCGTAATGGAGGGCTGCCAGTGTACCCTGGTGGACGCCACTGACCGGCAGGATGACCCTATGGCGGGTTGGGTGGGGCGGTGAACCGGCGAAGTGTTCGAGAGATAATCGATTTGCCAGGCTCTGGTAATGGCGGTGGATCAGGGTGAAAAAAACCACCAGGGATGGGATTAACACGAGTACCACATATGCGCCATCATGGAATTTGGTTACTGCGAAAACCAGCATGACGATCGCCGTGCAAACCGCTCCAAAACCGTTGATCAGCATTTTTACCTGCCAGGAGCGTTCGTAATGCAGGACCGAGCCCCGTTCGCTGCGTTCCTGCCCCGGTTTCAAATGACCGATTTTCCACCACCGGCGGGACATACCAGCCTGGGACAAGGTAAAAGAGAGGAAAACGCCGATCGCATAGAGGGGGATTAAGCGGGTGACACTGGCCTGGAAAATGACTATCAACAACGAGGCTACCAGGGACAGGGTGACGATACCATATGAGTAGACCAGGCGGCTCCCCTTGAAAGCCAACTGGCGCGGGAGGAAACCATCCTTGGCGGCAATGGCGCTCAGGCGTGGAAAATCAGCAAAGGCAGTGTTGGCGGCCATGATCAGGATGACCATCGTCGCCCAGATGACAGCCTGGTAGAGCCAGCCACGACCTCCGAAAATCGTCCTGACCAGTTGCGAGATGACGGTCTCGGTTTCAGAGGGTACTGCGCCGATCTTCCCGGCCAGGAAGGAAATTCCCAGGAAGAGGGACCCAAGGATGATTGCCATCCAGACCAGCGTGATACCCGCATTCCGGCTGCGCGGTTCTTTGAAGGCGGTTATCCCATTCGAAATGGCCTCGACCCCGGTAAGGGCGGCTGTCCCGCTCGAAAAAGCATGCAGGATCAGGAAAGGAGTGACGGCTTTCAACGCCTCCGACATTTCGAGTTCGGGAGCATTGGGAACCAGTCCAAGCGAGCCGGTGAAGTGTCGGACAAGACCGATACCGACCGTTATGAACATCGTGGTCACGAAGAAATAGGTTGGCAGGGCGAAGGCCGCGCCGGATTCCTTGACTCCCCTCAGGTTGATCAACATGACGAATAGAACAAAGATGATCGAAATCCAGACCCGGTAGTCGTAGAGCATCGGGTAGGCAGAGACAATTTGAGCCACACCGGAGGAGACTGAGACGGCAACGGTCAGGATGTAGTCTGTTAGCAGCGAGGCGCCCGCGACCAGGGCTGGTAATTCCCCAAGATTGTCCCGGGAGACGATATATGCCCCGCCTCCATCGGGATAGGCGTGGATCGTCTGTTCATAGGAGAGTGCGACGATACCCAGCAGGATGACGATGGCGATTGCTATCGGGAAGACGTAACCGAAAGCAACCGTCCCGGCGGCAGCCAGGATGAAGAGGATTTCCTGGGTGGCGTAGGCGGTCGACGAGAGGGCATCGGATGCAAATACAGCCAGGCCGATGAAT
>VGNO01000180.1 GCA_016865985.1 Chloroflexota bacterium | reverse complement strand
GCCCGTTCGCGGCTACCGAACGCCTGCTGATGGCGCTGGTCAAAGCCGGCGCGCACCGGCAGGAGATGCATGAGCGCATCCGCGGCCACGCCATGCAAGCCTGGGATGCGGTCCGGGCGGGAGGAGAGAATCCGCTGGCAGCGCTTTTATGCCAGGATGCGATCATCACAAAGTATTTCTCCGAGGATGAAATCCGGCGCCTGATGGACGCCCGCTCCCATGTGGGCGACGCGCCCGAGCGGGCGCGCTGGATGGCAAAGGTGATTTCTGAAACCATCAGGGCAACATAACCTCTTCCGTGCAGCCCATAATGGAATTCCTGCATGACACCAACCGCTTGCCAACGTCACAGGTGGTTGGTGTTTTTTTGAAGGAGCCTGTTGCTTTATTTATACGACTATGTACAATAGAGTAAGGAAGAAAGGATCAACCATGAACACTCCATTGCGGGTCCAGATCGCGGCAGCCGCCGCCCTGATCCTGGCAGCATGCGGCAGGCCGGAAACTGCCACCCCCACGATTGCCGTCAGTTCCCCTCCAGCGCCGGAGTCGACCAATACGCCGACGCTGACCGTCACGCCAATCCCCCGCTCGGCGGAAATTGGTGAATTCTTTAATACGGTTGATATACGGACCGGCGGGGATGGGGACTTCGCCCCGGCCTTCCTCGGCCAGACGCTGCAGATCGGAGGCGTAGCCCGCAGCGGGGAGGACGGACGGGCGCGGCTGGACCTGCTGCCGGAGGGCAGCGTCACCCGCATCGGGCCCAACTCGACCTTCGTCCTGCAGGCAATCAGCGCCGATCCCGTCCAGCCAGCCACGAAACTCGAGTTGCTGCTCGGCAATCTCTGGATCATCCTCAAAGGCGGCACGCTGGAGGTTGAAACCGCGAACGGGCTGGCCTCTGTGCGCGGCAGTTACATGAGCGTTTCGTTCGACATCTATTCCAGTCAAACAACAATCACCTGCCTCGAAGGGTCCTGCACGCTGGAAAACGAATTCGGGAAAGTGGAACTCACCGACGGCGAGATGGCGTTCGTCACCGGGGACAATCCGCCCGAAGGCCCGCTGCCCATTACGCAGGAGGAATTCGACGGCTGGTTCGAGAACACGCTGGAGGCGTGGGAACTTCTCGATTCAACCGGCTACACCCCGCCCGCTGGATTGACCACGCCAGCGGTTTGCTTGATCTGCACCCCCGGCTACTTCCTGACCCCTGTGCCGACCGTCCGCACCGCGCTCCCCCCGACCCTCCCGCCAAACACCGAGGTCCCCGTGCTGCCGACCATTCCGTTCCCCACCCCCTAGAGACCATCGAGGAATCATATCTGAGCATAACGTATTCTTATACCTGAAAGGAGATGATGATGAAGACATTTGACGATGGGGATATGTTAGTCCATGCCCAGGGCGGTCCTGCGCCTTCTGAAAAGGAGGTAAGTAATTACGACGAAGTCAGGGAACGAAGGTTCATGCAGGAACTCTCCGTGCTGGAGGCGTCGCTGGAGACGCCTGCGATCTCCGACATTCGCAAAGGCATGCTGGAGGCTGCCATTCGTACCAATCCCGCCCTCGAAGGACTGATGAACGAGGAGTTGGAACGTTCGAATATCGAACTCGCCGGGGTCCTCAAAATGGCAAAAGGGGGGGAAATGGAGTTGCCAGGCGATGGCAGGTATACCGATCATATTTCGACCGGTTCGATCATCGTGACGCGCACGGCTCCCTATAATTACAAACATCAGTTTGCCACTCCACCTAATCCACCAGCAACGCAGGTCGGTACGGATCCCGGGAAGGGTCGGCTTTTCTCGAGCGCGGTCATGGGGGGGAGTCTCGGGAAAGGCGTCGCCGGGAGTCAGTGCGGGATTGGCATTTACATCAAACCACTCGTCCAGAAATGCCATGTCTCGGCCTGGGCTTGTGTCGAATCCAAAGCCTATAACCGGACGCAGACCTATTTCTCTGAGGCATTGTCACATTCCCGCTACCAGATAAGCCTCGAGAAGTATAACGCGGTCTCAGGCCCGCCGGTCGAGTGGCTGAATGGTGATATTGTAACCATTGGTAATCGTCAAACGTGGTGGCCGCCAGGCGACCAATTCCCATGGGGCCATGGCGGTACTCACTATATGGATGTCGTCACTGTTGCCAATCCGGGCGACTGGTTCATCGCCTGGATCAGCCAGATCACGCTGGCCAGGGCAAATGGAGGAGCCGCCTCCTGGGCATACGCCAGTCTCGAGTCAATCGTGCCTTGGTTCGGTTATTCGATCTGGTAACCGTTCGATGTTGGTCGGAAATTGGTCATTGACTGATCTGGCAGGTTACCCGGGCAGCGCTCCGCATTACGAGACTATGGCTCGCTGGGGCGGTGTCCCTGACCCGCCCCAGCGAGTGACCGCAAGTCTCCCGCAAAGCATTGTGGTTCTATCTATGGCCGCACAGGGGTTTGATTTAATCTCAGAACTCCATCGCTGAGAACATCTCGTCGTTGGTGGTGAACTTGAATTCTTTTGCAGATAAACGCGAAAGAATTGTGCTAAAATCAACGGCGAGGAAACAATGACCGAACTCGAAATTCTTCTCCAGTCCCATCGTGGACAAATCCTGGAAGCCGCGCGAAAACACGGCGCGCACGACGTGCGCGTGTTCGGCTCGGTCGCGCGCGGCGACGCGCGTCAGGACAGCGATATTGATTTCCTCGTCCGGCTCGAAACCGGCCGCAGCCTGCTCGACCTGGCGCGCCTGCTCCGGGAACTGCAATCGTTCCTCGGCCCCAAAGTTGACATTGTGACCGATGCCGGGCTGCGCCCGCGCATTCGCTCGCAAGTTTTGCGGGAAGCGCGTCCGCTGTGAGAAGTGAGCAGGAACGGCTTCTCGATATTCTTGAAGCGATCGAGCGCATCGAGAAATATACCCGGCGCGGGAAAGCGGTATTTCTCACGGATGAACTGATCCAAAACTGGGTGGTCAACCATATCGCCGTCATCGGCGAAGCGTGCCGCGCATTGCCCAACGAATTCCAGGCAAGGTACGCAGGCATCCCTTGGGCAGACATCATCGCCATGCGGAACATCCTTGTTCACCATTTTTTGGAATTGACGAAGACGCAGTATGGTCGGTCGTGGAAAACGATCTCCCCGAATTGAAATTGAATATTCAGGCAATTTTGAAAGAATTCAAGTAAGGGCGACGTGATCCTTCGTTTCACTCAGGACAGGCGCCGCCCCTGCGGATTGATTGCCAACGCCCCGGCCGGGGCGTTTTGCTTAATCTCAAAACCCCATCGCCGTGAACATCTCGTCGTTGGTGGGAAACTTGAACTCCTCCACCCCCAGCAGCATGGCTTCCTTTTGCTCAGCCTGCTCCAGTTTTTCCAAATGCTTTTTATCCACCACGCGCTGGTGGGTTTCGAGTAAGCGCCCTTCGAACCTGTCGGCGGCCTGGTCCAGGCCGGGCCCCGGCGGGAAGGTCTGGAGGTATTGCAGCACTGCCTCGGCCGCCATCTCGCCGTCGCGCCGCGCGTAGCCCACGAGGCCGGTGCTGGCCTGGCGCGCCCAGCCGGCCAGGAAGACGCGTTCGATCGGCAGGTTGGTGTCCGGGTTGAAGGCCTCAAAGGAGAGTCCGCCCACCGGGAAGCGCGGTTCTGGGACGGTCTGGTAGGCGTCGTTGTAGACCGGGATGCAGAAATCCCGGTCCACCGTGTCGCCAATGGCGAAGATGACCGTGTCCGCCGGGATGATGCGCGAGGTCCCGGCGCCGCGCGCCTTGACCGCCCCGTCGGCGGCGACCAGGATGTTCTCCTCCACCTTGAGACCGCTGACGCCGTTCATCCAGTCCCCCAGGACGCGGGCGGGCGAGGCCAGGAATTCGAAACGGAAGCGGGACTGCGAGACGGGCGGCAGGGCTTTCGGCAGGGCGTCGGTGAAGGCCTGTTGGACCAGGCCCGGGTCCTGCCTGGCGGCCTGCATCAGCGGGGCGACCCGCCCAAACTCGGCCTCCAGGGCCGACAGGTCCAGGTTGGCGGCGATGGTCTCCATTTCCTTCTTCGTGAATTTGATCTCCGCCGGGCCGCGCCGCACGACAGCCACCACCTCGTCCACTTTGCGGTCGCGGACCAGGTAGTGGGCGATATCCATCATCACGTTGCCCGCCCCGACCACCGCCACGCGCCTGCCGAGCAGGAATTTCCTGCCGCTGAAGGGCGGCAGGGAGTTGTAGTGGAAGACCAGGTTTTTAGCGTGATAGACGCCGGGCAGGTTCTCACCGGGCAGGCGCAGCCACTTGGTCCCCTGCGCGCCGGTGGTGACGAGCGCCGCCTGGAAACCGGATTCGAGGATGTCCTCCAGCGCGATGTTGCCGCCGCCGCAGACGGTCACGTTGCCGAAATAATCGATGAGCGGACTGGCGAGGATCTGCTGGAACTGGCTGCGCAGCCCCTGTTTCATTTTCAGTTTGGTGGGATAAATGCCGTATTCAGCCAGGCCGCCGGGCTTGATGTCCCGGTTGAGGACGGTCACCCGAGCCCCGTTGTTGCTGAAGGCGCGGGCAGCGAACAAACCGGCCGGCCCGCCGCCGATTACTGCCACCCAGTATTTTGCTGCATCCATCTTGCTCGATCTCTCCTGTCCATCCAGCGGCAGGCGGTGTATACCCTGCCGGGGGGATTTCATCAAATCTGATAAAACCAGCCCGGATTATATTCGGGTCGCAGCGCACAGGCAAGGCCAACCCGCCGGGTGTAGAGAAAACTCATATACAGCCCCCTGTTTCATCGCCCAACTTTTATCACTCTATGCTATATTATGCCTGCACCATCACCCATCAGGAGGCGCGCCATGATCGTACCTGCCCCGCAGTTCCCGGAACCGGAAGACCCATTGGAATACAAGAAAGGCAAAAGCAAGCAGGCGGTGAGTCCCGCCAGGCGCTTGAACGAGATCCTCTCCGGCGGCCAGCCAGCAGAATCCAGGCCTGCCGTACCCCAGCCTGCCGTACCCCAGCCTGCTGAATCCCACCCTGCAGGAGCCCAGCCGGCGGTGGGAATCCCATCGTCCTCGGAACCTGTAAAACCGCGCCAGCGCCGGTCGCGCCCGAAGCGGATGCAATTCCCATCCCTGCAAGTGCGCAGGGAAAAACTTCCCCCCGCCTATTGGACCGTCACCGGGACCATCTCGTTGATCGTCAACATCCTCCTGATCGCCGTCCTGGCGCTGCTCGGCCGTGAACGTTTCTTCCTCAAGCAATTGCTGGTCGGCGATGTGCTTGGCGGGATGTATGTCAACTTCGGCCGCCTCGACCAGGCCCACATCCGCAGGGAGATCCTGGTACAGGACACCATCCAGGTCAGTTTCCCCCTCACCATCAACCAGGTGACCGAGGTCGTGCTGGTGGCCGACACCCCCGTCACCGGCGCCACCGTCAGCCTGGTGACCGGCGGTCTGGAGATCGTGCGCGCCCCGTCCAATATCATCCTGCCGGCCGGCACGCGCCTGCCGGTGCAGTTGAGCCTGGTGGTGGATGTCAACCAGGCGGTGCCGGTCTCGCTGACCGTCCTGGTCGACATCCCACTTTCGGAGACCGAATTGCACGAACCGTTTACCGCCCTGCAGAAGACCATCGAACCCTTCATCCGCGCCTTCTATGAAGACC
>VGNO01000179.1 GCA_016865985.1 Chloroflexota bacterium | reverse complement strand
CATAAAGGAAGGGGAGCAGGGGGGATGGCTATGCCGCGCCCATCAACTGCTTGGCGGCTGCCACCGCGCCGATGGCGTCTTCCGAGTAACCGTCGGCCTCGATCCGCTGCACCCATTCACGCGTCACGGGCGCGCCGCCGACCATCACCTTGACCTTCTTCCGCAGCCCTTCCTTGTCCAGGGCTTCGATCACCTCCCGCTGCTTGACCATGGTGGTCGTCAGCAATGCGGAGAGCGCCACGATGTCGGCGTCCACTTCCTTGACCTTGGCGATGATCTTCGCCGCCGCCACATCCACGCCCAGGTCGTAGCACTTGAAACCGGAGGCTGAAAGCATCGTCCCGACCAGCGTTTTGCCGATCTCGTGGATGTCGCCTTCGACCGTCGCCAGCACCACCTTGCCGTACACCTGGCGTTCGGCGCCGCGCCGCTGCATCTCGGGTTCGAGCGTTTCGACGGCGGCCTTCATGGCCTCGCCGGCCATCACCAGTTCGGGCAGGAAGGCCTCGCCGCAGGCGAAGGCCTCGCCGACCTGGTTGACGCCCTTCACAAAGCCATCGGTGATGGCCTTCAGCGGGTCCACCCCGGCGGCGATGGCTTTCTGGGCCAGTTCAACCGCCAGGTCGGAATCGCCGTCGATGATGCACTGCGCCATGGATTTGAAAAGTTCTTCGGACATAGGGTTCTCCTTGTTGGAATGGATGGTCTATTTCGGGTTGATCAATTCCGAGGCGCACTGCCGCTCTTTTTCGCGCAGCAGGTCGCCCGGGATGTTGAGGTAACTTTCGATCTCCCGGCCAATGGTCAGCACATGTTCCAGGGCATGGCGGGCGGCCTGGTCCGGGTCCCGGCCCGCCACCGCCGCCAGCAGGGCGCGGTGTTCCTCGAATTCCTGCCGCAGGCAGCCCGTCAGCATCTCCGGGTGGTGGAACATGGCCTCGTACAGCATCCAGTCCGGGAAGGCGTTGGCGGTCATATCGTAGACCTTCGCCAGCAGGGCGTTGCCGCTGGCCGCCACGACCAGCAGGTGGAATTCCCGGTTCAACTGGCGCTGGCTGGACATGTCGTTCAGTGTGACTGGCGGCTGCATCTGCGCCAGGATGCGTTCCAGGGCCTGGACCTGGGACTGGCTGGCGCGTTCGGCCGCGCCCCTGGCCGCGGCGGGTTCGAGCAGCAGCCGCAGGCTGTAGGCCTCCAGGATCTCGGCGCTGGAGAGTTGGATCACGCGCACCCCGCGGTAGGGGACGCGTTCCGCCAGCCCGGCCGAGACCAGCAGGTCGAGCGCCTCGCGCACCGGGGTCATGCTCACGCCCAGTTGCGAAGCGATCTCCTCCTGCCGCAGCCACTCCCCCGGCGCGTACTTACCGGCGATGATGCGCTTGTAGAGGGACTCGAAAATCTCCTCCTTCAGCGGCCGCCGCTGGAAGCGTTCCAGTTCTTCGTCGGTGCGGGGTTTCTCTTCTGGCATGCGATTTCTCCGGGAAAAATCTAAACGGATTATACATTATATATAATTCGTGTGGCTTAAAGAATTAACTGCCAACCGCCAACACTAATACCGACCTCCGCCAGAACCAGAAACCATGATAATATCAAGTTGTCCAGAGAAGAGGCGCCATGATCAAGAAAATGATTCCGCTAGTTATTGCAGGTGCACTGCTGCTATCGGTTTTGACCTGTGGAACGCAAACTACGGGCAGCAACTCGCCAGCGACCGAGACAGGCGCGCCGGACACGACAGCGGGAGCGTCGCCCGCGCCCACTGGCAGTACGGTCACATCGGGACCGCCCTTCATCGAACAAGTCTCCGCTCAAGTGGATATCCCGGCTGCCGGGAGCGGCGCTGCAATCGCAGCCTGTCCGGCAGGCAGCCTCCTTGTGAGCGGAGGATTCTCCACCGGCGAAAATGTGCGGATTGATAAATCCATGCCCACCTCAGCAGGCTGGTCGGTGGAGGGACAAAACACCGGCGTGGACGCGCAGCCGCTTCTGGCATATGCTTATTGCCTTCATAATGTGCCCGGCGCTGCCAAGATTGTCTCCGTGGATTACACCATGAGAGCGAATGAAACATACGATGGAGCATTTGCGTATTGCCAGAGTGGCGATCTGATTACCGGCGGCGGTTATGCCATAAACGTTGATGGAATGGAGGTATATAATAGTGGTCCCTTATTGGTTGAGAACGGTCAAAACGGGTGGAATATAATGGCTCAAAAGAACGGGAACGAAGAACTGGTTTTAAGCATCTATGCAGTCTGTCTGTCGGGAAGCGGCTTGACAAACAAGCGCATCTTCCCCGAATCTTCTGGCGGAGATGCAGGGGATTCCCTGGTCAACTGTCCGCCAGGGACTCTCCTGGTTGCAGGAGGTTATGATGGGACTGGTACCCACATCAACCGCATCAGTCCGTCAGATGCAAGCGCATGGGAAGTCTCTTCCCGGGACGGCGATGAAACCATGAGTCATGTGATTTGTCTCAATCTTCCGTAGCCGATAACCCAAAACAGGAATTACTGCCAGATAACTCGCTATTTCGTGAAGTAGAAAGACTCCCTTCCGGGAGTCTTTTGGGTTGCCCCAGCGGGGCTTGAACCCGCAGCCTTCTGATCCAACCGGCAACACTGAAACAGAACCCCCTCCCCTGGCTGTTTCAACCTACCCGCTCCAGACGCCATACCCGGAGCAGGATATCCAGTTCGAGTACAGGGCGGTGGAGCCTGGTCACAGCCTCGCCTTCCGGGCAATCGGCTTCAATTTTTGGGATTTTCCTTCACAACCCGGATTATATATTATGTATAATCTTTTCCGCAAGGGGAAGGCAGGCCGTTTCCTTTCGAGGCGGCTTGTGTTGATTCCTGTAGGAATCAACTGTCCTGTGATGCATGTCTGTCGTCAATAATGTGTCCACTGCAAAAAGGTCTTTAAACACAAAGGACACGAAGTACACAAAGGTAAGTAATGAAGGGTTTTCCTTCGTGATCCTTTGTGACCTTCGTGTTAAAGGGTTTTTGCAGTACAGTCAATATTTCAAAGGCAGGTGAACAATGAAATCTGCGCCGCGATGGTTGATCTTGCTGGCCCTGCTCATCGGTTGTGCCGGGTGTGAACAGCCATTGAAACCTTTTGATCCAACCGGCAACACCGGAACAGAACCCCCTCCCCTGGCTGTTCCAACCTACCCGCTTCAGACGCCATACCCGGAACAGGATATCCAGTTCGAGTACAGGGCGGTGGAGCCTGGTCACAGCCTCACCTTCCGGGCAATCGGCTTCAATTTTGATGAAGCCCTCCGGGTGAAAATCATCCGCCCGGACGGAACAGAGGTTGTTTATTCAGCCTATGCAGATAAACAGGGTATCCTGGAAGGTACTGTCAGCGTGGCTGACGACCGGCCGCGCGGCGTGTACACACTGACGGTCACCGGTGAATCCAGCGGGCACGAAGCAACCGGCTGGTTCACTATGGCAGACAGCATCATCGAGGTGGAGGACTGGCTGGAATTCCCGAAGCGCCAGTGGAAACCCCTCCTCGTTGGCGAGTTGGATGGAGTGGATGCGTACCTCGCCGAGATCAAGTATTTCCATGCCCCCGTGACGTTGGTGGAGTGGCGGTATGTACCCGGCGCGGGAAATGGAGGCACGCTCGAAATCCACTGCCTGCAGACAGGCGTGGGACCGGCTACGGCGGTGGTGGTGCGTTCATCTGACCAGCAGGTGATCACGGTCAATTTCACAATTGAGTGTGTTGACCCATAATATTGCGCCACAGCGGTGCAGTTAAAGACCGTAATGCCCCGGTTCTTTCGGGGAAACCTGAGTTGGGCGGCTAAAAGAGCAGATGAGCTGTTATCCTTACCAAAATGGCTGTGCCTCAATCAGTATAGGAAAAATTAGATTCTTATAATGCGAACAAGAGGATCAGCAAGGAAACAGCCATAAAAATGACACCATAAATAACATATCCGATTCCAATAATTATTGCTTTGTTCCCGATAAGTATTTGCGATTTCCAAGATGGTGATGACGGGTAGCGGTCAACCACAATGGTTTTTTTCTTTGCAATGATGCGAATACCACCATATAAGAAAAGGACACCAACAAGAAAAATGAACAGAGGCACAGTTACTTGGAATGTATCTGCCAAAAGAATCACGTCCACCTGAGTTTCATAGTCATAAAAATGTGCATCACATATAGCGCCCAACGGTTTGGCTCAGCGGGTTGTTTCTTTGCACACTCATACTTAAGGCTGCGCTCATTGCAAGGTGAATTCAAGCTACTTAGTTACCGCCCCACCAGAGTTTGGCATTATCGAAGTAAACAACCACCGGCGCATCAATCCAATTCACCGCTAGTGCAATATCTCCATCCGCGAAAGAGCTGTCCGATGCATCAAGCACAAGTTCGTCGTTTACATAGAAGCAAAATTCAGACCCTTGGGCAACGATCATGATCTTGTTAGTCACTCCAGTGCCCAGTCTTATGGATTCCGAACTACCAAAATCTTGGAACGTATCATCTATATAAAAGGATTTCCAAGTACCTCCTTCTACTTTTCCGGCAATAAATTGCTGTAGGCCATTGATGCCAAAAAAATAGAAATTGGACTCATCCTTGAAACGAAGAATTACACCAACGAAACTGGACAACTGGTTTTCAAAGCCCTCAATCTCCTCCAAAATGGCTTCCACTTCAAAGAAGAAATCATCGAGACTCAGATTGTGTCTGGCCCAAACCATATATCCCGGTCGAGCATTTGCAATCACAAAATGACCATCTTCATATTCGCTTCTGTAAACACCTTTCCAAAGATCCATGTGGTGCTCATCCCAGCCACTCTGTGGATCACTGAAATCATCGTGAAAATAGAGATGAAGTCCAAGTTCAGTGGGAGAGATACTTGGTAAGTTTGTGGAAATTGCGACCTGAGGGCTACATCCAACCAGCAGTAATATCAATAGCATTGCCACCATCTGACGAAAAATCTTTTGTTGCTTCATTTTTTCTCTCCTTTGAAGCCGTAAGGAAATAACCGAACGAGACTTGTGGTGACACGGTCTCCAGATCGCGTCGCCTTGCCGACCGCAGGTCTCGAACCGACAACCCGGAGACCTTCGGTCAACGCTGGGAGCGGGGTAGTCCCCTTGCAGGGGCGCTTCGCGAAGACCCCGCCCAACAAGTAATGAAAAACAGGGCAGGAGATATCATGTCCAGCTTTTTTGAGCGGTAAAAGAATGGCATTCTGAACAGCGGTGAGCGCTAATATCTAGGCAGGATTGACTTTCGCCGCGTCTACTGTAAGATTACTTGGCTCTGGAAATCTCTGAAGGCCAAGTTTTACAATCGGTACGATAGCAGCTGGCAACATATCATTAGGGCCTTGTCCGATGTTTGTAGCACCTATGCCAAACTCTACATAAATGCCCCACAAACCTTCGTGGATGTTCTCGTGCTTGATCAGGATTTCAGCAAGTTCTTGATGCGTAAATGGATAAATCTTAGGAGCGTCAGGCATTGTATCTCTCCGGGAAGGTGTTATAAACAGTGGGTCCTGGCTCATATATGGGTTTGCCTACAGCTGTGTCTCTCCGCGCTGCATTTGCCCATTGAGTCGATATTCTTTGTTCCATGTTTGCTAAGCGCTGTTCGATTTTATCTGAAAGCCGGCTATAGAAATCTTCCGCACCGATCCTC
>VGNO01000178.1 GCA_016865985.1 Chloroflexota bacterium | reverse complement strand
CGACCGACGCCGGGGCATTGGGCGTCACGATCAGCATCGGGGTGGCCGAATTGACCACGGATACGCCCAACCTGCTCGCACTGATCGACCGCGCCGACCGCGCCATGTACCAGGCCAAGAATGCCGGGGGCAACCAGGTGGCCCTGTATTCCGAGACCCCACCTAATAACCGTACCTGAGTCCCGGTTGCGGCCGCGGCTTCGTCTGCCTGGGCGGCTGTGCCATCCCTGGCTGACACCCATGGGTCCAAAACATCCCTTCGCTGTTCAACAGTTCCACACGCGCACCGACCGCCGGCGGTCAGCCAAGGTGTCCTGGCCGATATGATCTTTGTACTGTGGACAACCCTCAATGCGCTGCATATCGTTGGCGCATTGGCTGTATGAATAAAATAAGCATCCGAAGTATTGGCGGCTTCGGATGCTTGCCTGGTCTACCCGTCTAGAGCCCGGCGGCCTTTTTGAGGGCGGCAGCCTTGCCCGTGTCCTCCCATGGGAACTGGATGTCGTCGCGGCCGAAGTGACCGTAGGCGGCCGTCTTGCGGTAGATGGGGCGGCGCAGGTCGAGGTCACGGATGATGGCGCCCGGGCGCAGGTCGAAGTGCTCGAGGATGAGTTTACCGATCTTCTCGTCGGCGATCTTGCCGGTGCCGAAGGTCTCCACGTTGACCGAGAGCGGGTGCGCCACGCCAATGGCGTACGCCACCTGGATCTCGACCCGCTCGGCCAGGCCGGCCGCTACCACATTCTTGGCAGCCCAGCGGGCGGCATACGCCGCCGAACGATCGACCTTGGTCGGGTCCTTGCCTGAGAAAGCGCCGCCGCCGTGGCGGCCCATGCCGCCGTAGGTGTCGACGATGATCTTGCGCCCGGTAACGCCGGCGTCGCCCATCGGGCCGCCGATGACGAAGCGCCCGGTCGGGTTGACGAAGACCTTGAGTTTGTCATCCACCATCTCCCCCGGCAGGGAAGGTACGATGATGTGTTCCATCACACCTTCCTCGATCTCGGCGTGCGTTACGTCTGCGCTGTGCTGGGTCGAGACCAGGACGGTGTCGATACGTTTGGGCTTGCCGTACTCGTACTGGACTGTCACCTGTGATTTGCCATCCGGGTACAGCCAGGGCAGCGTGCCTGCCTTGCGGACTTCGGCCAGGCGGCGGGTCAACTTGTGGGCCAGGTAGATCGGCATCGGCATCAACTGGGCGGTCTCGTTGCAGGCATAACCGAACATCATGCCCTGGTCGCCGGCGCCGATCAGGTCGATCTCGTCCTTGTCGCCGTCCTTGGCCTCCAGGGATTTGCTGACGCCCATGTCGATGTCCGGGCTCTGGCTGGCGATGGCGGAAAGCACGCCGCAGGTGCTGCCGTCGAAGCCCTTCTTGGCCCTGTCATAGCCGATATCGATGATCACCTTGCGCGCCAGTTCGTCGAAATTGACGAACGACTGCGTGGTGATCTCACCAAGCAGCATGACGAAACCGGTCTTGGTGGCCACCTCGCAGGCCACGCGGCTCATCGGGTCCTGCTCGAAGCAGGCATCGAGGACAGAGTCGGCGATCTGGTCGCAGAGTTTGTCCGGGTGTCCTTCCGTGACCGATTCGGATGTGAACATCAGTTTCGGGGAGGACATGAAGGTTGTTGTCATTGGTTTCACCTCGTTGAAATGAAATTGCCCCTTCGGAACGAAAGGGCAATTGCGCAAGATGCACGGCTGCCCTCTCATCTTCCAGATTCCGGGCGACCATGATGGTCGCCCCTGCTGCCGGATTTGGCACCATCTGCTTCCGCAGTGGTTGCCGAGGCTTCGTCGGGCCGGTCCCTCCGCCTCTCTGGATAAGAGTTGCCGCTTGGGGCTATTGGATTGTAGCGGGATGATACCACAGGCGGAATAATGCGTCAAACGGATTTTCCCCAACCAATTTGGTGGTCACCTGCGAGGGGACCGTCACATGTCAGGGAAGGAAATTATGGCAAGTCTTCCAAATCTGCCAGGTCCTTCAACCGGCCTGCCGCTTTTTTATTTCGCTTGAGATGTTGTAGACCGATGATGCTGGCTTCCACTCCGTCCAGAATATCCACAACGTTGCTGGAGTAGCGCTCATCGAATTCCACACCAGAAATGCTGGTGGATATCCCGAGCCGCATGGGAGGATTACCCATCCGGACAATCTTATTCGCCTGCATAAACAAGTCGGGAATCAATTCGGGCAAATCGGAACCAAATTCACCAAGGCAGTAATAATCCGTTGTGCGTTTTTGGGGTGGATGGCGATCCAGATATCCATGTCATTAGCGGCGCGTGGATAGCCGTGATACCCAACTGCATATCCACCGATCAACAGGTATCTAACGCTCATTTCGTTCAGTAATTATAAGAACTCTTTGAAGTCGCTCGGTAGATCGAGGTCCATAATTGATCCTGCGCAGAATTTCCACCTGCCTCAAGCGCTCCTGGGGCGTGCGTGCAAGCCAGTACGTCTTTTCGTCGGACTCATCAACGAGAGCAGAAACCGATATGGCGGAGCGATCGATCTTCAATTTCGAGAGCGGGTTACTTTCCATGCAATCCATTATAACGCCAGATCGCGCTGAGCAATGATCCGCAGGCAGCGATGGGCATTCACCCTAGCGGGGAATCAACCAGTAATTCTCGGAATCACCCTCAGGTGTCCATCCGGTCAGGTAATCATCCAGGGATGTCACCCGCCACCAGTACATCCCACCCGCGCAGACCGGCCCATCGAGAATCTCCACTTCCTCCCCGGGTTCCAATTTCCCAAGCAGGGTATAGGACTGGCCAGGATGAGAACGGACGTTATTCCGCAGCGGGGGATCAAAACTGACAGTCGCCACATCCCCGGCCACCAGGCGGCTGGGCAGGGGACCATGGCAGATGACCGGCTCCTCCAGGTTGGTGGATGGTTCTTCATCTCCATCCTGTGGCGCTTCCAAACCAAATGTAATGGGACCAATGGCAACACTAACAAAACGGTAGCCCAGCAATAGCAACACGATCAACATGCACAATCCTGCCAGCATCAGGAGGCTGTTGAGCACTTCCGACCAACGGAATTTCATCCAAGCGCCTCCACATTCAATCCGAAACAACTCCACCGCTCAAGCCAGTGAACCCGAACCTGCTCACTCTGCCTTGCGCTTCTCCCACTCCACCACCCGGTCGAAGAGCGGGGCCAACGGCTGCAACTCGCCCACAGGAACGGCCAGGTTCCTGGTGCGCGTCTGGGAATACTGGAATGTACGGCTGCCGGCCGGCAGGACCTTGGCCTTGCGCCGGAAATCCTCGTGCGCCAGCCAACCCGCCAGCCAGATATCCATGCCATAGACCCAGATGTTGCCCCATTCATGCGGCAGGACGATATGCGCCTCACCCTGCAGCGGGCTGTGGATGCCGATGCGGGCAGGCGGAAGCGCCTTGGCATGGATGTAGGCCACGCTGTAGAACTCCCCCGGCGCAGGGATTGCCTTGCGCGGCGGCAGTTCCAGCGCAGCCGTGATGAAGTTGCGCTCGGCATCCTGCCCGCCGATCTCGATGGAAATGGGCCGGTCGCATTCGCTCTTGAGCGCCAGTTTTCCCAGCGCCAGCCACTGGCGGGGACGCGCCCAACCCTCCGGCAGCGGGTGGACGAGGTGGGCAGGCTGCCCGGCAGCCAGCGCCTGTTTCATATCCTCGGTCGAGGGGGTGGTCAGCGCCAGGAAAAAGGCGAAAAGGTAGATATCCCGGGCGGAATGGCCCTCGGCTGCGAACTGGTCGAGTGGCACCAGCGCCGGGGCCCCCAGCAGCAGGGACGGGTCCTTGCGCACCTGGCTGATCTGGCTGCGGCGGGTGATCAGGAAACTCTTCAGGTCGCAGCGGTGACCGCCCAGCATTACATCGTAACGGTCGGGGTCTGTGAAGGGGGTTGCGCCCAGCACGTCGAAAGGGACGCCCTGTTCGCCGAGGGAACGGCGGAATGCCAGTTCAACCGCCACCCCGCCGGCGATGCGGCGCATGCGGTCCACCGGGGAGCCGCCCATCCGGTCGTAGGTGTAGGCCAGCGAACGGCAGGCATAGGCGATGCCGCCTTCGCTCAGGTCGGGCGTGTAGGGGAGGCGGAGCAGGTCGATGGAGGAGAGCATGGGTATTGCTAATGGATGCGCGTCTTATCAAGCAAGGGGATACAATTCACCATTTTCCATGGACCAATCTCTGTTACTCATTCCTAAACTGTAAACAATAGTGATGGAACGTGTTGCTCACCCAGGCGCTGTTCATGCCGAAAGGCGCCAGGCGCTGGTTATCCTGCATCCAGATCTTTTCGTCCTTCAAGGTATAGACCTTGCCGAGTTCGCGCCCCAGGTCCCAGGCCAGGGGGTAGATCCGGCCGCCCTTCTTGACGTTCTTGACGATGATGGTGAGATACGCCCGCTCGCGCAGGAGCGGCTTCAGACCGGCGTAAATGGCGACCAGTTGCGCCAGGAACTGCTCGTAATCGTGGATATTGCCCACATCGTGCGGGTCGTCCGAGTAGAACACATCCAGGCCCGCGGCGGCGCGGCGTTTCTGCTGTGTCTCGGCGCCCCTGGCGTGCAGCATGTCCCAGTAGGGAGGGGAAGTCAAGACATAGTCAATCATTGGGATGTTGAAAGTAGCCGCGAGACTGGCATCGCCATTGATGATTTCCGATTTTAGATTTTCGATAGACGATCCCAGCGAATGGCGTTCCTCCGCAATAATATTCCGGGCGATCCCGGCGTATTTGGGGTTCAACTCGATGCCGTATGAGTGCCGACCGGCCCGCAGCGCCGCCACCAGCGCGGACCCGGTGCCGGCCATCGGGTCGAGGACAGTCTCCCCCCGCTTGGTAAAGAACTCGATGAACTCCTGCGCCAGCGTCTCCGGGAATTTGGCCGGGTGCACCAGCGCCCCCTTCCTGCGCGGCGGCGGATTGTGGATGAACCAGGATTTCTGGAACTTGAGCCAGGATTTCGGGTCGAGGTCGTTGAGTTTGTTGGGCGGCATGTCTCGATTGTAGTGCAAAACAACGGATCAGGGTACAACGGTTGGCGTCTGGCCGGGCGCGGGGCTGGTGTAAGACACGGCATGGACCGTCAGGCCGGTGAACGATACCGAGACCGGCGTCTGGCCGCCGGTGTAGGCGAACAGGCCCAGGGTCCCGGAGGCGTAGGTTCCGTCCAGGATGGTGAACTGGTAGCGGTCGTTCAGGAAGAAACGCATCTCGTTCCGCACCACCCACACGCCGATCTTTACCTCGCCCGGCGCGCCGCGCGGGGCGTCCGCGCTCGCCAGCCAGTCGCGCGGCGCGGAGGCGGCGCCATCCACCAGCCGTTCATAGCGGCTCTCGCCGCTGCAATTGAGCAGGTAGCGGTAATAACTGCCGGGGGCAGACAGGCGGAAGACGACGCCGTAGCGGTCGCCCGCCCGGCACAGGTTCAGCCGGACGGTCGCCTCGAGGTAGAAATCGGCAACGGTCGGGGCGGCGCGCAGGCTGAGCAGGGATGTGGACGGGGCGCCGGCGGCGATCGTCAGGGTCAGTTGTCCGGCCTCTACCAGGACGCTGGCGGATGGGGCGTAGACCGTGTTCCACAGGGCGGCGTCGCTGAAATCGTCGGCGAACAGGACCTGCCCCAGTCCCGGGCGCAGTTCCGGCGTGGGCGGTACGGACTGGCTGGGGGGCGGCGTGCGGCTGATGGTGGGCGGG
>VGNO01000177.1 GCA_016865985.1 Chloroflexota bacterium | reverse complement strand
AGGGTTGTCATGATTTGGATTGTCTGCCTGCGAGTCTTCATCGTGGATTGCCTCCTGTGTGGGGATGAAGTCAGTCACAGTATAGGCTGATTCGCAGGGATGTCAAGGGGCTTTTGGACCCCGGTCCCGCACGGGCAGGGGAGGAAGGGCGCCTGGGCTCCATCCTCCCCGTGCAGATTCACTTCAATCCTTCCAGTTGCGCCTTGAGTTTGGCGGCCGTTTCCCTGTAAACCGCCAGTTTCTCACGCTCCTTCCCGACCACAGCCGCCGGGGCTTTGGCGGCGAAGTCGGAGGCCAGTAGCCTCTCCAGCCGGGCGACCTGTGATTCGTTCTCAGCCAATTCCCGCCCCAGGCGCGTCAGTTCTTCGGCCAGGTCCACCATCCCGGCGAGCGGCACGTGGACTTCGAGCGGTCCCACCACCAGGGCGATGGAATCAACCGGCTTGGTGGATATAGATGGAACGATATCGAAACGGGCCGGGTCCAACCCGGACAGGGCGGCGATGACCGGCGCCTGTCCCTCCAGCAGGCCCGCCTTCGTCCCGCCGGCGATGACGGCCGGGATGCGCTTCGCCGGGCCGACGTTTTTCTCGGCGCGCAGGTTACGGATGGCGCGTACCACCTCCTGCACCAGCGTGAAGTCGGCCAGTCTGGCTTCCTCCCAGCCTTCCAGTCCGCGCGGCCCCGGCCACGGGGCGACGATGAGCGCTGCGGGCCAGTCCTTTGCCAGATCCGCCAGCGGTGAATCGAGCAGGGCTTTGCGCAGGTGGCCCCACAGTTCCTCGGTCACGAATGGCGTGAAGGGGTGCAGCAGGCGCAGGGAAATATCCAGCGCCCGGACGAGGGTTGCGACCGTCTGTGCCCGGGTCCCGTCCATTTGCAGTTGCAACTTGGCGACCTCCACATACCAGTCGGCGAAATCAGACCAGAAGAAATCGTAGACCTGCCGCCCGGCCTCGCCGTATTGATACGCCTGGAACAGGCGCTCCGCGTCCCGGATGAGTTGCTGTAATTTGGCCCAGATCCACGAATCGGCGAGCGTCCAATCTTGGGTACGGACCGCGGACGATGGACCGTGGTCCATGTTCTGTCGTCCATCGTCGCCGAGCGCTGCGATGGCAGAGATCACAAACCTGCCCGCATTCCAGATCTTGTTGACGAAATTCCGGTTGGATTCGATCTTCTGGTAGGATGGGGTGGTCTGGTCGTTGCCGGGGGTGGAGCCCACCAGCAAGGTGAAGCGCAGGGCGTCGGCGCCCAGCTCATCCATGATGGCGAGAGGGTCGATTGCCGTACCGTAGGACTTGCTCATCTTGCGTCCCCCATCCGAACGGATCAGGCCATGCAGGTACACCAGACGGAATGGGACATCCCCGGTGAATTCCAGTCCCATCATGATCATGCGCGCCACCCAGAAGAACAGGATGTCGTAGCCGGTCTCCATGATGGCGGTGGGGTAGAAGTAATTCAGGTCCGGCGTATGTTCCGGCCAGCCGAGGGTCGAGAATGGCCACAGGCCGGAGGAGAACCAGGTGTCGAGCACGTCCGGATCCTGATGAATGTTCTCGCCACCACAATGTGCGCACTTTGATGGTTCTTCGCGCACGCATGTCTCCTTGCCGCAATTCGCACAATACCAGACCGGGATGCGGTGTCCCCACCAAAGTTGGCGGCTGATGCACCAGTCCTTGATGTTCTCCAGCCAGTTGTAATAGACCTTCTCGAAGCGCTCCGGGATGATCTCGATGCGCCCATCGCACACGGCAGCCAGGGCTGCCTCGGCCAGCGGCCGGATCTTGACGAACCACTGGGTGGAGATCATCGGCTCGATGATCTCACGGCCGCGCTCAGAGCGCGGGATGGTGGTCAGGTAGGGCTCTTCCTTGATGACCAGGCCGGCGGCCTCCATATCGGCCCAGAGTTTTTCGCGGCACTCGTAGCGGTCCATACCCGCATACGGCCCGCCCACCTCGGTCACTTTTACGTTTGCATCCAGCATCGAGAGGATGGGCAGGTTGTGGCGCTGGGCGATCTCGTAGTCGTTGGGGTCGTGACCGGGCGTGATCTTGAGCGCGCCGGAGCCAAACTCGCGTGAGACGTAATCATCGGCAATGACCGGGATCTCGCGACCCAGCATCGGTACAATGGCGGTCCTGCCAATGAATTTCTGGTAGCGTTCATCCTCGGGATGGACCGCCACTGCCGTATCGCCCAGGATGGTCTCCGGGCGGATGGTGGCCACTGGGATGAATTCATCCGAATCATTCAGCATGTATTTGAAGTAATACAATCTGGCTTCTTCCTCGATGTATTCCACCTCCAGGTCGCTGACGGCCGTCTTCAGCGCCGGCGACCAGTTGATCAGGCGCGGGCCGCGGTATATCAGGCCTTTCTCGTACAGGCGCACGAAAGCCTCCCGGACAGCGCGCGACAGTCCCTCGTCCAGGGTGAACCGCTCCCGGTCCCAATCGCAGGAAGCCCCGATGCGTCGGATCTGGGTGGAGATGATGCCGCCGTATTTTTCCTTCCAGGCCCAGGCGCGCTTCAGGAATTCCTCCCGCCCGACGCGTTCTCGGGATGTGCCTTCCGCCTCGAGCATTTTCTCGACCTTGATCTGGGTCGAGATGCCGGCATGGTCGGCGCCGGGCACCCACAGGGATGGGATGCCCTTCATGCGGTGGTAACGGATCATTAAATCTTCCAGGCTGACGAACAGAACGTGCCCGACATGCAATTCGCCGGTGATGTTCGGCGGTGGGATGGAGATGACGAACGGCTTGACAGATGGATCGAAGCCCGGCCGGTGCGGGTCGTTGGATGGCCGGAAATATCCACCTTTCTCCCACATGGCATAAACGCGCGGCTCGGTGGATTTGAAATCATAGGCTTTGGGGAGTTCGTACTGGGTCATTTTCTCTTCTCCTTGGGCTCGAAGTTGGATCGTTGTGATGCCCATTCAAGTTTCAGGTTGTAGGGACTCGACCTTTGATATAGTTCGCCGGTGTGCTGCTGGATGTGACGGATGTTGTAAATTTGCAGTTCGAACTTGTTGGCGAGCGCCCCGGCGGCTCCGGTCGGCCCATCGAGGTCCATGACGGGTATCTGGGCAACTACGTCCCGCTCGACCAGGGCGAGTCTCTCCAAAATTTCCTCTTTCGAGAATGGCTTGCCCGGGTTCGAATGCGGCCTCTGCTCCCAGCGGGGATAGCCTTTTTCCTTTGCTTTCAGGTACAGGTGCGCAAAACGCAGAGCGTGATAGGCGACAAACCAGAACCTGTCCGTGTCGCGCGGATCATCCCACGCTTCGGGTGGACATTTCATAACCGCCTGTTTCAACATGGCAAGCGAGGCAAGATATTGAGATTGAATTATGCTTCGTATGTTCATGGCTGTTCCTCGATATTTTTGCAGCGTCTTTCGCAGATTTATTGTAACCTTCGGTCAATTCGTGTCCTTCGATGCAAAAAATTTCAGCGCTTTTTCGAGCGATTTCCCGAAATCCGGCGGGAACTCGTGGCCGAGTTCCGGGTGGTCTTCCAAGCGGCAGGCGATGCCGTGTTGCGATAAATATCCGCAGACTTGGAGGAAGAAATCGTGGCGCGGGTCCCTGCCTCCGGCAACGAGATAGCCGCGCGGCTGGACCTCGCGCCGGGACGCGGTCCATTCGGCCAGCAGCGCCGGCTCGATCCGCCCCGGGCAAACAGCCAGGAATCCGCACGCCGGCAGGCTGCCGTTGAGCGCCAGGCGGATGGCAAGCGCCCCACCCTGCGAGAATCCGCCAACGACCACCCGCGACCTGTCGATGGGGTATCGTTCACAGAGACGCCCGTACTGCTGGAGCGCCTCCGCCTGCCCCAGGTCGCGGTCGGACCAGGAATACGCACCCGGCCAGGCCATCTGGGAGGATTGCACCGCCGCCACCAGCCAGCCCTTTTCGCAGGCCGTCTCCCAATGCGAGAGGTCTGCTTCGGCGCTGCTGCTCATGGCATGCAATGCAACCAACACAGGCCAGGGCCCGGCCGCCTTCCCCGGTTCCCGGATGAACAGCGCCGGGCATGATCCCTGCTGCGCTGCGGCATGGCGTTCCCGGCAGACAGCAACCATTCCTTCGAAACCCGGATCGCCTTGCAGCGGCTCCAGGTCCGGGTCGCTGCGCAGGGTTGATTCGGACCACCACATGCCAGCGTTCAGCGCTTCCCGGAAAACCTGCAGCGCCTCGTCCATCTTTTGCAGGCGCGAGAGCAGGCAGATGCGCCAGAAACCCGTCCGGGCGGACTGGGTGGGGAATTCGGCGGCCAGGCGTTCGGTGGCGGATAATGCGGCGGCGTAGTCGCCCCGTCCGTAGCAGTCCATCATCTCACGGGAGCGGCGGAAGAATTCGCGTTCGTCGGTCATGGCGCTCCTCCCGTCACGGGCTCCCACTCCAGCGGGGCGACAGCGGCCTCTCCGGATGTCAGGGTTGCCACCCACGGCCAGCCGGCAGTCGTGATGTACCACTTTCCGGTCCCCGGGTTGAAGACGAATTCCGGCGCGTGGGTCTCCAGTTCGGTCAACAGGCTGGGCGCGTTCCCGCGCCCGCGGTAGATGCCGAAATCATAGGGGTTGTCCGAATGGAAGACGAGGGTTTCGTTATAACTCCCCGGGTCCGGCCAGACCTGGAAGGTCAGCAGGATGCCGGGCCAGAAGAAGGAGTCGTTATTGTAGGTCAGCGCCAGGTAGTAGCGCCCGGCGTTGTCCACCACGAAGGGTGATTCCATCGAGGAGAACGGCGAGTTGCGCTCGCTGCCCGGACCGCTGCGCAGGGCGGGACCGATGTACTGCCACCCGGTCAGGTCGAAGGATTGGTAGATATCCACCTGCGAGTAATAGGCGCCGCGGGCGGTGGTGTAGAGCAGCCACTGGCCGGGCGCGACCCGTAGCACCATCCCGTCCCGGAAGAACTTGTGGTATGGGGCGGGCATGGTGATGGTATGGTTCTCCCAGGTAATGCCATCCTCCGAGGTCATCTGGTGCAATTCGTGCGGCGACCAGAACATGTGGTAGCGCTCCCCGTCGTGGATGACGTGCGGCGCCCACGCCAACCCGCCGAAATCGGCTAGCGGCGCGGTTTCGGTCATGCCGCCAACGGGTGGGAATTCGTCGCTGACGGCGGCCGCGAAGTACTTCTCCTGGTTGAAATCGCCGTCCGTGCGGGAGGTGATGCCTGCCAGCCGCCAGTCCCCTACCGCATCCTGATAGATAGTGTGGTCGTTGATGTAATAACCGGCTTCCTGCGGTCGGAACAGGGACTGCCACTCCCCGGCGATGCGCGGCATGAGCAGCACCGAGGGACTTTCTCCGCCCAGCGCCAGCGCCTCACCCAGGACCTCGGGGCTGCCGCCGTCCTTCGGCACGCGCCACACTCGGTAGGTCCCGCCGGCGCTGTGGTGCAGGAAGGAACCGAATTCCACCTGCCCGAGCTCCTGCCAGGTCCCATCGCCATTGAACTCGATGCGATATGTCTCGTTTTCGGGGTCGGCGATCCAGCCGAGGTGGATCCAGCCGGAACCGCTCGCCACCCGCACTCCGACCTCTGCCTGTCGCTGCGGGAGACCGGCGCGCGGGACTGAACTGTAGAAACCGGTCTCAAGTGGGGCTTCCAGGTAGATCCGCATGATAATCTCCAACAGCAGCCACAAACCGAGCAGGGAACCGGCAACAGCCAGGAAGGTTCTGAGCGAACGCTTGATTTTCATGGTCACGCTCCGTTTCCGG
>VGNO01000176.1 GCA_016865985.1 Chloroflexota bacterium | reverse complement strand
ATCAAATGGGACATCGGTTCAGCCTTCCCCCTGCCAATCGAAAAGACGACCGAGATCCGGGGCCGCAACCTCGTCAGCGGCTTGCCGGAATCGATCGAAGTCTCGTCGGTCGAGATCCGCGACGCGCTCTCCAACTCGGTCCAGGTCATCCTGGATACCGTCAAGGACGCGCTGGATGAGGTCCCGCCCGAAATCGTCTCCGACCTGATGGACATCGGCATCTGCCTGTCTGGCGGCGGCGCCTTGCTGCAAGGCCTGGCGGAACGCCTGACCGACGAACTCAACCTGCGCGTCTGGGTCGCCGAAGACCCGCTCTCCTGCGTCGTACGCGGCGCGGGAATGGTGCTGGAAGATATTTCCGGCCTTGGCCGCTACCTGGTGGGACTGGAACGCGGCAGCACGCGGCATTCATAAGCGCCCGCCGCCCGGAAAAGGGCGGCCGCCCCGGTGGGATCATGAAACGAATATTGCCCCGCACCCTGCAGACAGTCATCATTGGCCTGGTGGTGGCCGGCCTGCTGGCGCTGGCCCTGGGCGGGTATTTCCAGAAAGCCACGGACTGGTTCACAGGTTCACTGGTGGACCTCCAGGGATGGTTCTCCACCCGCTACATGGCGGTCGTGGACTTCGTGACTGCCCCACGCGACCTTGCCTCCCTTCGGCAACAGAACGCCGCCCTGGAAGCCGAAGTAGCCCTCCTGCAAAGCCAGATCATCGACCTCGAACAGCAGGTGCTAGAGACCGAGATCCTTTCCGCCCTGGTGGATTTTGCCCGCGCCAACCCTGAGAACACATACAAGGCTGCCACCGTCATCGGGCGCGACCCCAGCCCGTTCCTCTATTACGTCATCATCAACATCGGTTCCAACGAAGGCATCCGCCCGGGGATGCCGGTCGTGACCGAGCAGGGGTTGGTTGGACAGGTGGACGCCGTCATTGGGGAGGCGGCGAGGGTGATGATGATCACCGACCCGGCCTCGGCCGTCAATGTCCGGCTGGTGGACGCCCGCACCGATGCCATGCTGGTCGGATCCCTGACCGGAGACATGTCCCTCGATATGATCTCGCAGGATGTGGTCATCGAACCCGGCGACCTGATCCTGACCTCCGGCCTGGGAGGCGGTTACCCTGCCGACCTGCTCGTCGGGCAGGTCGCCAGCATCCGTAAACTGGACTATGAACTGTTCCAGCAGGCCTCGGTCCAGCCGGCGGTCAATTTCGTCCAAATGCAGTACGTCCTGGTAATCACGAATTTCAAGCCGGTGGACATCACCCCGCTGGCGCCAACCCTCGTCCCTTGACCCCACATTTCGGAATCGCCCCCTCCCCATTGACCCGAGTCGGATCCGGATGCAACCAGGGGAAGCGCTCCAACCAAGCGCTCCAACTGAGCCGGGAGACTGGCTGATGGGAATACTCCTGGCAATCCCGGTTGTCGGCCTGGCAGTGATACTGCAATCGGCAATCGTCAGCCGCATCCATGTCCTGAGCGGCGCGGCGGACTTGTTGCTGGTCATCCTGGCTGCCTGGTCCCTCCAGGAACGTAACCGCTCGGCCTGGTATTGGGCCATCCTGGGCGGCCTGCTGGTCGGGTTCGTCTCCGGCCTGCCGGGACTTGTCCCCCTGGCCGGTTACCTGGCCGTGACCGGAATCGGCCGCCTGCTCCAGCGGCGGGTCTGGCAGGCGCCCCTGCTGGCCATGCTGATCGCCACTTTCACCGGATCGCTCCTGATGAACCTGCTATCCATGCTCGCCCTTCAATTCTATGGGACGCCCCTGACCTGGAGTGAATCATTCAACCTGATCATCCTCCCGTCCATACTGATGAACCTGTTGATCGCCGTCCCGGTCTACCTGCTCATGCGCGACCTGGCAAGCCTCGTCTTTCCGGGGGAGGAAACCTCATGACGACCCCCAGCCTTCCGGCGCGCTTCGAACAGTGGCGTTTCTATGTTGTCTACGGTCTGATCGGGATCGTGTTCATGATCTTTATCGCCCGCCTGGTAAACCTGCAAGTAATCGGTTACGACGATTACATGGCGGAAGCCGAGGATAACCGTTCGGACACCATCAGCATCCCACCGCAGCGGGGCATCATCTACGACCGCAACGGCATCCCCCTGGCGCGCAACATCGCCTCCTACAATATCGTCATCATCCCCGCCAACCTGCCGGACGACCCGGCGGATGTCCAACAGGTATACCGCGAACTTTCCGGACTGACCGGCATCCCGGTCAACGAAGGGACGGTGGAGGATGCCAAACTTTTCTCGGCCTGCGTGCCCGGTCCCGGCATCGCCCAACTGGTGGAACTGGGGGACTCCCTGGCGCCCTATGACGCGGTCAAGATCCAATGCAACGTCAGCGAAGAGACAGCCATGGTCGTGCGGGAGCGCGCCGTGGATTGGCCCGGGGTCGGGATCGAGATCGAAGCGCTGCGCGACTACCCGACCGGCTCCCTGACCGCCAACATCATCGGCTTCCTGGGCCCGATCCCGGCCCGGCTCGAAGAGCTCTACACCGACCTCGGCTTCCAGGCCAACCGGGACAAGGTCGGGTATGCCGGCGTGGAGGCATCCCTGGACGACTCCCTGATCGGGACGCCGGGGCGCGCCGTTGTGGAAGTGGATGTGGCCGGGCAGATCCTGCGCAACATGGAACCGCCGGTCTCGGCCACCCCTGGAAACAATGTCGTATTGACCATCGACACCCGCCTGCAGCAGGCAGCGGAGGCCGCCCTGTTGGGGGAGATCCGCTACTGGAACGAAATCTACTGGGGGACGATCCGCATCTCCAGCGGCGTGGTGATTGCCATGGACCCGAGGACCGGCGAGATCCTGGCGATGGTGCAATACCCGACCTATGAGAACAACCGCCTGGCGCGTTTCATCCCCTTCTACTATTACACCCAATTGGAGCAGGATCCCCGTCACCCCCTGCTGAACTTCGCGGTTTCGGCCGAATTCCCGCCCGGTTCGACCTTCAAACTCTCCACCGCCACCGGGGCGTTGAATGAAGGAGTGGTCAGCCTGGACCAGATCATCGAAACGCCGGGCCTGCTGCAACTGGCGGAAAGTTTTTCCCCCACAGACCCCGGCAATGTCCGCGATTTCGTGGACTGGATCTACGAAAACCCGGACGGCACCAAGAACCCGGGCGGCTTTGGCCGGTTGGACTTCCTGCACTGCATCGCCTATTCCAGCAACGTCTGTTTCTATAAATTGGGTGGCGGATTTGGGGAGGAGATACCGGAGGGGCTGGGCATCCTGCGCCTGAAGGAGTACGCCCAGGCGCTGGGTTACGGACAGCCCTCGGGCATCGAACTATTGGGTGAAGCCTCCGGCCTGATCCCCGACCCGACCTGGAAACGCATCAACAAAGGCGAGAACTGGTCGACCGGGGATACATACATCGCCAGCGTGGGGCAGGGCTACGTGGCCGCCACCCCGCTCCAGGTGCTGATGTCGGCCGCCACCATCGCCAACGACGGACGCCTGATGCAGCCCACCCTGATCTATGAAGTGCAGGATGGCGAGGGGAATGTAATCCAACCCTTCGAGCCAACCCTGAAGTGGGATGTCACCGTCGACCCGATCATCAAGGATTACCGTTGCGAGGACGGTTACTGCACGGAGACTGGGGTCATGAAGACCATCCAACCCTGGGTTGTCCAGAGCGTGCGCCAGGGGATGCGTTTTGCCGCCACCGAGCCGCGCGGCACCCTCAACCGGGATTATTCCTTCCAGAACTATCCGATCGCGGTGGCTGGCAAGACCGGCACAGCGGAATACTGCGACGATGTGGCGCTGGCCGCCGACCGCTGCGACTTCGGCAAGTGGCCCACCCACGCCTGGACTGTGGCTTTCGCCCCCTATGAGAACCCGGAAATCGTCATCATCGCCTTCGCATACAATGCCGGCGAGGGCGGCAGCGTGGCCGCCCCGATCGTCAAACTCGTGATGGACGCCTATTTCGAACTCAAGGCAGTCGATATCGCCCAGGGGCTGTCCACTTCCCCGTGACATCCGGCCAATGGCAGTATAATCTGTGACTATGACGGACGAAAACACCGCCCAGGTGCAGATCAAAGGCATCCGTGAAGGCCTGCTGGTGACCCTGACGGGCGAATCCTGGCCTGACAAGAAGAACGCCCTGCTGGCCCAGATCGAAAACCAGCCGTCCTTTTTCCAGGGCGCCCGGCTGGCGCTGGATGTCGGCAGCCAGTCCCTGAAAGTGGCCGAACTCTCCGCGCTGCGCGACCTGCTCTCCGAAAAAGGGATCTCGCTCTGGGCGCTCCTGAGCGAGTCGCCCCGCAGCGAGCAGACGGCGCAAAACCTCGGGCTGGCAACCCGCATCTCGAAGCCGCGCCCGCAGGAGGTCCGCACCGCGCCGGAGATCACCCCGGATACAGCCTTGTGGGTGCGCCAGACCGTCCGCTCCGGGACCCGCATCGAATATCCCAGCCACATCGTCGTGCTGGGGGATGTCAACCCGGGCGGGGAGATCGTCGCCGCCGGGAGTGTCATCGTCTGGGGCCGGCTGCGCGGCATGGTGCACGCCGGGGCGGAAGGCGACGAACAGGCGGTGGTGTGCGCCCTGGAACTCGCCCCGGCGCAGTTGCGCATCGCCGGACAGATGGCGGTATCGCCAATGACCGAAGGCCGGGACCAGCCCGGCATGGCGCGCCTGAAGGACGGGCAACTTCTTGCCGAACCCTGGTAGTTCTGAATCAACGAGGACGGACTCATGACAGCAAAGGTGATAACGATAACCTCAGGGAAAGGCGGCGTGGGCAAGACCACCGCGGTCGCCAATATTGCCGTTGCCCTGGCGGACCGGGGCCAGAAAGTGGTCTGCATAGACGGCGACATCGGCTTGCGCAACCTGGACGTGGTGATGGGGCTGGAAAACCGCATCGTCTTCGACCTGGTGGATGTGGTTGAAGGGCGCTGCCGCCTGCGCCAGGCGATGATCCACGATAAACGGCTGGAGGAACTCTACCTGATCCCGGCTGCCCAAACGCGCGACAAGAGCGCCGTCTCGCCCAGCGACATGGTCCAGGTCTGCAACGAACTGCGCCCGGAAGTGGACTGGGTGATCATCGACTCGCCGGCCGGAATCGAACGCGGCTTCAAGAACGCCATCGCCGCTGCCGACCAGGCGCTGGTGATGACCAATCCCGAAATCTCGGCCGTGCGCGACGCCGACCGGGTGATCGGCCTGCTGGACGCCGAGGAGAAAGGCCCGGCTGCGTTGGTCATCAACCGCGTCAAACAAAACCTGGTGAAACGCGGCGACATGCTGTCGGTGGAGGATGTGCTCGACCTGCTGGCTGTGCGGTTGATCGGTATCGTGCCCGAAGATGAAAATGTGATCGTCGCCTCCAACCGCGGCACACCCCTGGCGCTGGATGCAAAGAGCCGCGCCGGGCAGGCTTTCCAGAATATCGCCCGCCGGCTGATGGGGGAAGAGGTACCCTTCCTCGACCTGGACAATCCCGGGTTGTTGCAGCGCCTGTTGGGGAGGAAATGACCATGGACATCCTGTTCGGACGAAAACGAAGCGCCAACAATGCCAAGGAACGCCTGCAACTGGTGCTGATCCATGACCGCACCGACCTGACCCCGGCTGAACTCGAAAGCCTCAAGGACGACCTGATCGACACCATCTCGCGCCATATCCAGATCGACCCGCAGGCGGTCAGCATCAACATCGCGCAGGACGGCCGCGCCCAGCGCCTGGTGGCCGACATTCCACTGCGCAGCGGGACGCGCCGCCGCGCATAAGGCGGCTCCCCCTCCCATGTTCC
>VGNO01000175.1 GCA_016865985.1 Chloroflexota bacterium | reverse complement strand
TGGTAATCCAGGCGGAAGGTGACATAGCAGGATGTGGCAGCATACTCGCAGTTCACGATGGACTGGAACCGGTCCCCGCTTTGGACGGCGAAGGCAGGATAGACGGCGCGGATGTAACCGTTGTAGATATTCTGCGGAACCATCAATAAACCCGGTGCAGAATAGGTGACGCCGTTCTCCAGTTTCGGGGCAGGGAGCGCCTGGCCGTAACCGCTGGCAGAACCGGTGGCGCCGGGGAAGGGCAACGCGCCGGCTCCACTCGACCAGGTCGCCGATGGAGCGGATGCGACGAAATCGAAGATCGACGCGTAACTGCCGGTGACATTGATCTCCACCCAGTACCAGTAGTTGGCAGTCGAGCCGATGCCAAAGATGACCCCGGCTGCATTACGCAGTTTCCAGTAACCGATGTAATGCCCGGTTGTGGCGGGTGCGGTCATCGGTACCGTGATGTCGACGCTCTGGCCGGGATTGACCGTGAACGGCATGTTGACCGCCGCCGGCGCGCTCATCTGGGAACCGCTAATGAAGACGGCGGCATACGAGGTTGTCCAGGCGCAGGTGCCGACATTCTTCAACCGCCAGGTCTTGTTGAAACTGGTTCCAGGAGACATGTTCGTGCCATCCGGGATGGTGACATCTGCGATGAATTGGGCGGCATCACAGTATGTGGCTGCATGGACAGGCTGTGGCGCCAGTGGCGCCATCAAAGCCGCCAGCACCAGGGCTGTGATCAGAACGTGTGATTTCATGTTTCCTCCTTCCAATTGAGCATCCAACCAGGAGTCGCGCTGGATGATTGAACCGTTTTCGATGCGATAGTTCCACTGATAGAATTTTATCCGATGTTGGGCAGTTTGTAATCGGCCATTTTGACCAATTTGATGGGGTATAAATACCCATAAAAGTGTGTATTTCGCTTTATCTGGACGTTATTGCATGGCTGGAGGTTCCCATCTGGAGACCAATTCCGCTCATGAAAGCCCTCCAGGCTGATCTGTGCCAATTCCGTGGCGTTTTCAAGTACCGAGGCATTATTATGGTCCGCTGAAACCATTGAAATTCGATCACCCTAGGGGTGAAGCGCTACAGAAGGGCGCTCGGGTAACTATGTTATACTATCGAAGCGCGACCCAGGCAAGCATCCATGCAAAGTCATCCACAACATTCGAGGCATATGTCAGGGACACCTCTGGAGTAGAAAGAATGTGGGGCATTGATGTATCCAAGTACGAGATGATCACCCCGGCCGGTTGGGCGGCGCTGAAAGCGCATGGCTGTGGTTTCGCCATGTTGCGCAGCGGCTATGGACTGACGCCTGATCCCTGGTTTCAAACCCACCTGGAAAATGTCAAGAATGCCAGTATTCCCTTCGGTGTGTACCGGTACATGTACGCCTACATGGATCCGATCGATCAGGCCAACGCCCTGCTGCGGGATGCCGAGTTGAGTGGCGCCTCCTGCCTGAGCCCTGATTTCGAGAATTTCAAGGACCCTGCGGGTAGGACCATCCCGCCGGACTCGATCAATGGCATCTACCGGCGGATTTTCGATACCCTGCGCGCGGCGCAGAAGAAAATTGTCACCTATACAGCCAACTGGTTCGTCAGTGGGTACGCCCCGGGGCTGAGGGATTGGATCGCCCAGGAGCCGATCTGGCTGGCAGCCTATCCCCAGATCTCGATCGATTCGTGGTCTGCGCTCGAACGGGCGCTCGATTCGCTCAAGAATGCCAACCCGGTCCGCATCGCGGGAGTCGACCGCTGGGATGTCTGGCAGTTCAACGACAAGGCGCTCCTGAAAGATGTCTCATCGAACGACCTGGACTTGAACATGATCAAGCCGGATGCCTTCAAATACCTATTCGGAGATGTGACCATGCCACCTGAACCCGAACCCCTCCCGGAAGTACCCCTGCCGGCGCGCAGCGTGCGCCTCTTGCCCGTCCCGTACGTATCCCAGGTTGGCCCGGGTGCGGATTCGCACCGGGGCGACTGCGGCGCGGCCTCGGGCTTGATGCTGCTCAAAGCCTACCGTCCCAATATCACCATGACCGTCGATGAATATTACGATAAAGTAAATCCCGGCGTAGACCGCTACCTGAGCATCATCGAAGTCGCAGACCTGCTGGATGATTACGGCATCCCAACCGAATGGAAGGTCAACCGTTCGCTGGCCGAACTCTGGAACGCGCTTCGATACCGCAAGCCTTCCATCGTTCTCATCCATTATGGGACGATCCGGGACAACGGTCTTTCCCAATACCAGGATTTCACCGGCCCCCATTTTGCAGTCGCCATCGGGATGGATACCCAGTCCATCTTCATCCATGATCCCTACCGCTCCGACAACCAGGTGGCGGTCGCCTGGCCGCTGGATGTTTTCGAAGAGTCCTGGAAGCAGGTCGGCATGGCGCCATCCCAACCCAACCCATCCTTCGGGGCGTTGATCCCGGTCAACGGCATCGGCTCGAGCGAAGCGCCGTCAGTGTATAAGGCGCGGGTGATCGCCAGCGCCTTGACAGTCCGCACCGGGCCGGGTCCCGACTACCCGGTGCGCGCCTACTTGAAGTATGGAAATATCGTCACCGTCTACGAGGAAGCCAACGGCTGGGCCAAGATCGCGAACGGTTATGTCAGTTCGAAGTGGATAGCCCAAATCTAGCAGGTTGCGAGGTCCCCCCGGAACGCGGCCGGCCGGTCGCGTTCCGCTGTGTTAAATCCGGATGGCTTCCGACACCCGGGAATTTGGAGTCGTAACGATGGATTCTTTGAAGGACCAATTCCTGCTCGACCCGCATGTTGTCTTTTTGAACCATGGCTCATTTGGCGCGACCCCGCGCCCGGTCTTCATCGCCTACCAGGCATGGCAGACCCGCCTGGAGCAACAGCCGGTGCGATTCTTGGGGCGGGAACTGAACGGCCTGCTGCGGGAGGCGCGCTGCGCCCTGGCTGATTTTCTCGGCGCCCGGCCTGATGACCTGGTCTTTGTACCGAATGCCACCCATGGGGTGAATATCGCGGCGCGCTCGCTGGAACTCACTCCAGGAGACGAAGTCCTGGCGACCGACCATGAATACGGCGCCTGCGACCATGCCTGGGAATTCCTGTGCAGCCGGAACGGGGCGCGCTATATCCGCCAGTCGATCCTTCTGCCGGTCGGCGATGGCGCAGGTATGGCGCAGGAATTCTGGCAGGGCGTTACGTCCCGGACAAAGGTCATCTATCTCAGCCACATTACTTCTCCCACCGCCTTGCGGCTGCCGGTGGAGGAGATCTGCCGGCGGGCGCGCCAGCGCGGCATCCTGACGGTCATCGACGCCGCCCATTCCCCAGGACAGATCCCGGTCGGAATCGAGTCGCTCGGCGCCGATATCGTCTTCGGGAATTGCCACAAGTGGCTGATGAGTCCCAAAGGGGCAGCCTTCCTATATGTCCGCCCGGAGGTCCAGCCCCGGATCGAACCCCTCGTTGTCAGTTGGGGCTATAAGCCGACCCCTGAGACGACCACCGGTTCACCCTTCATCGACCTCCTGCAATGGACCGGGACCAAGGACCCTTCGGCAGCCCTGGCGGTGCCGGAGGCCATCCGGTTCATGGCGGAACATGGCTGGGATCGAGTGCGGTTGGACTGCCACGAACTGCTCCGTTCTGCGCTGGAGCGGATCAACCGCCTGACCGGGTTGGCCGCGCCGGTCGGGCTCGACTCCGATCTCTATGCCCAGATGGGTATCGCCCCATTGCCGCCGGTCGATGCCCAGGCGCTGAAAGTCCGTCTTTACGACGAATTCCGCGTGGAATTGCCGGTCACCCTCTGGCATGACCGTCAATTCATCCGCATCTCGGTCCAGGGCTATAACACTGCTGAAGACCTGGATACGCTCATTCATGCCCTGGAAGAATTGCTTCCCATCTTGCGCGTTCCCCACGGGCAGGCGGTATAATCTTCACCAGGAGCATTCTCAGATGGATATCACCCTGGCGCTCGGCGGTGGGGGGGCGCGCGGTAATGCCCACATCGGCGTCATCCGCAGGCTCGAAAAGGAAGGCTACCGCGTCCGCGCCGTAGCCGGGACGAGTTTCGGTGGAATCGTGGCCGTTTTGTATGCTACCGGGCTCACGGTCGACGAGATCGAGCGGCGTTTCGTTGCCATAGACCAGAGCCGGTTATACAGCCTCACGCCACACCATAACCCTTCGATCCTCGACCTGACCGGGGCCGAGAAATGGTTGCGGACCTGGCTGGGGAACAGAACTTTCGAGGATTTGCGCCTGCCCTGCGCCGTGACAGCAGTCGACCTGAAGCATGGCAGGGAAGTAATTCTCGACCATGGCAGCCTGGTGGATGCGGTCCTTTCGACGATTGCAGCGCCGGGTATCTTCCCGCCTCACCTGAATGGTGGCGCCCATCTCGTAGATGGGGCCGTGCTCGACCCCGTCCCGGTGGCGCCTGCCCGTTCCCTGGCGCCGAACCTGCCGGTGGTGGCAGTCGTCCTCACACCGCTGGGCGAACCAGGGACGAACCGGCCGCACATCCAACTCCCCGTGCCTATACCAACCGCCATCATACAGCGCATCAGCGGGATGCGACTGGCCCAGGCGCTTTCGACATTCATGACAGCAGTCGATGTCGGGAGCCGGATGTTGACGGAATTACGCCTGGCAGTGGACGATCCGGAAGTAGTCATCCGCCCGGCAGTGTCCCACATCGGCCTGCTCGACAAGGTGGATGTTCGCCAGGTGGCGCTCCTGGGAGAGGAAGCCGCTGCTGCCAGCCTGGCGGAAGTGCGCCAGTCGGTATCTTGGACAAACCGCCTGCGCCGCAACCTGTTCCCCCGCCGCCAGCCATGATCCGTGACCTACGTCGTTACGCCCGGCAGACGAACACCCGCCTCATCATCGGGGCGCTCATCCTTCTATTCATCGTCGGGGATGGGTTGATCTATTTCATCTACGGTCCAGGAGCGGCATTGATGGGGTTGCTCTGCCTGGCAGGCGGCTTGCTGCCGGTATTGCTGGCCTGGCTGGCTGTGACAGTCCTGGGCTGGGTTGCCCGCAGGGCGGACAGGGACTGATGTGCATGGAAACGCCAGCCCCAACCAATCAATCCTTCAACGGCTGGATCATCCGCTCGCAGCCCGCCTCGAGGCGACCAGGCCGGCTGCTGCTGCTCCTGCATGGCTGGACCGGTGACGAAAACTCGATGTGGGTCTTCACCTCCGGCCTTCCGGAGGACTATTCCATCCTTGCGCCGCGTGCCCCGTTCACGGCGCCGCAGAAGGGGTATTCTTGGAGGGAAATAATCCCCGGCACGTGGGGTCTGCCAACGGTCGAAGACCTGCGTCCGGCAGCGGAAAAGATAATCGACTTCCTGGCAGATTGGGGAGCCTGGACGGGACAGTCCGTGGAAAAATTCGACCTGATGGGCTTCAGCCAGGGTGCGGCGCTGGCCTACACTATCACCCTGCTCCAGCCAGGGCAGGTCGGGAGGTTGGCTGCGCTTTCGGGATTCCTGCCAGCCGGTGGCGAGACCCTCTGCAGAGGGAACCGCCTGTCCGGGAAACCCATCTTTGTGGCGCACGGGTTGCATGATGAATTGGTGGGGATCGATCGCGCCCGCCAGGCGGTGACCTGGCTGGAGCGCGCCGGGGCGCAGGTGGCGTTTTGCGAAGCGGATACCGGCCACCGGGTGGGCGCCGGTTGTTTCAGCGGCCTTGGTGCTTTTTTCGGCGGTTCCGGTTGAGTATCCCCCAGGGCTTTCTTAAAGTCGAAGGTGGTTGAAGAAAATGACCTTCTTCGGTAAATTTGGGGTTGTGCCACCAAATCCAAACCGAGGAAGGTCGCCATGGAGTGTAACACAA
>VGNO01000174.1 GCA_016865985.1 Chloroflexota bacterium | reverse complement strand
AGCAGCCGCAGCCAGTGTTTCCACCCGGACGGAACCAGCCGGTCGGCGATGACGAAGGACGGGTAACTCATCATAAACCACGCCACCGGGATGAGATAGGGGACGAGGCCGAGGAAGAGCGGGCCGAGTTTGTCGGTGTAGTGGTACGGGCCGTAGACCAGTCCCGTCGCGACGCCGACGCTCTCGAACAGCAGGCTGACGGCGAAGACCAGCGCCAGCAGGCGCAGGGCGCGCGTCCAGCCTTCGCGGCGGGCGGCGTGCAGCAGGGCGAAGGTGGAGCCTGCCAGGGTGGTGATGGGCGTGATGAATACGGAAGGCATCTGCCCGAGGGCGACGCTGGCAATGGCGTAGACCGTCAGCAGGGCGTAGAGGGCCAGGAAAACGATGGAAACGCGGCGCAGGGTCATGGGATCAGTCTCCTCGGCTGGATTCTACCCCGGATTCGGCGAACGGCCTAAAAGCCACTGGCAGGCTCAAGGTCCGGAACGAGACGGGCGGGTGGGGGTTGCATATTTTCAGAACAATGACTTGGGTGTATACTCTCGTCACCAATTCCCTCCCGTGGAGGTAACAGTCATGAAAAGAGCAGTCAGCATCAGCCTCGGCTCGTCCAAGCGCAACAAGGCAGTCGAGGTCACTTTATTGGGGGAGAAGGTCAGCATCGAACGCATTGGCACAGACGGCGACATGGAAGCCGCAGCCCTGAAATACAAGGAAATGGATGGCAAGGTGGACGCCTTCGGCGTGGGCGGGGCGGACCTGGGGCTGATGGTGGATACGAAATGGTACCCGCTCTACTCGGTCAACAGCATGGTGCGCTTCATCAAGGAGACGCCCGTGGTGGACGGTACCGGCCTGAAGAACACGCTGGAGAGGAAGGCCGCGCCGTTCGTGGAAGCCAAACTTGGCGATTACGTGATGAAGATGGGCGGGAAAAAGGCTTTCGTGATGACCGGCGCGGACCGCTGGGGGCTGGCGCACGGTTTTGTGCAGGCCGGTTACGAGTGCACCTTCGGCGACCTGATGTTCTCGCTCGGCATCCCCATCGCCCTCCACACCGAGAAACAACTCAAGGCGCTGGCGGCGCTCTTGATGCCCATTGCCGGGCGCCTGCCTTTCGAATGGGTCTACCCGACCGGCGCGAAGCAGGAGGAACGCAAACCCAAGCAGGTCGAACACTTCCGCCGGGCGACGGTGGTGGCGGGTGACTGCCACTACATCAAGCGTTACATGCCGGACGACATGCAGGGCAAGGTGGTGGTGACCAATACCACCACGACCGAGGATGTGGCGCTCTTCAAGAAATGCGGCGTGAAATACCTGGTCACGACCACGCCCGTGCTGGAAGGCCGCTCTTTCGGCACGAACATGATGGAATCGGCGCTGATCGCCGTTTCGGGCAAGAAGCGCGTGCTGACCGCCGCAGAATACAACGAAATGCTGGAGAAACTCGGTTTCGAACCGAACTTGCAGGAACTGAACTGACCCGATAGGAGAATTGAATTATGGATGCAGTCATCACCGCTGGCGGGATCCCGCTCCCGGAGGAACCGCTCTATCCCTACACCCAGGGACATTCCAAGGCCATGCTGGATGTGGCCGGCAAGCCGATGGTGCAGTGGGCGCTGGATGCCCTCGGCAATGCCCGCTCCATCGAGAACGTCATCCTCGTCGGCCTGACCGAAAAATCCGGCCTGGTATGCAGCAAGCCGGTGTATTACATCCCGAACCAGGGCCGGATGCTGGATAACTTCCGCGCCGGCGTGCGGAAATCGATGGAGATCAACAGGAAGAACAAGCACGTCCTGATGGTCTCCTCCGACATCCCGGCCATTACCGGCGAGATGGTGGACTGGGTGGTGGAGACCGCCATGCAGACGGATGACGACATCTACTACAATGTCATTTCCCGCGAGGTGATGGAGAAGCGCTTTCCAGGCTCGAAGCGCACCTATACCCGCTTGAAGGATATCGAACTCTGCGGCGGGGATATGAACGTGGCCCGCTCCAGCCTGGTGGTGGCCGAAGACGAAAGCGGTTTGTGGCAGAAGATCTCCGATTCCCGCAAGAGCCCGCTCAAGCAGGCTGCGTTGATCGGATACGGCACCCTGTTCCAGTTGCTCTTCCGCAGGCTGACTTTGGAGATGGCTGCCGGCAGGATCATGAAGAAACTGGACATCACCGGGCGCGCCATCGTCTGCCCGTATGCCGAGGTCGGCATGGACGTGGACAAGCCCCACCAACTGGAACTCCTGCGGGACGACCTGAAGAAACAGCAGCGCAAGGCTGCCCGCCTCGAGAAGAAGAAGCCCGTCCCGCAGAAAGCGAAGAAGACAGTAAAGAAGACCGCCACGAAGACAACCAGGAAGTGAGTATACAGCGCATCCTCGAACTGGACGCCCGCCTCTCGGCTCGACTACGGGTCGCGGAGCGTCCAGGCATATTACGGACACTCGCCACCCTGCTGGCGCATTCCGGCGACTCGTGGTTCTGGTGGCCGGCGATGGGTCTCCTGTGGTGGCTGGGGGATGGATTCTGGAGCGCCTGGGGGCGTAATCTTCTGATCGCCATTGCAGCCCTGGCGGCGCTCGTGCTGGCCATCAAGTTCCTCGTCCGCCGCCGCCGACCGGAGGGGGAATGGGGCGCCATCTACCGTTCCACCGATCCCCATTCCTTCCCATCTGGACACGCCGCCCGCGCTTTCCTGATCGCACTCCTGGCGGCCGGGCTGGGACCGGGCTGGCTGGCGCTTGTATTATGGCTCTGGGCGCCGTTGGTGGCGCTGGCGCGGGTGGCCATGGGCGTGCATTATCTCTCCGATATCATTGCCGGCGTATTGATCGGGTTGCTGGCCGGGGGGATCGGCCTGGAATTGATGTAGGTTACCCGCTGCCAGGGTCGGCGTAAAAAGGCAGGGACTTGGGACGCCAGAGGTCGAATCCCCCGAAACCGGTCAGCCCAAGGCTGGCGTTGGCCGGGTCGGTCCATTCATAGAATAACCCCACTCCGGGCTGTGCCGGGTCGTAAAGTAAATATTCCTGGATGACGAAACCGTCCGCCGTGTAATTGTTGGTCACGGCGTAAGCCCGCCCCTGTCCGTCCACGCGCGTTACGGCCAGTACGTGCGAGTAATCGCCGCTTGTCCCGGAATAGATAAAGAGCAAGTCCCCGGCTTTCAGGGGGAATTGGCGGTAATCCACTTCGTCTATCGGTAGCGTGATCGTGATCCACTCGAAAGCAACGCGCGGGAAGATGCGCTCCAGGAGATGGCTGTCCTCCGGCGGGTCGAGCAGCCATACATCGTACAGGTCCACCGATCGGCTGACCAGCCCGGCGTCCTGAAGGATGGCAAAGGCCAGCGGCCCGCAGACCGAGCGGCCTGTCATGCCCGGTGAGACTTCCAGGGATTGGGCGACCGCGGTTGTCTCGCTGTTCGTCCCGGCCAGGTACTGGAGCGAAGCCTGGTGGAGCAATTCCAGTTGGGCTGCGGCCGGGTGCGGGCTGGGCGTGGGGGAGGGCGACGTGGTGGCTGTGGGCGGGAGGGATGTGACGGGGGCAGTCTCCGGCGTGGACGAAGCCGCGGGCGTGGCGGCCGGTTCAGGGTCCGGGGCGCTGCCGCAACCAACTGCCAGCAGGAGAACGAGCGCGCACAGCAGTTTCCGGGATGGGCTCATGCCGCTTTCATTCCAAGTTTGAATTCTTCCAGGGCGGTCACCGGCGTCGGGTCTACCCCGTAGGCCATTGCCAGGTAGAATGCAACATAATCGCCGAAGTGGATCGCCGTCCACATCTGCGCCAGCGGGGAAGTCCCCGGGGCGTCGTAGAGGTCGGTGTTCAGGCCTTCCAGCATCAAAGCCTGGCGGGTCAGGTCGAGGCGCAGGCGGTTGCGCGGATGGTCGCTGGCGGCGCGCAGGAACAGGTGGAAGGTGCGGGGCAGGGTGTCGGATGGGTTGAGCGTCCCGGCCAGCGTGTTGTGGTCCGCTTCGGGCAGCGCTTCGAAACCAGCGCCTGCCTTGGCGAGTTCATTGACCTGCCCCTTCCAACGGCGGGCGACCGGGGCGAGACTGCCCGAACCGTAGACGTTGACCCAGCGCCCGACCATTTGCCCGGCCATGCGTTTGGCCGGGTTCTGCGCCACCGGCACATCGGCGCGCAGCGCCTCCTGCTGGGACCTCATGCCTGCCACCGCGCCGAGTAATTCCTTCTCCGGGTCGGGGATCAAACCGAGCCGCGCGAAGATTGCCATCAGCAGGCCGAACGAGTATCCCACCGCGGCGCGCGGCTGGCCCTGGTGCGCGAACTTCCAGACTGGCGCGCTTACGGCGCGAGCGCGCTTCTCCAGTTCGCCGCCGGTGCAGACCGCCAGCAGGCGGCAGCCTGCGGCGTGCGCCGCATCGAATGAATCCAGCGTCTCCTCGGTGTTGCCGGAATGGGACGAAGCAATGACCAGCGTCTCGGGCCCGCGCGCCCAGGCAGGCAGGCTGTAATCGCGGTGCACAGCCACGGGGACGGGGCAGGCCGGGGCGATGTAAGTTGATACCAGGTCCGCGCCGATGGCGGAGCCGCCCATGCCGGAGATAATGATTTGCCTGAGACTCCCGACATCTCCAAGATGCCGGGAGCCTGAAGACTGTCCCAATTCCCAGGCCTTTTCCAGTTGCGCGGGAAGTTTTTCGATCTCGCCGAGCATGTCCTGCGGATCGTGCTGGCGGATAAAATCTAGATCGTCGAGATTCATGTTAAAGTCCTCGTTCTTTCAGGAATTCCAGGATGCGGTCTGCCACAGCCTTCCAGCCCTCTTCCAACATCACATCATGTGCCATATTCGGGAAGAGCGCCGCTTCAGTGCGATAGGCCTGGGCCGTTGCGCGAGCGCCCTTGAGCGGAATGACCGTGTCGTTCTCCGCCCCGATGACCAGCAGCGGCGCCGTGACCCGTTTCGGCCTGACCAGGTTCAGTCCAAGTTCATCCAGGTAGGCGCGGAATGATTCGTCCTGCAGGCGTTTCTGGTAGGCGGCGGCTTTTTCACCCGGCATATTCGCGGAGAATAGGGCCTCGCGTGCCAGGGCGGGCGTCCCGACCATCGGGTACAGGCGCAGGGTGGCAAGGGCTTTCATAAAAACCCCGGGATGACGTCGGAAAACAAGCCAGGTGGTCGGCCACAGGCCGGAGGGCGGGATGGATGTCAACAGGATGGCAGCCGGGGCAGTGTGGGTTTCCAGGTATTTCTGGGTGATGAAACCGCCCATCGAGTGGCCGATGAGCGCCGGGGGCGTCTCCATTTGACCTGCCACTTGCGTCACGTCCGCGACATAATCAGCGATGGAAGTCCAGCGCAGGCGCTCGCGGGCCTCGCTCGCCCCGTGTCCGCGCAGGCTGAGGGCATACGAAGTGTAACCGTGTCCTGCAAAATAGGGCAGGAAATGCTCAGCCCAGCACCAGGCCGCGTGCCACTTCCCGTGCACGAAGAGCAGCGGTGTGGCGTGCGCCTGCCCTTTGGGTTTCTCGCAGATCAATTCGAGTTTCATCGCTCGTCATCCTTTTGCGGCTTCAACCGCACGGACAAGAAGGGCGCCAAGCCTGTCCCGCGTCGCCCTTCGGCGTGAGGCGGCTGAGGAGTTCCATCTCCAGCCAGACTGAGAGGCGCTCGAAAATGGAGAGTTTGGGAATGGATAATTTTGGAAAAACCATTGAATTTTGAACATCTGTACTGTATAATATGGGCAATCCATTTAGTGGAGGCGGATGACCGTAGGTCATCGGGAGAACACCCGCAAGGGTGTTTCTCTTTTTCTATATTTATGGTAACAGTTTCTTCCCATACCCTTCGATCTGGCCTGTCTTCCTATTTCGGTAATACTTGCTTTGGCGAAGGATGGCGCATATCTGGTCGCCAAAAGTATCGCGATC
>VGNO01000173.1 GCA_016865985.1 Chloroflexota bacterium | reverse complement strand
ATCGATGATACTTGGGGAACACCCCAATGGGAGGCAACCCTTCAAGCCGTCTGGTCGGGTTTGCAGCCAGTGACGATCGATTATGGAATTATGGAACGCACCGCCAGGGTTGTTGTACTGCCTGCTGGCGGCCTGGAATGGAGCGATGTGGGGTCCTGGGATTCGCTCTTCGATGTATTGATCCAGGATGCGAACGGGAATATCGTTTTCGGCAGTGAACACATCCCGGTGGATACCCAGAATTCTCTCGTGTACACCAACGGGGAGAAAAAGATGGTCGTGACCATCGGCCTCGATGATTTGATCATCGTCAACACCAAAGACGTGCTGATGATCTGCCACAAGGACCAGACCCAGAAGGTGCGCCAGGTTGTAGAGCACCTGCGGAAAAAGAAGCGGGAAAACTATCTCTAGGAGGTGATTGGATGGATGCGTATTGCATGAAGTGCAAGGAAAAAAGGGAGGTAAAGGATCCGGTAGCCGAGTTCAACAAGGCTGGGGCGGCCGTCACGCGCGGGACCTGCGCCGAGTGCGGCACGAAACTTTTCCGCATCGGACGGACCCCAGCCCACGAAGGAATGCAGGCTCCCGACCGGAACGCACAGCGCAGCGGGAAACTGGTGATCGTCGAATCGCCAGCCAAAGCCAAGACCGTGGGCCGTTTCCTCGGCAAGGGCTACACCGTACGTGCATCGGTGGGGCATATCCGTGACCTGTTGCGTTCGCAGTTGTCGGTGGATGTGGAGAATAATTTCAAACCCAAATACCGCGTCCCGAATGAGAAGAAGACGGTCGTCAAGGAACTCAAACAACTGGCAAAGGAACACGCCGAGATCTACCTGGCAACCGACCCAGACCGGGAGGGCGAAGCCATTTCCTGGCACCTAATGGAAGCCGCGGCCATCGAACCGAAACTGGCGCGGCGGGTGGTCTTTCACGAGATCACGGAACACGCCATTGGCGAGGCCTTCGCCAACCCGCGCCCCATCAACATGGACCTGGTCAACGCCCAACAGGCGCGGCGCGTCCTCGACCGGCTGGTGGGTTACAGCATCAGTCCCATCTTGTGGGAGAAGGTTCGCAGCCGGCTGACCGCCGGCCGGGTCCAGTCGGTGGCGTTGCGCTTGATCGTGGAGCGCGAACGTGAAATCGATGCCTTCAACCCGGTGGAATACTGGTCGATCGGGGCGGAGTTCAAGCCGTCGACGGAAAAGAAAGCCACTTTCACGGCGAAACTGGCGAAGATCGATGAAAAAGACCCCGAACTCGGCTGTGAAGCGGTTGTGACCCCCCTGCTGGCGGATATGGAGAAGGCTCCCTACACCGTCACCAAGGTCAAGCGCGGCGAGCGTCGCCGCAGGCCATCAGCGCCGTTCACAACCTCGACCCTCCAGCAGGAAGCCTCCCGGAAATTTGGGTTCACCGCCAAGCGGACAATGGGACTGGCCCAGGGTTTATACGAAGGACAGGATGTGGGCGAGGGCGGCACTACCGGCCTGATCACCTACATGCGCACCGACTCGACCAACATTGCCGAAGTGGCAGTCAATGAAGTACGGGGATACATCGTAGATCGCTACGGAAAGGATTTCCTGCCCGGGAAACCGGTCGAATACAAGACCAAGGCAAAAGGCGCCCAGGAAGCACACGAAGCGGTCCGCCCGACCTCGGCGATGCGCGACCCGGACAAGGTCAAGCCCTTCCTGGAACCGGCTATGTTCAAACTCTACCAGTTGATCTGGCAGCGGTTCGTCGCCTGCCAGATGGAAGCCGCAGTCTATGACACACTCTCGGTCGAGGTTACAGGTTCAGGGTCCGACCACGCCTACCTGTTCCGGGCCTCGGGCTCTGCGGTCCGGTTTCCCGGCTATCTGATCGTCTACGAGGAAGCCAGGAATGAGGACAAGTCGGCCGAGGAGGAAGAGATGAATGTCCGCATCCCGGCCTCGGTGGTGGAAGGCCAGGCCCAGGAACTGGTACGCCTCATACCTGAGCAGCATTTTACCCAGCCGCCGCCGCGCTATTCGGAGGCCAGCCTGGTGCAGATCCTGGAAGAATACGGAATCGGTCGTCCATCGACCTATGCCCCCACAATCTCGACCATCCAGCAGCGCGGTTATGTCGAACGGGTCGACCGGCGCCTCATCCCGACCGAGACCGGCATCCTGGTCACCGACCTGATGATGGAGTATTTCACTGATATAGTGGATTTCCAGTTCACAGCCCGGATGGAGGAGGACCTTGACAAGGTGGCCGAGGGACAGGCCGATTGGACAGCGGTGATGGATGCCTTCTACCAACCCTTCGCCCGGACGGTAGCCAAAGCCCAGGCCGAGATGCCCGTCACCAAGACCGGGCCGGAACCGGTCGGCCGCGCCTGCCCGGATTGCGGCAAGGAACTGATCCTGCGCTACGGGCGTTATGGCAAGTTCATTGCCTGTTCCGGATTCCCCGCCTGCCGTCATACTGAACCCTGGCTCGAGAAGATCGGCGTCATCTGTCCCAGGGATGGCGGTGATATTGCCGAACGCAAGACCCGCAAGGGGCGCATCTTCTATGGCTGTGTGAATTACCCAAACTGCGAATTCACGTCATGGAAAAAACCGATCCAGAATCCATGCCCAACGTGCAAGGGTATGCTGGTTATAGCAAATAAACGCGAAGTCCAGTGCATGGACTGCCAGGAGACCTTCCCGGTGGACGATTTCGTCCAGGATACAGCCTGAGCCTTTGCCCATCTTGCTGTATAATTCAGGCAACTGGTCTGTGCATCTCCAAGGAGCATATGATGACTTCAATAGGCGTGATGCTGAAGAAACCGCTTCCGGTGGCGTTGATCGCAATCCTTGGCGGCTTGGCGCTTGGGCTGTTGATGGGTTGGGGGATCTGGCCGGTGGAATGGAGCGACGTGCCGCCGGAAAAACTTGGCGTTACCTACCAGGAAGATTATTTGCGGATGGCAATCGATTCCTTTGCTGCGACCGGAAATTCCGACACAGCACAGGCTCGCTGGGAGGCGCTTGGATCGAACGCCGAGGCCATCCTGGCGACGATCGTCTCTCATCCCGGTTACCAGGCCCCGGGTGACATCGTGGCTTTCCATCTGAAACAGTACCGGCTGGCGAGGAAACAACCACTCCAACCGCTGGCGGCGGCTTGATCGGTTCGTCGATCTTCAGTTTCGTCCTGATCGTGGTCATCCTTCTGGTCGTCGGGTTGGTGATCTTCTTCATCGTCCGTTTCCTGCGGCCGATGTCCCGCCGCTCGGGAGATTCGACCCCTGCCCAGCAAGCGCGGGAACTGACCCGCCAGACCGAGTTGACAGATTATGCCGCCATTGGACAGGAACCTCCGATCGCCCAGTTCGTAACGACCTTCATGCTGGGCGACGACCTCTTCGATGATTCATTCAGCGTAGATTCACCCGCCGGGGAGTTTATGGGAGAGTGCGGGGTTGGGATCTCGGAATCGATCGGAGTCGGGGAACCGAAGAAAGTTTCCGCCTTCGAGGTCTGGCTTTTCGATAAGAACGATATCCAGACTGTGACCAAGGTGATTATGAGCGCTCACGCCTACAATGACGTGGCTACTTTCCAGCGGTTGGAATCGAAAGGGGAGCCGGTGTTGGCAGAACGCCACAAAAATGTCTATCTCGAGACTGCCGCCCTGCAGATGGTGGCAACGATCTCCGACATGGAATATGGCGATGGCGCCTTGCCGGCCCAGAGTTTCTTCGGGCGCGTGACGCTTGAACTGGCGATCTGGCCGAAGACGCCAGCGCCTTAAGGTCGATGAAACGACAATCTCCCGCCCAGAAAATGGCGGGAGGTTTCATGATGTACACATGAGTTAATCGATCTTGAGTATTTTCAGACGGATTTTTCCACCCGGAGTTTCGGCTTCCACAATATCACCGGCGCGATGGTCCATCAAGGCGCGACCGAATGGGGATTCGTTGGATATCTTCCCATTACGCGGATCGGCTTCCTTTGCGCCGACCATCTGGAATACTTCCGGCTCGCAGTCAGCCTCCTGGACAGTGATATGGCTCCCGACGGAGACGATGTCCTTGGGCAGGGACTTTTCGTCCACGATCCTGGCGTTCGCCAGGAGGTACTCCAATTCCTGGATGCGCCCCTCCAGGAACCCCTGGTCTTCCTTGGCCTTGTGGTAATCAGCGTTTTCCGAGAGGTCGCCCATCTGGATTGCGGACCGCAACCGGATGGCGAGCGCTTCACGTTGGGATCCCTTCAGATCCTCCAGTTCGGTCCTGAGTCTATCCGCACCCTGGGCAGTGAGAAATATCTCTTCGGGCATGGCGTTTAATCCTTATGGTTTTTCGATGGGGCTGAACAATTTGGAATGTTCTTCGATGGCGTAGCGATCGGTCATACCGGCGATGTAGTCGCAGATGGTTCGTTCGAGGCCGCGTGCCCCGATCCATTGCTGGACGTGGTCGGGCAGGGTGGCAGGTTCGGAACGGTATGCCTGGAAAAGGTCCGCCAGGATCCGCTCTGCTTTGACTTGCATCCGCACAACCCGGTAGTGGCGGTATAGTTTTTTATAAAGGAAATCCTTGATCTCCCGGTTTCGCCGCTGCATATCTTCACTGTAACCTATCAGGTTGTAGGATAACTGCTGCACCTCCAGCGGGGACTTGACGCCGGTCTCCTTCAACCGGTTGTCGGTCGCCTGGATCATATCGGTGACCATCATGCCGACCAGGTGCCGGATCATGCGGTGCCGTTCCATATCCAGCAGTAAGGGGCCATGCCAGTTATAGGCGTGGACCAGGATCTCCCACAAGGCGAAACCTTCCAGCATGTGAGGTGTGATCATGCCCGAGCGCAGTCCGTCGTCGAGATCATGGGTGGTGTATGCCAGTTCATCGGCGATATTGCAGATCTGGGTTTCCAGGTTGCCGCGCAGGTCGGCATTGAAATCGCGGGCATCCGAGATATCATATTCTGATTCGTGCTTCACCATGCCTTCCCGCACCTCCCAGGTCAGGTTGAGGCCGGGAAACTCGGGATAGCGTTGCTCTAGTTCGGTTACGATGCGCAGCGACTGTTTATTGTGATCGAAACTGCCGAACTCCGCCATCAGGCGCGCCAGGGCGGTCTCCCCGGCGTGACCGAATGGCGAATGGCCGAGGTCGTGCGCCAGGCAGATGGCTTCCACCAGGTCTTCGTTGGCTCCCAGGGCGCGGGCGATCGTCCGCCCGATCTGGGCTACTTCAAGCGTATGGGTCAGGCGGGTCCGGAAATAATCGCCTTCGTAGTTGATAAAAACTTGGGTTTTGTACTCGAGCCTGCGAAAGGCAGTCGTATGGAGGATGCGGTCGCGGTCGCGTTGGAAGGCGGTGCGGTAGCCCGGTTCGTTGTCCAGGTAGGCGCGGCCTTTCGAGTCCCGGCTGCGCATCCCATACGGAGCCAGGCTTTTATCTTCGATCTCTTCGAGCAGTTGACGGTTATGGAACATCGGGCTTACCTCGCATGGAGACGTGAGTCTACCGCACGCAGGGAGGGCTGTCAATTGTGGACGAGAGTGCCGGGAGGACTTGCGGTAAGGGCTTCCAGGATGGCTCCGGGTTTCTCACCTGAAAAGATCGTGACCTGCAGACCGGGAACCGCCTCGACCAGGCCCAGCATCTGTCGCACCTTGCCGGCCATTCCACCAGTGACGTCCGCGCCGTTGGCTCCCTTCAGACCCGGGACGAGCGCCTCGATGTTTTGCGGGGTGACCTCCTTCATGAGGCAGGTGCGCGCCGGGAAATCCCTCCAGACGCCTTCTTCGAGTCCGGCCAGCAACAGGCGTTCCGGCTGGAGACGGAACGCCAGGTATTCGAACAGGTCTTCCGTGGACACGATGGTCCCACCGCGGCGGCTGTCGAACGTCACGTCCCCATAAACGACCG
>VGNO01000172.1 GCA_016865985.1 Chloroflexota bacterium | reverse complement strand
TAGACATCGGGGATGATCTCAGGCGGGTATATGACCGGCGTCAGGTACATCCAGGCCATCAGCAGCACCTGGAACATTTCGACCACATCCGGGAAGTTGACCGCCACGGTCGAGACCAGCAACCCGACACCGAGGGCAAAGGCCGCCAGGATCATTAGCGAAACCGGGACGAAGAGCATGGTCGCCCGCAGGGGGACCCCGACCAGGAGCATGATGGCCGCCATCGGGAAGAGGGTCAGGAAGGCGTTCACCAGGCCGGCGCCGATGGCGGAGACGGCAAAGGTCGTGCGCGGCAGGTAGATGCGGTGGAAGAGGCTACCCCCCCAGATGGTTTGCGTCAGGGACGAGACGGTGGTCTGTGAAAAGAAGGTCCATGCCAGCAGGCCGCTCAAGACATAGACCGGGTAGCCCTCGATGGCATGGAACAACTGCGAGAAAACGACCGTCAACACAAGCATCGTACCGAGTGGGTTGATCATCGTCCAGGCGATGCCCAGGACGGAACGTTTGTAGCGCGTCACAACGTCACGGTGTACCAACAGGTAGATCAGGTCGCGGTATTTGAATACGCCGCGCAGTTCCTCCAGCGCAGCAGGCGGACGGCGGGCGCTGTCATAACTGGGATGGGAGGGCGCCTTTCCTGTTGCGGGATTCATGAGAAGATAACCCTCCCGCCAGGCGCGACCTTGGCAGGTCCCCGCCGGTAAAATCCGCAGGATACGCAATGCAGTCCATCGGCCAGCGGCAGAATCGCCCCCCTGCATAGAGGGCAGGCATCGAGATCCATTGATCCTGGCATTTTCATCCTGTCCTTCAGTATCCAGTTCCAATGGCCGAGCCAGGCGCTGGCAATGCGACTCCACTCGAATGGGTACAGTAGGGCATTCCTTCGGATGAAGGCCGCGTAGGGTGGGTTTTGTACGAGCGCATCCACCAGTCGGGCAGCCCGATCGTGGACGGCAGGCGTCCTGTGGTCTCCTTCCACCAGGAAACCGTTTATCCCATGCTGGACGATCTCGGGGTATGCTCCGACCCGGCTGGCAAGCGGTATGCACCCCCCGCGCATGGATTCGAGAACCGTCATACCGAAAGTCTCCTGGATATCCTGCAGGTTGAGTGAAAAACCGCATTCCTGTAGATGTCCAGCCAACTCCACCTGCCCGATAAGCCCATGTTCTTGAAAGCCATCCACTTTCTCCTTGGGCAGGTTGTTGCCGCCCCACAACGCCTCCCCGCCAAAATAATGCAGGGTGTATCGCCGGTCCAACTTCCTTAGGCGTTTCAAGACTTCGATTGCGGCCTGCAAACCTTTATCGGGGTGGCTGGCGTATACGAGGGAAAACGGATCCCGGGGGACCTCCCCATCGGGCAGCGCAAAATTACTCCCCACCACGCCACGCGGGGCGACGAATATCCGGTCCATCCCAATCCCCCAGCCCAGTACCCTCGTACGAACGAACTCGCTGGCAGCATAATAGTAATCGAATGGGAATTCACCGATCCCCTGCGGCGGATGGAGGCCGTGGACCATCAACAAGCGCAACCTTGCCTTCACCTGGATATTTGACAGACCGCCCAGGTTCTGTCCATCCCCACTGGTGGATGCGATGAAGACATCCGTTTTTATCACACTGGCATTCCGGTAGTGCATGTACCGGACGCCCGATTTCATCCCTGCTTCCGGGCAATTATTGAAGAACGCCACATCGCATCCCAACCCTGCCAGGGCATGCGCCATCCGGGTGCGGGCAGTGATCCCGCCGCCCACTCCATGATGGTCGAGGGTTTCGATGTCATAGCAAACGTGCGAATCCGGGCTATAAAAAGCAACTCGATACATGGCGGCTTCCACTCAGGTTGTTATGGGATACCTTCCCTTACCTAATAAAACTGTATACGGTGTTGAAATGAGGCGAATGCATTCCTTGCATTATAATCTTATTGAATGAACAGAGATTCGATTGGAGAGAGTATCATGCACAAACTATCGCGCATCCCTGCCAGGATGAACAGGTATTTATTGGCTTCGCTTTGCCATGCAACCGCAGCCTTGTTTTTCATATCCCTGGCTGGCTGCAGCCCGGTCAGCCTATCCCCATCGACCAGCCAACCGGTCGAAAGCCCGATCTGGATCTACAGCCAGGGCGGGCAGACCTGCTTCCAGTTGCCAGACGGCTCGCAGGTCTTCCTGGACCCCTACACCCAGGTCAAGATCAACAAAGCCGTCGGCGTCACCGCTGGCGCGATCAGCAATGAACTATTCCTGTTCAAGGGCCGGATTTCCATCCGTTCCTTGTTGCCGGCCGGGCAGTGGTTCATCGTCTTCAGCCCGGAGGGGTTCATCGGCCAGGTGGAGCGCACCACCGAAGCCCTGCTCGAACTGAGTTACGACCCGGTCGCCCGTTCCTTCATGGTCGCCTGCGGACAGGGAAACTGCCTGCTGGGGACGAACGCCTCCAACCTGACCCTGCTGGCCTTGCAGACCCTGAACGGGTTCGACGGCGCCGGCAACCAGATCGGTTGGGTCCCAACCGTCGCCACCCCGCCGCCGGCCGACTGCCTCGAGATCCCGGCTGCCACGCCCACCCCGGCGCCATCGGAGACTCCCACCCCGGACCTGCCTGGCACGGCCACCGCAGCCTGCCAGCAATTCGAATCGCAATTCCCCGGCACGCCATGTCCTTGACACCAACCCGGACTAGTAAATATGGGAGCATAGTAATCAGGCCGGTCTCCCATCTCCGGCCCCGGAGGTTGTAAACGAATGAACGCCATTCCAATCCAACAAAAAACCCGGATCATCCGGTTGCTCATTGCCGCCCTGCTGGTATCCTTCCTGGCCGCGCTTGCCCTGCCCCAGCCCTTATCCGGCAGCGCCGGGATCGTCCGGGCCGCAGCCGAGCGGGTCTCGGCTTCGGGGATCGTCATCAACGAAGTTGACATCGACAACATCGACCGGATCGAACTCCGCAACATTGGAGCCGGGCCGGTCGACCTGGGCGGCTGGAAACTGACCGCCTCCTGGTACGAACCGACCCAGTCGCTGACTTACACCATCCCGGCCGGCTTCGTCCTGGCGGCCGGCGCGTTCGTGATCGTCAACGAAGGCACAGGCGTCGATACCGCCACAGACCTCTATACCAGCCAGAGTTACCTGTGGGATATTGACCAGTTGGGCTCCCTGGCGTTGCTGGACAGCGCCGACCAGGGAGTGGACTTCGTCCGCTGGGGCGCGTCCGCCGTCCCCCCGCCGGCTGGCGACAACTGGACCGGGACCAATCCCACCCCCTCCACCTCCGGGTGGACGATCGGCCGCAATGCCGCCAGCGCCGACACCGATGACGGGGGCGACTGGTGTTCGCAACTCCCATCCCTGAATGCGGTCAACAACGCCTGCTCCAGCCCGGCGCCTGACCTTTATGAACCGGATAACAACACCGGCGCCGCCAAACCACTGGCAGTCGGCGAAGTCCAACTCCACAACATCGTCCCGGTCGGGGACGTGGACTGGATGAAGTTTACTGTCACCGAACCGACTTCGGTGCGCATTGTGACCGCTTCGACCGTGCCGTTCGCCGACACCAAGATGTGGATCTATAGCAGCGACGACCTCATCAACCCGATCTACTACAACGACGATTACAGCGGGGTCATGGCCGGCGTGGAGACCTCCTGCAACATCCGGGTCCTGATCCCGGGCCGCACCTACTACGTCCGGGTCGCTGAGTTGAACGACCCGCCGAAACAGATCCCTTCCTACAGCGTGACCATGACCAATCTCGGTCCCTGCACTCCGACCTTTGGGGATGTCCCATTTACCCACAGTTTCCATGATTATATCGAAGTGCTCTATGATGCCAGCCTGACCGCAGGTTGCAGCTCCTCTCCGCTCAATTACTGTCCCTCCACCATCCTGAACCGGGCGCAGTATGCGGTGTGGGTCCTGAAAGGCGAACTTGGCGTGGGTTACACCCCGCCGCCGGAACCTTGGAACACATTCGGTGACAACTGGGCCCCGGGTCCCTGGGCTGAAAAATGGGCCGAAGGGATGTATGCGGAAGGATTGACAAGCGGTTGCAGTTCGAGCCCGTTACTTTTCTGCCCCTGGACGGAGTTGCCGAGGGAACAGATCAGCGTTTTTGCACTGAAATTGATGTTCGGCCAGAGTTACTTCCCCGGCCCGGCCACCGGCATTTTCGCCGATATGGTCCCTTCCTACTGGGCGACAAAATGGGCGGAGCAGGCCTATCTGAATGGTCTCCTGCCGGAGTGCGGCTGGAGCGGAGGCCAACCACTTTTCTGCCCGTCCGCCCTCGTGGACCGGTCGTGGGGCGCGTATGTGATCGTCAAAGCCAAGGACCTGATGCCGCCAGTCACACCTTAAACGATCATCCAGTTACCGTCATGAATCGCAGAGACCGGTTGGCCTTCCGGTCTCTGTTTGCTTTCAGGTTGTTCGTCCTTTCCTGGCAGGTATCCGGTAATCCTACCCGCCCTGGCGTAGGTAGGCTTCCATGAACGCGTCCAGGTCGCCATCCAGCACTGCCTGCGTGTTGCTGGTCTCGTGCTCGGTGCGGTGGTCCTTGACCATCTGGTATGGATGGAGAACATACGAGCGGATCTGGCTGCCCCATTCGGCCTTGGTGTATTCCCCGCGCAGGACGGCAATCTCATCGTCCCTTTCCGCCTGCTTCAACTGTAGCAAACGGGCGCGCAGGATGCGCATGGCGAATTCCCGGTTCTGGGTCTGCGAGCGCTCGTTCTGGCAGGTGACGACGATCCCGGTCGGCAGGTGGGTGATGCGGATGGCGGTGGCATTCTTCTGCACGTTCTGTCCACCCGCCCCGGAGGAGCGGAATACATCCACTTTCAGGTCAGCCGGATCGACCAGCGCCTCGGCATCGTCCAAAGCCACCTGCGGCAGCGCCTCCACCAGGGCGAACGAGGTATGGCGACGGTGGGCGGAATCAAACGGCGACAGCCGCACCAGGCGATGGACACCTTTCTCGGAGCGCAAGTACCCGAAAGCATACCTGCCCCCGACCGCAATCGTGACGCTCTTGATCCCGGCCTCCTCGCCTTCGGTGGTGTCGAGGATCTCGGTTGTGAAGCCGCGTCGCTCCGCCCAGCGCAGGAACATGCGTAATAACATCCCGGTCCAGTCCATCGAGTCCACGCCCCCGGCGCCGGCGTGGAGCGCCAGGATGGCGTCATCGTCATCGTAAGGCCCCGAGAGCATGGCCTTGAAGGAACGCTGCTCCAGTTCCTGCTCGATGGCGGTACATTCCGGATCCAGTTCGGCGCGCAGGCTTTCATCGCCCAGGCGCGCCAGTTCCAGCGCGTCGTGGAAACGACGCTCGAAGCCGCGCCAGTCGTCGGTCTCGTTCCTCAAACCTGCCGCGGACTTGGAAACCTGTTGTGCGACCTGGGGGTCGTTCCAAAATCCCGCCCCGTTGATCCGGCTGTCCAATTCGGCAAGCCGCGCTTCCTTGCCTGGCAAGTCAAAGACGCACCATTAACTGCCGCAGTACTTCCCCGGCAGTCTGTAGTCGTTCTATCAGATCCTGCATGGTTCCTCCATTATCGAATCAAATAAGCCAGGGACTGACAATTCCAACCGGTCATTCCATGATCCCCGCCACGAATGCCTGCGGGTCGAAGGGCGCCAGGTCCTCCGGCCGTTCCCCCAACCCGGCATAGAGGATAGGCAGGCCGAGTTCTTCCTGGATGGCGAAAGCCATCCCGCCCCGCGCCGATGAGTCTAATTTGGCAAGGATGACGCCTGTCGCCTGGACGGCTTCCTTGAATGCCCGCGCCTGGTACAGGGCGTTCTGCCCGGTGGTGGCGTCCAGCACCAGCCAGACGGCATGCGGCGCTCCTGCCAGCGCTTTCCCCGCCACCCGCTGCACCTTTTTCAATTCCTCCATCAGGTTGTACCGGGTATGCAAGCGCCCGGCGGTAT
>VGNO01000171.1 GCA_016865985.1 Chloroflexota bacterium | reverse complement strand
GGTCCACCAGTTGGGATTCGATGAACTGGACCGCATCCATACCGCCATGCGCGTTATTTTCGACGCTCTGGGATACCCGCAGGATGAAACCCTGGTGCAACTTTTCGACCGCGTCGCCGAAGATGGGGGGTGGGTTCCGGGCCAGGAAGCGCTCGAAACCTACGAAAACCTGATCGCAAACGCGGATTCCCGCCTCGATGAGGCGTTCGATATCCGCCCGCGGATGCCGGTGGTCGTCATCCCCGACACCTATGGCGGATTCTACATCCCCGGTTCCGTGGATGGGAGCCGGCCTGGCGCATTCTATGCAGCAGCCGGCGGGGAAGGCGAAGCCTACTATGCCATGCCAACCCTTGCCTACCACGAGGCCATACCCGGTCATCACTTGCAGATCGCCCTGGCGCTGGAAGTGGAGTCTCTGCCTTCCCTCCGGCGTGGACTTACTTTTACGGCATTCGTCGAAGGCTGGGCCTTGTACGCTGAACATCTGGCCTGGGAACTTGGCTGGTACGCTGGCGATCCCTATGGCGAACTCGGATATCTCCAGGCCCAGGCATTCCGCGCCGCCCGGCTGGTTGTGGATACCGGTCTGCACAACGAAGGCTGGACTTTCGACCAGGCGCAGGAGTTCTTCGGCAACAACACCGGATTCGATAATGACGACATCGTCATCCCGCAGCGCCAGGTTGCCCGCTACCTTGTCTGGCCGGGACAGGCGACCTCCTACTATATCGGTTTCATGAAAATGTTGGAATTGCGCCAAAGGGCGATGGATGGGCTCGGTGATGAGTTCGACTTGAAACAATTCCATACCCTTCTGCTCGCCAACGGCAGTATGCCGCTGGAGATCCTGGAAGGGGTGGTGGATGCCTACATCCAGGAAGAACTTACCGGCAGCCAATGATGAGGCCGGTGAATACTTTCGAAGACGCCTTGGGTAGGATATCCGGCGGTTCGGTCCTGGATGTTGCGACCGGGAATGGGAATTTTGTCAGAACCCTGGACGGCTGCCTGAAGGATTAGTGAGATGTACCGGGACCGGCAGACCGAATCCCAAGTGACCCATGTACTGCTGCACCATTGGTGGGCGGCGGTGGATACCGCCCTCGGCATCGCCCACCGCGAGACTTACACGCGCCGGCAGTTGTTGCAACTCCTGCGTGGGTCGGATATGCGTGGCTGGGAGGCATTCGATATCTCCTGCCTCGATGCCAACCCGCGCGACTCGGAGACGGTTGGACAATTAGAAACTGCCATCGACCAATACATCGGGAAATTGGTCATATCGACCAGCAGGGACGTGTTGCAGGCGCGGGGTGAGAGTCTCCGCCGGCGGGTTCAGGAGACAGGCTTCCATCCGGCGACGATCCTGCTGGCGGTCGCCATCAAGTGACCGGAGTTCCGTAACCTCCACCGCCGGGTGTGCGGATGCTCAGGATGTCCCCGGTTTTCAGATCCACACTCCCCTTGCCTGGCAGGGGGAGTTCTTCATCCCCGCGCAGGACAAGGTTCTCGCCGCACTGTCCGGGGGCGCCGCCGGCCAATCCGTATGGGGCAGTCCTGCGCCGTTCGCTGAGTATCGTCACCTGGCAATCGGCCAGGAGCCGGATATCGCGCCGGATGCCGTCCCCGCCGCGCTGTTTCCCGGTCCCGCCCGAACCTTCCCGGATGGCATATTGCACCACCTGCAGCGGATAGGCGTATTCCAGCGCTTCGACTGGCGTATTGAGGGTATTGGTCATGTGGGAGTGGATGGCGGAAGGCCCGTCGCGGGTCGGACGGGCGCCCATCCCGCCCCCGATGGTTTCGTAATATGTGTAAGCCCGGCCGTCCCCTGGCCGGATGCCGCCGATCGTCAGGTTGTTCATCGTCCCCTGGCTGGCGGCCGGGACCTTTTCCGGGCAGGCCTGGGCCAGCGCCCCCAGCAATACATCCACGATGCGCTGGGAAGTCTCCACGTTGCCGCCTGCCACCGGGGCGGGGGGAAGGGCGTTGACCACCGTGCCCGGCGGTGCGATGACCCGGATCGGTTTCAGGCAGCCGGCATTGTTGGGGACATCCAGCCCGATCAGGCAGCGGAAGACGTAATAGACTGCCGAGAGCGTGATGGCTTCGACGGCGTTGACGCTGCCCGGTTGCTGCGGGGCGGAACCGGTGAAGTCGACCGTTGCCCGGTCGCCGGAGATGGTGACGGCCGCCCGGATCCAGACCGGGTCAGGTGAGAGGCCGTTGTCGTCCAGGCAATCGCTGAAACAATAGATGCCGTCAGGCAGGCTGGCGATCAGGTTGCGGGTCATGCGCTCGGTATAGCCCAGCAGGGCGGACATGGCGCCGGTCACTTCGTGCCATTTGTACCGCCTGACCATATCCGCCAGGCGTTCCGCCCCGCGCCGGTTGGCCGCCAGTTGCGCCAGCAGGTCGCCGCGCCGTTCCTCGGGCGTGCGGACATTGGCGAGGATCAGTTCCAGCGCATCCGTCTCCATCTCCCCCTCGCGGACGAACCGCATAGGCGGGATGATGAGGCCTTCCTGGTAGATCTCCCGCCCGAGGGGCATCGAGCCGGGGGTCATCCCGCCCACATCGGCATGGTGGGCACGCGAGGCGGTATATCCGAGCAGGGGTGGGTCGTAGTAGGGACTCGGCTCCTCGCCAAAAACCGGCGTGACCATCGTGATATCCGGCAGGTGGGTACCGCCCCGGAAGGGGTCGTTCAGGATGACCACATCGCCCGGGCGCATTTCCGGGAAGCGGTGGATGGCGGCTGCCACCGAGAGCGGCATCGAGCCGAGATGGACCGGGATGTGGGCGGCCTGGGCCACCATCCCACCATCGGCATCGAAGATGGCGCAGGAATAGTCCCGCCGTTCCTTGATGTTGGGGGAAAAACTGGATTTGCGCAGGACCGTCCCCATTTCCTCGGCGATCGAAGCGAACAGGTGCTTGAAGATCTCCAGCCGGACCGGGTCGAGTTTCATCCGCCCACCTCCACCACCAGGTTCCTGTAGCCATCCACCCTGCCGGTGTCGGACGGTCCGAGCAGGATGGTCGTATCAGGGCGGACAATGACCGCCGGACCCTCCAACCGGTTGCCCGGCAGCAACGCCTCGCCGCGATAGAAGCGGGTGGGGAGGCTGCCGCTGCTGAAGACGACCGGGCGGGTCAGCAGGAAAGCCGGCGCCGGGTCAGCGCTGCCGGTCGGGTCACAAGCCAGGGAGGGAGGGGCGCGGCGCCCAATGACCCGCAGGCGCAAGTTGACGATCTCGACCGCCGCCTGCGGTGTGGCGTAGCCATAGTGGCGCCGGTGGGCGTCGTGGAAGGCGGCAAGGATGCTGGCGGTGAATGGGACGATCAATTCATAGGATTGTCCGGTATAGCGCATGTCGAGGAATGACTCGACCGAGATTTCTTCATCCGCAACGCCTTCGGCGCCTACCTCCTCCCGTCCGCGTGCGGCCAGTGGCGCGAGCAGGCTGGCGATTTCATCGATCGCTGTTCCGCCGTCCAGCATGACGGTGCGGGTGTAGTCCTTCACCACTTCGGCTGCCAGCATCCCAAATGCGGATAGGGTGGATGCCAGCGGCGGGACCAGGAGGCGTTTCATCCCCAGGCTCCGCGCCAGGTCTGCGGCGTGCAGTCCGCCCGCGCCGCCAAAGGAAAGCAGGCTGAAGTCGCGCGGGTCGTGGCCGCGTTCGACGCTGATGACTCGCAGGGCGCTTTCCATGTGGGCGTTGGCGACCTGCACCACGCCCAGCGCCGCCTGTTGCGGGTCGAGATGGAGATCCCCGCCCAGCCTGGCGAATGCTTCGTGCGCCAGGTCGGCATCGAGCGGCATTTCCCCGCCCAGGAAGAATTCGGGTGGGATGCGCCCGAGGACGATATTGGCATCAGTTACGGTGGGCAGGAGCGGCCGTCCCGGCGGGGTGCGTCCATAACAGGCAGGGCCGGGGTCCGCCCCGGCGCTCTCCGGGCCGACCCGCAGCGCGCCGCCGGGGTCCAGGTGGGCGATCGAGCCCCCGCCGGCGCCGATGGTGTGGATGTCCAATAGCGGGATGCGGATCGGGCAGCCGCTGACGACGGCTTCGGTCGTCAGGCGCGGCTGGCCGTCGATCAGCGAGACATCGGTGGAAGTGCCGCCCATGTCGAAGGTGATGACCTTCACGTTCCCCTGCCCGTCTTTACCATCCTGCGCCAACCGGGCGACTGTCTCGCAGCCTACGATCCCTCCTGCCGGGCCGGAGAGGATGCAACGGACAGCGGAGCGCCTTGCTTCTCCGGGACTGATATTACCCCCGTTCGACTGCATCACCCGCAGGTGGACAGCCTTTGGCATTTCTGTTTCGAGCCGGCTGAGATAGCGGTCAATGACCGGTCCGACATAGGCGTTGACGGCCGTGGCGCTCATCCGTTCATATTCGCGGTATTCGGGAAGGATCTCGGATGAGACCGAGACCAGCAGTCCCGCCCGGCGCAGGGCGGCAGCGATCTCCTGCTCGTGCGCCGGTTGGAGGAAGGAGAAGAGCAGGCAGACAGCGACGCTCTCGACCTCCTGGTCGTGGATCTTATCCACCAGGGACTCCACTTCCCACACTTCCAATTGTTCTGTTATCGTCCCGTCGTGGGTGACGCGTTCGCCCACTTCGAAGCGCAGCCCGGGCGGGATGAGCGCTTCGGGCGGATCGGCGGAAAGGTCGTAGAGCGCCGGGCGGTTCTGCCGGCCGATCTGCAACACATCCTTGAAGCCGCGGGTCGTCACCAGCGCCGTGCGCGCCCCCTTGCGTTCCAGCAGGGCATTGGTGGCGACAGTCGAACCATGGATGACGACCGCCAGTTCCGGGTGATGTTTCTGGATGACTTGCGCCAGCCCGTCCATGACAGCCTGGGCCGGGTCACGCGGCGTGGAGAGGCGCTTGAAGGTGTCGAGGCTTCCGCTGGAGGGGTCATGGACGACGAAGTCGGTGAAGGTCCCGCCGATGTCGATCCCGACCTGGAGGATGGGTTTGGGCATGGGATCAGGCCTGTCCTGGCAAAGATGGATACATGGGATACCCGACCAAGTATAATACACCCCATGTCCTCCAGCCTGCGCGGTCTCCGCCTCCACATCACCGGCATCGTCCAGGGCGTTGGGTTCCGCCCATTCGTTTACAGCCTGGCGTCTCGTCATGCCCTCAAAGGCTGGGTGCGGAATACCTCGGCCGGGGTGGAGATCGAAGCCGACGGGAAGCCGGAAGCGCTCGATTCATTCCTGCAAGCGATGAGAACCGAACTACCGCCGCTGGCGCGCATGGATAGTTTCGAGGTCGCCTGGCAGGAGGCAGGTGGTTTCACCGCCTTCGAGATCATCCACTCCGAGGCGGTGGCAGGCGCCTTCCAGCCCGTCTCGCCGGATGTCTGCATCTGCGCTGACTGCCTGCGGGAACTCTTCGACCCCTCCGACCGGCGTTTCCGCTATCCGTTCATCAACTGCACCAACTGCGGCCCGCGTTTCACGATCATCACCGATATCCCGTATGACCGGCCCAACACCACCATGGCTGGTTTCCCGCTCTGCCCGGATTGCGCCGCCGAATACCAGGACCCGCTCGACCGGCGTTTCCACGCCCAGCCGGTGGCCTGCCCGGCCTGCGGTCCGCGCATCTGGCTGGAACGCAGCGGTGAGGAGCGGCTTGTGGTTGAAGCCGGGGAAGTTATCGCCGCCTCCCAGGACCTGCTGCGCGAAGGGAAAATCCTGGCTGTCAAAGGCCTCGGTGGATTCCACCTGGCCTGCGATGCGACCGACGAGGCGGCTGTCGCCCTGCTCCGATACCGGAAATTGCGGGTGGACAAGCCCTTCGCCTTGATGATGGCCGACCTGGAGACCGTGGCTGGGCACTGTTTCATCGATGAGGCGGAGCGCAGCCTGCTCGTCTCGCGCCAGCGGCCGGTGGTGTTGCTGCGCCGCAGGCCGGGTTCGCCGGTAGCAGCCCAGGTCGCCCCTGGGCAGGA
>VGNO01000170.1 GCA_016865985.1 Chloroflexota bacterium | reverse complement strand
GAAACAGGCGGACGTGGCACATTTTGACGAGACGGGGCTGCGGATCGCTGGGAAACTGCACTGGCTGCACACCGCGGGCAATGCCTGGTACACCCATCTGTTTGTCCACGAGAAGCGGGGCAAAGCAGCGCTGCGCAGTGAAGGGTCGGTGTTGAAGGACTTTACTGGTCATGCAATCCATGACTGTTTGGCGGCTTACTTCGAGTTTACCCAGTCTCAACATGGGCTATGTGGGGCGCACATCGTGCGGGAATTGCAAGCGCTGATCGAAGATCGTTCGTCATGGGCCGTAGCGATGCGAGCATTTCTGTTCGCTTTGTACGACCGCGAGCGTCCGTTGCAAGGGCAGGAGGCAGAAGACGCTCGTCAGCAGTATCGCCAGATCCTTTCCCAAGCCGAGCAGGAAGAACCGCCGCCGCAACCGAAAGCAGGGAAAGGACGTCCCAAAAACACACCCGGACGGAACTTGTTGCGACGCTTGCAACAGCATGAAGATGCCGTCTTGGCTTTCGCACTGGTGGAAGGCGTACCGTTCACCAATAATCAGGCTGAACGTGACCTGCGTCCGGCAAAGGTCAAGCAGAAAGTGAGCGGCTGTTTCCGCACAGGACAAGGGGCTAATGTGTATGCCCGCTTGCAAGCTGTGATTTCCACTTGCCGCAAGCAGGAGAGAAATGTCTTCTCTGTCTTGCGGAATCTGTTCGCTTATCAACCAGTCACCCTACTCGCAGGGTAGGCAGTTACCTATTTTTTATCTTTTGTCAAGCGACTTTGCTACAGCCATATCGCCCTTCCCAACGATTGCCCGCACCACGAAACGGTCCACCCCGCCGAAGCGATACTTGTAATCCTCGCCGCCGCGCATGAAGTCGAATTCGCGCCGCCGGTTCTGGTTGGCCCATTCGAGCAGGTTGCCCAACAGCGCCCAGCCGGGCGATAGTTCCATGAAGCGCCGGTCGAGACCGGAGTTGTAGACCCAGATGCGGTTGTCGTAATCGAAATTGAGGTACGCGGCGGCCTTCTCGCCGTCCACTTCCATAAATGCCAGTTGCAGCCAGCCGTTGCGGAAGGCAGCCAGCAGCGAGGAATGGAACTGGGAACGCATGGCGTCGGTCAGGAAAGCGGCCTTGGCTGGGTCGTGCGCCATCAGGTCCATGAAGGCATTGATTTCAGATGCAAGGGATGCTTCATCATCCACGATATACCAGCGGACGGGTTTCACGTATTCCGTCGCCCGGCGCATCTTGCGGCGTACTTCGTGGCGCTGCTTCTTGTCCAGGCCGGAAAGGTAGGTCTCGAAATCGCCCGGCAGGGGGATGTACGGTGATGGCTGGAGTTTTTCCCGGGCATAGGACCAGCCGCGTTGCCTGGCGGCCGTCTCCAGCGCGGCCAGCGTGGGGGAGGCCTCGGGCAGGTTGTACCAGTCGAGCGCCGACCAGGCCACAGGTCCCGGACGGACGAGGAAGTCGAGCAGGCCGCCGGTGAATTCCGGCAATTCCGCCGGGCGGACGAGCAGGTCGAGCACATCCGAGATCTCGATGCAGCCGAGCAGCAGCAGCCTTCCACCATGCAGGAACATGGGGGCAGCCCCGACCAGCCCCCCATCCCGCCGGGCAGTAACGATCGCCAGGTCGCCGCCGCGCCATTCCCCGCCGCCGCGCGTCTCCCACCAGGCACGCAGGTATTCATGCCGCAGGAAGGGGCAGTTGGTAACGCTTTCGGAGAGTAGGGGGTTCCATTCCTGCGCCAGGGCGTCGAGGCCGGAGGGGGTTTGTATCCACTGGAAGTCCATAAAGGCTCCGCTTGGTAGGGTAACGAATTTTACCGTATAATGAACCCGTGACCGGCGAACTAGACCTCAACCTGCTTCCATTCTACCGGCTGGGCGGCCAGGAGTGGCCCACGTTGCCGGGGCTGACAGCGCTCAACCCGCCAAAAAAATGCGCCCGCGGGCGCGAGGACGACCGCCTGATCCTGTATCTGGCGATCTCGGGGAATATTCCGTTTTCCTCCACCGATTACAACCGTCTCACCGGCCAGCTGGTCGAACGTTTCTACCAGACCCCCGGTTCGCTGACATCGGCCATGCGACGCGTGGCGGAAAGTTTCAACCAATCCCTGGTCAGCCTCAACCTGCGCTCCACTGGGCGCGGCCAGCATACCGTTGGCCGGCTGATCCTGGGTTCGTTACGCGGCGCCCAATTGGTGCTCGTGCAGTGCGGCCCGACCCACGTCTTCCACATCGGCGCCCAGGCGCGCCACTTCCACGACGCCCAGATTTCCGGTCGCGGACTGGGCGCCAGCCAGACAACGCCGGTCTTCTTCTCGCAAACCGACCTGGAACCGGGCGACCTGCTGGCGCTCTGCCCGCACCTGCCTGCCGGCTGGGAGGCCGCCCTCCAGGCTGAACGCAGCGGCGCCTCCCTGGAAGCCTTGCGGCGGAAACTGCTGGCCTCCAACCAGGATGACCTGAATGCCGCCATCATCCAGGCGCAGGCCGGGAACGGGAACATCTCCTTCCTGAAGGCGCTCCCCCCGCAACCCGCGCCGGATCGGCGGGCGGACCTGCCGCCGGTTTCCGCCCCCGCCGCGCAGGGCCAGGCTGAGGAACGTCCCGTCTCCCCCGCCCGGCGGATGGCGCAGATCCTGTCGCAATCGGCTGCCGGGAGCGAAGGCGTACAGCGCACTCCCCCACCCGCGGTTGCTGGTGGGGAGCCGGAGGGGCTGGTCCCGGCCGCTGCTGTTCAGCGCGCACCTGCCCGGCCGGCGGAACAGGCGGAAGAAAAGGCGCAGCGCCCCGCCAGCCGTTTCATCCGCCAGTCGCAGGCTGGCGACAGTCAACCCGCCCAGCCAGCGGTCCCGCCGCGCCGCAGGCAGGTCTTCGGCTGGTTGGCTCGCGCCCTGCGCGCCGTCCGTCATATGGGACAGGTCGCATCCGCCGGCGTCAAACGTTTCCTCCCGCGCATGTTGCCCGGGGAGGATGAACCGTCCCCGCCTCTCACGCGCCCATTCCTGGCGGTGACCGCCATCGCCATCCCGCTCGTGGTGGCGACGGTTGCCGTCCTGGTCTATATGCGCTATGGAACTCCCGCCCAGTACGAAGAGAACTACCAGTTGGCGGTCAACTCGGCGGTGGGCGCCATCGGGCAGGACGACCCGGCAGTTGTCCGCCATGCCTGGGAAAGCGCCATCTATTACCTCGATAAAGCCGAATCCTACAAGGTCACAACCGAATCGCAGGAATTGCGGGTGGAAGCCCAAAACGCCCTGGATACTATGGATGGCATCATCCGCCTGAACTTCCGGGCGGCCATTTCGCCGGCTCTGAACAAGACCGTCCAGGTCAGCCGCATGGCAGCCAGTGAGACCGACCTGTACCTGTTGAATGCCACTGCCGGGAACGTGTTGCGCGCCTTCGAGACGGCTGGTGGATACGAAGTGGACCCTTCGTTCGAATGCGGACCGGGAACCTTCGGCGATGTGCAGGTCGGCGCCCTGATCGACATCGCCACCCTCCCGGCCTACAACCAGTTCGGCGCCACCCTGCTGGCGATGGACGGAAGCGGCGCGCTGCTCTATTGCGCGCCCGGCGAGGAGCCGCAAGCCGCCCGCCTGGCCGCGCCGGATATTTCCTTCAAGGGCATCGCCGGTTTTACCCTGGATACCGATGCCAACAACCTCTACATCCTGGACCCGGCTGCAAACGCCGTCTGGGTCTATGCCGGCTACCAGGGCAGTTACGCCGACCTGCCGATCTTCTTTTTCGGCGAGCAGATCCCGGCCGAGATGTCCTCGGCCATCGAACTGGCTGCCACCCGCGACGACCTGTACCTGCTCTTCGCCAGCGGGCAGGTCACGATCTGCACCGTCAGCCGGCTGGACGAGGTGCCGACCCGCTGTTACGACCCGGCCACCCTGGTGGACAACCGCCCCGGCCACCAGTCCGGCCCGACCATCACAGACGCCCTCTTCACCCAGATGACTTTTGCCTCCCCGCCCGACCCGTCGCTCTACCTGCTGGTGCCGAACACACAGGCAGTCTACCGTTTCAGCCCGCGTCCCGATTCACTGAACCTCCAGGCGCAGTTGCGGGCGACAGTGAACCAGAGCCGGGAACTTTCCGGTTTGCAGGCTTCGGCCATGGCCATCAGTCCCAGCCGCTACCTCTTCCTGAGCATCGGCAACCAGGTCTATTATGCAACCGATGTGCCCTAGGTGACAGGAGGCTCGATGGGTAGTTCGAATTCCCACCGCGGGGGTTTCCTCGCCGCCCTGCTGGAATTTTTCCAAGCACTCTTCCCGCCAAAACCAGCCGCACCCCCGCCCGTCCCCCCGCCGGTAGTCCCATCCGACAACACCAGCGAGCCGGTACGCGTCATTAGTTCCCGCGTCCTGCTGATCATCTACGACCCGGTCATGGACCCGGCCAGCGGCGAGAAACTATCGGAAAAAATGCACTGGAGGCGCGCCGACGAACTGGCGGCCGCATTCAGCGCCGAGGCGCTGGAGGCCAGCAGCGGGATGGCGAAGTTCCAGGTCGCCCAGCGGATCGAGATCAACGAGTTCCCGCGCCTGGCGGATGGTTTCCGCTATACACCCTCCGCCTACATGGATGTCCTGCGGGGCGGCAGGCCGCACGAACCGGTGACGGTGGATTATGAAGCCATCCGCACCGGGTTCAACCTGCTCGAGCAGGTGGCGAACGGGGATATCGACGAGGTCTGGGTCTTCGGTTTTCCTTACGCCGGGTTCTATGAATCGGCGATGGGCGGCGCGGGGGCGTTCTGGTGCAATGCGCCGCCGCTGGCGAATACCGCCTCCTGCAAACGCAGGTTTGTCATCATGGGGTTTTCATACGAACGCGGCATCGGCGAGATGCTCGAATCGTTCGGCCACCGGGCCGAATCCATCCTGGAAAAAACCTACGCCCGCACCAGCGGCGAGGCCAACCTGTATAAACGCTTCACCCGGTACGATAAAGCCGCCCCAGGCCAGGCGGAGGTGGGCAATATCCATTTTGCCCCCAACAGCGAGAGGGACTACGATTGGGGGAACATGCGCAAGGTCCCCAGCCGCTGCGACGACTGGCTCAGGTTCCCGGCATTCGAGGGACTGGTGCGCGAGGTGGACGCCTCCGAATGGGGTGGCGGGGATATGCGCCTGCATCACAGGTGGTGGTTCGAGCGTCTCCCCAAGGTTGCCGGCCGCAGCGCCGGGGTGGCCCACAACTGGTGGCAATACATCATGGATCCCAACCTCGTAAACCTGTAAACTGTTTGTAAATCGTCACCGGGTCGATTATTCGATACACTGGTAGGGAAATGTACGTATCCTCCCCGAGGATCACGGAGAACTCACCGGAAAATACCCGTTCCCCGAGAAGTTCTTCGTGTTTCCCAACGCCGATATGCCATCTCGCATCCTGAAAACCCGCGACCTCCTGTTGAACTGGATCATCTGCCTGGGGATATTGGGCTTCTTCATCGCAGTGTTCCTGCTCCTGCGCCCGCTGGTCGGGCCGGCGGCGACACTGATCATGGTCGTGCCCCCCATGATCGTCTCCTGGTTCATGGGTTTACGCGCCGGCTTGTTCTTCACATTCCTCACAGCAGCCATCGTTTTTACCTTGATCATCGTCACCACCGGCATGGATGTCGGGACCCTGATGTTCCGGAATGGCGGGGCGGTCGGCCTCGGCGTGATGCTCGTAGTGGCGCTGGGTGTGGGTTGGCTCGCCAGCGTCTCCCGCCGTCACAGCCATGACCTGGAACAGGCCCGCAATACCGAAAAGGAACTCCAGTCTTACGCGGCCTTCTTCTCCCTCTTGAACGACATCCTGAGCGCCTCGCTGGAGGCGGAGGATATGTCCACCATGCTGGAGGTGCTGGTCAACCGGATGGGGACCCTCTTCCATGCGGATAGTTGCTTTGTCACCCGCTGGGATGAAGAAAACCGGATGGCTGTCCCGACCATGGCCTTCGGTCCGCTG
>VGNO01000169.1 GCA_016865985.1 Chloroflexota bacterium | reverse complement strand
TATGGATCGCGCCGACGGTCCCTTGCCAATGACGATGTCGAGGGCGTAGTCCTCCATCGCCGGGTACAGGACTTCCTCCACGGCCTTGCCGAGGCGGTGGACTTCGTCAATGAAAAGCACGTCGCCGGCGCGCAAGTTGGTGAGGATGGCGGCCAGATCCCCGGCGCGTTCGATGGCCGGGCCGGAAGTGACTTTAATACTGACGCCCATCTCGTTCGCCACCACGTGCGCCAGCGTCGTCTTGCCCAGCCCGGGCGGACCGTAGAACAGCACGTGGTCGAGCGGCTCTTTGCGCTGGCGGGCGGCGGCAATGAGGATGGCCAGATTCTCCTTGACCTGCTCTTGCCCGATCAGGTCGGAGAGCAGTTGCGGACGGAGAGTAGTGTCCAACCGGTCATCGGGTTTTTGTTCGGGGTCGAGGATGCGTTTCGAATTCTGCGACATAATCGTGATTATACTCGCTTGTTTTAATCCCGATTCTCCTGTATGCTTGTGCTATCAAAATTCCCTCCACAGGAGAATAGAATGCCAGGAATACATTTCCCAGAGGGTTTCGTCTGGGGCATCGCCTCCTCTGCCTATCAGGTTGAGGGCGCATGGAACGAGGACGGCAAGGGCGTCTCCATCTGGGACACGTTCGCGCACACGCCGGGGAAAATCGTCAACGACGAAAATGGCGACGCTGCCATTGACCACTACCACCGCTACAAGGAGGACGCGGCGCTAATGGCGGAACTGGACCTGCGCCACTACCGCTTCTCCACCGCCTGGACCCGCATCCTGCCCGCTGGGACAGGGCCGGTCAACCCGAAGGGCATCGCCTTCTACGACCGGCTGATTGACGCCCTCTTGAAGCACAAGATCGAACCCTATCTCTGCCTCTTCCACTGGGACCTGCCGCAGGCCTTGCAGGATAAGGGCGGCTGGCCTAATCGCGAGACCGCCTACGCCTTCGCTGATTACGCCCGCATCGTGGCGAAGCATTTCGGCGACCGGGTCAACGTCATTTTCACGCACAACGAACCCTGGGTGGCGGCATTCGCCGGTCATTTCCTCGGAATGCACGCGCCCGGCACGAAAGAATTGGGGGCGGCTCTGCGCGCCGTGCACCACCTCCTGCTCTCGCACGGACTGGCCACCGAAGCCATCCGCGCCGAGGCGAAGCGGCCGGTCAAGGTTGGCATCACGCTGAATCTCAACCCGGTGTATCCAGCGACAGAATCGAAGAAAGATGCCGAAGCCGCCGACCGCGTGGACGCCACCATGAACCGCATCGTGCTGGATCCGCTGCTCAAGGGCACTACTCCCATCGAAGGATACAAGATCGCCAAACCGTTCACCGGCAACCTCATTCAGCCCGGCGACCTGAAGAAGATCTGCGTACTCGACCTGCTCGGCATCAACTATTATTCACGGGCGGTTATGAAGCACTCCGCCAAGATCCCAGTCATCGGCGTGGAACAGGTCCACCCCGAAGGCAACGAATACTCCGGCATGTGGGAAATTTTCCCCGAAGGCCTATACGCCCTGCTGACGCGCATCCAGCGTGACTACTTGCAGCCCTCACCCCCGTCCCCTCTCCCAAATAAGGGAGAGGGGAGAAACGCGCCAGAACTGATGATCACCGAGAACGGCATCCCGGTGCCGGACGGATTCGACTTCGACGGCCGCATCCGCGACGAGCGTCGCATCCGCTATCTGCGAAATCACCTGGCGCAACTCCACCGCGCCATCCAGGACGGCGTGCCGGTGAAGGGTTACTTCCACTGGTCGTTCATGGACAACTTCGAGTGGGCGCTCGGTTACGGCCAGCGCTTCGGGCTGGTATACGTGGACTTCGAAACGCAGAAGCGGACGGTGAAGGACAGCGGGAGGTGGTTCGCGGAGGTGATCCGCGGGAATGGATTCGAGATATAGCGGAGCGAAAAAAACTCTGCAGCGGATTTCGCGGATTAGCGCGGAAGTAAAACCAGTTGGAGGATCTATGACCGAATTGCTTTTCAAGGAATTGACATTCGCCGTTATCGGCGCGGCGATGGAAGTCCATCGAATCATGGGGCCTGGTTTTCTGGAAGTGGTCTACCAAAAAGCGCTGGAGCGCGAATTGACTTTGCGCGGCATCCCCTTCGAGCCGCAAAAGAAACTGGCCATTACCTACAAGGACCTTCTGATTGGCGAGTACCAGGCGGACCTTGTCATAGACAGAAAATTCATCGTGGAGATCAAGGCTGTCTCGACCTGGAATTCCCGGCACGACGCGCAGGCTGTCCACTACCTGACGGCAACAGGGTTGCAACTCGCGCTCCTGCTCAACTTTGGCACGGGTTCCCTGCAACACCGGCGCGTCATCCGCACGGGAGCGGCCAAAGAAAAATCCGCGTAAATCCGCGAAATCCGTTGCAAAGGATTTGAACATGCGTAAACTCCTCCTTCCCCTCCTCGTCATCGCCATCCTCTTCCTCGCCGTCACCCCGGCCTCCGCCGACGCCACCCTGCGCGTCTACTATGCCGGGGCGGATGGCGGCGTGAAGACCGCCCTCGAACTGGCAGACTTTACCTTCGTGGACGACCCCGCACAGGCTGACGTGCTCGTCCTGAACGGCGTCATCCCGGACCCGGAAACGGCCGCGGCGCAAGTGGACCGCGGCGCGGGACTGGCGCTGATCCTCGGCCCGGACATGACCGAAGCGGACGTGATGACCGTCACCGGCGTCACGCTGACGCTGGCCGCGCGCGACGATGCCGTCAGCCTGACCGAGGTGGCGATTGACGACCCGCTGACCAGCGAGATCATCTGGAACGGCGCGCCGCAGGTGCGCGAACGGTTCGAGGTGCAGACGCCCGTCTCGTCCGTCCAGCCGCTGGTCACGGCCTACGAGGACGGCGAATGGATCCTGTGGCGGGCAAGGCCGAATGTCTACGTCTTCCAGGCATTCCTCGGAGACGCCAATCCGCAGATCCAGGAGTGGGCGTATTTCAACTACCTGGTCTACCATCTCGTCGAACGCGCCGCCGGGCGGACCCCGCTCTCGTTCGCCGAATACCCGGCCTCGCCGGTCCCGCACGCCGCCGAACGGACCGCCATCCTGGGCGTGATGGCGCTGGCGCTTGCCACGACCATCCTGGCTTTCATCCTTGTGCGCCGCTACAGCCGGAACCATCCCGAGGCGCTGGAAAAAGTCGTCGCCGACCGCGCCCGGTTCGAGGTCCGCGAAGCCGGGACGAAGTGGGAGCAGGTCGGCTTCCACCGCCCGTTGTCCGGCTTTCTGGTGGCATTGAGCATCGGCCTGGTGCTGTTCATCCCGCTCATCATCTACCAGAATTTGATCCTGCCTTCGTTCATCCTGCCTTCGGCGCAGGCGCTCGGCATCTGGGGGCGGGTGGTGCAGTTCTTCACCCTGGCATGGAATTTCTTCGACATGGGAACAAGCATCGCCTTCATCAAGTACCTGTCGCAGCGCCGCGTGGACGATCCAAAGAAGGGCATCCAGTACGGGCAGGTATTCGTCTGGTGGCAGATCCTTTCGGGCGCGGTGCAGGTTGCGCTGGTGGTGGGGCTGGCGAGCACAATGGCGCCGCGCTCGGCCTACGCGCTATATGCCTGGAGCGTCATCATCCACGCGCTCATCCAACTGCCCGGCTGCTACCAGGTCTTCCGCCACGCGCTGACCGGTTTCCAGCGCCTCGACTACAGCCGCTTTCTCGACATCGGGCTGAACGTGCTGTTCCCGATGATCGTCCAGCCGGTCTTCGTGGTAATCATGTTCTCCTGGGGACGCGCCCACCCGGTCTTCGGCGGGGCGATGGGCGGACTGCTCGGCATGGGCGTGGCGGCTTACGCGGCGGAACTGCTGACCTTCGGCCTGGGCTGGTGGCTCTACCGGCGCGTCGGCTACGGGACCCGCGTCCTGTTCCTGGCTCACTTCGACTGGGAGGTGGTGAAGACCAGTTTCAGGTTCGGCGTGTTCGAGATGCTCGGCTCGGCGGCCTGGTCGTTCGGGCAGGCGATGGAGATCGCCATCACGCAGGCGCGGCTTATCAACTACACCGAGATCTGGGGCAACTGGATGATGGCGCAGAATTTCATCTTCGCCTTCAACGTCACCCAGACGCTCAACGACGGCGTGATGCCGGCCATCTCGGAGGCCATCTCGCACGGCAAGCGCATCCTGAGCCAGTATTACAGCGTGATGGCCTACAAATACAACGGCCTGCTGAGCGCCTTCATCGGCGCGGTGCTGCTGGCGGTGGCGCCCAAGTTCATCATCGGCTCGACCGGCGTGGAGTTCGAGCGCGCCGCCCTCTACGTCATCCCGCTCACCATCTGGGGCGCGGTGCAGTTCCCCTCGTGGGTCGGCGACAACATCCAACTGGGCGCGAACAAGCCGTACCTCAAATCCATCCTGGTCTTCTCGGAACAGGTCATCCGTGTGGCGCTGGCCTGGTTCCTGATCGCCCGCTTCCAGGTGGCCGGGCTGATCATCGCCTACTTCATCGGACTGTTCGCCAAAGGCATCGCGGCATATGCCATCAATAACAAGGTCTGCTTCCCGCAGCGGTTCTTCTCCTGGCAGTCGCTGGTCGCGCCGCTGCTGGCGGGAGCGGCGCATTTCGGCGTCCTGTCGCTCATCAATGGATTTCTCTGGAAAGGCGACCAGATCACCAGCGTGCTGATCTTCTTCCTCGGCATCCTGCCCAGTTTCCCGCTCTTCATGTTCTTCTACGGGCTCTTCGGCGGTTGGGACAAAGCCACGCTCGCCGAACTGGGCGAGGCCGCCGCGTTGACCGGCGGCATGCGCTGGATGACGCGCTGGGGCATCTACGAACCGACCCGTCTCGGGGCGCGCCTCAGCCCGCTGAACGGACGCTTCCCCATCACGAACCGTCCCGAGGCGATGGAAGAAGCCGAGGCGCTGACGGAGGAAAAGGTGAAGTTGTAGCCCTCACCCTGCCCTCACCCCCTGCCCCTCTCCCGAAGAACGGGAGAGGGGAGACGTAGGTGACATGAAAAACAAACACAGGATTCGAACCACAGCCGGCATTCAGCAGCGTGCCAAAGAATTGCGGCAGGAAATGACCGATGCCGAGAAAATGCTTTGGGCACGCCTGCGTGGTCGTCAACTTGGCGGACTGAAATTCCGCCGCCAGCATCCGCTCGGTCCATTCATTGCTGATTATTATTGTCCCGAGAAAAGACTGGTTGTGGAAATTGATGGAGGCGTTCACGAAATCCAAAAAGAACAAGACGAACAACGAACACGCCAGTTTGAAGAGTTTGGATACCGGGTCATCCGATTTCGGAACGAAGAAGTCGAAACCAATATTTCCTTGGTGCTCAACAAAATCCTTGAGGCCTGCAAACTCCCTTCTCCCAGAATTGGGAGAAGGGCCGGGGATGAGGGCGGCCAGGGGTAAGGGCAGAATGGAGAACAAATCATGAACACCACAATCACCCTCAAAGACGGCCGCGCCCTCGGCTTTGCCGAATACGGCGACCCGCGCGGCAAACCGGTCTTCTTCTTCCACGGCACGCCGGGGGCGCGCCTCTTCCGCCCGCCGGACGAGGCCACGCGCAAAGCCGGCGTGCGGCTCATCTGCACCGACCGGCCCGGCTACGGCCTCTCCACCTTCCAGCCGAGGAGGCGCCTGCTCGACTGGCCCGCCGATGTTGCCCAACTTGCCGACGCGCTCGGCATCGGCAAATTCTACATCGCCGGCCACTCCGGCGGCGGACCGCACACGCTGGCCTGCGCCTTCGGCCTCCCGGACCGGGCGCTGGCCGCGGCGGCGCTCTCCGGCGCGAGTCCCGCCGACGCGCCCGGCGCCTCCGACGGCATGACGCCGCTCAACAAATTCGGCTTCACGTTCGGGCGCTACCTCCCCTGGCCGCTCGGCCGCGCCCTGGTCTGGCTGCTTTTCCGCGAACGCTGCGCCGACCCGGCCAAAGCAATGGAGAAAGACAAAACCCGCCCGCCAGCCGACGAGGAAATCATCCGCGA
>VGNO01000168.1 GCA_016865985.1 Chloroflexota bacterium | reverse complement strand
GACCTGGGCGCTTTCAGCCTCAGGCATGAGCCCGGAGGCGATGGTGAGCGCCATCGTGGTGGACCCGAACAATCCGCAGGTAATCTACGCCGGGACATTGAACGGCGGTGTCTATCTCTCGCTCGACGGCGGGCAGACCTGGACATCACTCAACGACGGCCTGCTGACCCGCGCCGTGCGCGGCCTGGCGCTCTCCCGCGACGGCAGTGTGTTGTACATGACCAGCGAGGGCGCAGGCGTCTTCCGCCTGGGCGCGCCATGAAAATAGGCGGACATATCGGGAGTTTGTCATGAAACGCAGAGTCTCTTCCATACTTGGAATAATGCTCACCCTGACATTGATACTGGGCGCTTGCGGTGAAGGAACAACGCCGCTCTCGGCGACCAATCAAATTTCATTCACCGCCGATCGCACGAACCTGCAAGCCGGTGAATGTACCTTTCTGCGCTGGGATGGAACCATAGGCTTCGAAGTGAGGCTCAACAACGAGCCAGTAGACAAGTTTGGCCAGATGGAGGTTTGCCCGACGGAGACGCACGTCTATGAGCTGAAAGTAGATATGGGAACGCACATGGAGACGCGCGCGATCGAGATCGTCGTCGGCGAACCGTCCAACGCGGAGACGCCCGAAGGTCCGAAAGGCAGCGGGGTCCCGGCCTATCAAGTGACCGATCCCTGGATTCGTCTCGGCGGCCCGCCCGGCGGCCTCGGCTACGACATCCGCATGAGACCCGACAACCCCGACATCATGTTCGTCACCGACGCCTTCAGCGGAATCTTCAAAAGCACGGATGGCGGCCAGAATTGGTTTCCAATCAATGTGGGTATAGAGAGAGTCCCCGGCGCGGGGGCGAGCATCTTCTGCGCCACCATTGACCCGCACGACTACGATGTTGTCTGGGCCGGCACGCAGATCAGCGGCCATATCTATCGCAGCGCGGACGCAGGCGCAACGTGGGAACAGCGCGACGATGGCCTGGTCATCGAGGATTGCCCTCGCAGCGTGCGCGGCATTACCGTGGACCCGAACGACCCCAATATCATCTACGCCGCGCTCGAAGTCGGCCAGGCTTGCGGTCCTCCTGATAATATTAACCACCGAATGGAGCCGGTCACCGGGGAAGTATATAAATCCACGAATGGCGGCCTGAATTGGACGCGCATCTGGCAGGGCGACAATTTGGCGCGTTACATCTGGGTGGACCCGCGCAACTCCAACCGCCTCTATGTCTCCACCGGCATCTTCGACCGCGACGCGGCCAACTCGGACATCCTCGGCGGCGTGTGGGGCGGCGTGGGCATCCTGCGCAGCGACGATGGCGGTCAGGCCTGGACCGTCCTCGACCAGGATAACGGCCTCGGCGGCCTCTACATCCCCAGCCTGTTCATGCACCCCGAAGACCCCGATACGCTCATCGCCGCCGTGACCTACCCTGCCGACCCCGGCGGGGAGGGCGTCTACGTGACGCACGATGGCGGTGACACGTGGGAGAAAGTGCTGGGCAGGGAGCAATGGATGGGCATGGACGCTGTGGAGATCGCCGCAAGCAACACCGATGTGTGGTACGCCGCAGCCGAGAGCATCATCTACCGCAGCGACGACGCCGGGCAGACCTGGCAGAACTTCTACCTGGGAACCTCCATGCGGAAAGGCCTGCTGCCCATTGACCTTCAAGTGGACCCGCGCGATCCTTACCGTATCTTTCAGAATTCCTACGGCGGGGGAAACATGTTGAGCGTTGACGGCGGCGAAACCTGGGTGGATGCCACGCGCGGCTACACCGGCATCGGAGTGCGCGTGCTGCTGGTTCTTCCCGGGTCCGGCCAATCCGTCTTCGCCAACGGTTTCCGCAGCGACGATGGCGGCGTGAACTGGACCTCGACCGTGGGCTTTCCAGCCGCGGCGTTTGCCATGACTGTCCCCGACGATGGTTCCGCGGCGCGCATACTGGCCGCCTCCGGCGCCAGTGACGTTCAGATCAGCATTGACGGCGGCGTGACCTGGGAAACCGTGCGAACGTTCAACATCGAAAATCCTGCGGTTGACCCACTATCCCCCGGCGCCACTCTCGCCATTGCGCCTTCTGATCCGCAAACGGTCTACCTGGGCTACAGCCATCCCAATTGCCAGTTGGGCCGCGGTACGGGGAATTACAATCTATGTGTCCAGACACCGGGCCGCGAACACTTCCCGCAAAAGGGAATGTACCGCTCGCGTGACGGAGGCCGCAGTTGGGAACAACTGACCGCGCCTTTTGTCGAGGCCTCGATCCTGCGCGTCGCGGTTCACCCGCAGGACGCGGGCACCGTCTACGTTGGGACGGGCGTAGGCCTCTATCTCAGCCTGGATGGTGGGGATAACTGGCAGCATATATCTGCCGTGGTTGGCGCGGCGCTCAGCGCCGGCGCATTGGATCCTGATATGTCCCTGCGGACTGCGCCAGTCATCTACGATGTGGATTTCGATCCCTTTGACGCGCAGACCCTCTATCTTGCCAGCGAGCCGGGCGCGGTGCTGCGCAGCCAGGACGGCGGCGCGACCTGGCAGCAGGCTTCCGCCGGTATGGATCCCAACGAGCCCGTGGTGGACTTGCTTCCCGATCCCAACCGGCCGGGCGTGATCTACGCCGCATCGAAACTCTCCGGCGTCTTCGTCTCGACCGACGGGGGCGATACCTGGACTCGCCTCAACAACGGCATGGGACGCTCCGATGTCCAGGTCCTGGCCCTCTCGCAGGACGGGACGGTGTTGTACGCCGGAACCGCCTCAGGCAGCGGAGGCGCAGGAGTCTGGCGGTTGGGAATGCCCACTGGCACTCCTCTCCAGCCGGGAGAAGTACCGTCTTTGAGTCCCATCCAGCCTCCTCTATCCACCGCATCAGCAACGCCAGCCGGCAGGTCGGGTATCTGCGGCAATGTGCTCGTTCTCCCGCTGGCTATTGCTGCATTTGCCTGGCTGGTCAAACGAAAGGGAGAGGTGAATCCATGAAAACCCTTCGCATTGTTTCAACAGTCGCGGCCTTGTTCGTTCTGCTCGCGCTTCTGCTGCCGCCAGGCAGCGTCCGCGCGCAGGCGTATGACTACCAGGAGGATTTCGAGGACGGGCTGGCACAAGGCTGGGAACTCGAATCCGGCTGGCGGGTGACGCTGGATGGCAGCAACCGCGTTCTCTCCGGGCAGGGGCATACCTGGGCGCGTTCCAACCAATCCTTCACGGGCGATATGCGCCTATCGTTCCGGGTCAAACTCCTGGGGGGCAGGGTTCACTTCGTCCTCCGGCTGACCGACGCCGGCCGGTATTTCATCGGCTTCGACGCCGACGGCTCGGACCTGAACAAGCAGTATTTTCCCGACGAGTTCCACAACAGCCTGGCAAGCGGCAGCGCTCCGCACAGCCCGAACCGCTGGTACCAGGTGGAAATCGTCATGCAGGGAAGCACGGTCGAGTTCCTGGTGGACGGGACGCGGGAGTGGTCATACACCGATCCGCAGCCGCTGGCGGGAGGCTCCTTTGCCTTCGAGACATTGGATGATTCACAAGCCTACGTGGACGACATCCGCGTGGAAACGGGCGCGGCTGCCGGTCCCACCGCGACCCGCCTCCCCGCCTCCAGCCTGGCCTGGGTGCGGACCGGAGGCCCGCTGGGAGGGCTGGGCTACGATGTCCGCATGAGGCCGGATAATCCCGATATCATGCTCGTGAGCGACGCCTGGGCGGGTGTCTTTATGAGCACGGATGGCGGCGTGACCTGGCAGCCTTCCAATACAGGAATAACGGTCCGGACGGGCGGAACGGGTGACGCCATCCCGATCTTCTGCCTGACCATTGACCCTGTCAATCCAGACATCGTCTGGGTGGGAACGCAATATACGCGCGGTATTTTCAAATCCACCGATGGCGGCGGCGCCTGGAACCGAAAAGAGCGGGGTGTTATCGAGCAGGAAGGCATCACGTTTCGGGGCTTTGCGGTGGACCCAACCAACTCGAACGTTGTCTACGCCGCCGCGGAACTATCCTCGTGGGCCTGGAATAACGGACAACCCCGCAGCGGCCGCGAGTTCGACATGACCGGCGGCGTGGTCTACAAAACAACAGACGGAGGCGAAAACTGGACAGCCGTCTGGCGCGGCAACAACCTGGCGCGGTATATCTGGATTGACCCGCGCGACACGCGTGTGCTTTATCTATCCACCGGCATCTTCGACCGCGAGGCGGCCAACTCCGATCCACAGGCGGGATACCCCGGCGGGGAGGGCGTGCTCAAATCCACCGACGGCGGCGCAACATGGAGGCATATCAATAACGGCCTGAACAACCTGTATGTTGGTTCGTTGTTCATGCACCCGGCCAACCCGGACATCCTGCTGGCCGGGACGGGCAATAACCAGTATTTCGAACTTGCGGGAGTCTACCTCTCGCAAGACGGCGGGGCTTCATGGGAGCATGTATTGGGCGGTGAAAATATCGAGGCGGTGGAATTTTCGTCCTCCGATCCATCCATTGCCTATGCCGGAAGCGCGGAATCCATTTATCGCAGCGAAGATGGCGGGGCGACCTGGGAGCGCGTTGCCGGCGGTGAGGGCGGCGGCTGGGGTTCTCCGGGGATTCGCGCCGGCTTCCCGATCGATTTCCAGGTGGACCCGCGCAATCCCGACCGCATCTTCGCCAACGAATATGGCGGCGGAAATTTCCTCTCCGAGGATGGCGGCCGGACCTGGGTGGATGCCAGCCGCGGTTACACCGGCGCCCAGGTGCGCTCCATTGCCGTGGATCCAACCCGGCCGGGACGCGTCATCGCCGCCGCCCGCAGCGGCATCTTCGTCAGCGCCGATGGCGGGACAACTTGGACAGGGTTGAGCAATCCTCCGGTCGTCTCGATGGAATGGAACGCGGTCGCTATTGACCCGGATGATCCAAACCATCTTGTGGCAGAGACCAACTGGGGCAATATCCTCATTGACAGCAAAGATGGCGGGATGACATGGCTGTCCGTTTACGAACTCGGCGGGCAGCGCATTGGCTGGCGCGTCATCGTTTTCGCCCCCTCGGATCCCAATATCGTGTACGCAGGCTCCACCGGGTATTTTTCCGCCGGCTCGTTCGACGCAAACCAACCAGGAGCAGGGATATTTGTTTCGCACAATGGCGGGATTGCCTGGTCGCCGGCGAACGGCGATTTCACCGGGGATGCCAGTATCTTTGGGCTTGCGGTTGACCCACGAGACTCCCAGGTCGTTTATGCTGCATCCTCCAATTACGGCCTGCTCAAATCAACAGACGGGGGACAGAACTGGCAGCAGGTTCAGGACGAACTGCCCCAAACCGGCGGGGCTGCGGTCGCGATCGATCCCGCTGATCCGGCTATCATCCTGGCTGGTTTCGAACGCAGGTCGCTCTTTTTGAGTGTTGATGGCGGCGAAACGTGGAAAACGTCTGCAACCGGTCTGATTCCCGAAGCCAATATCACATCCATCGTATTCGATCCGGCCGATTCGAGCACCATCTACGCGGCAGACATCTCCAGCGGCGTATATCGCTCGTTGGACGGCGGCCGGACCTGGACGGCGATCAACAATGGATTGTCAATGCGCAGCGTGAACGCTCTGGCGATCTCATACGACGGCTTGCATTTGTATGCCGCCAGCGAAGGCGGGGGCGTCTTCCGCCTCGATCTCGACGGCCAGCCGCCGCCTTCCGCGCCGCGCGCGACCGCCGTTCCGTCATCGCCTGCGCCCACAGACGCGCCGGCCGGCGAGCCGGGCATCTGCGGCGGCGCGGCGATCCTCCCGCTGGCCCTGCTCGGATTAATCTGGCAGCGGGCATCGGGAAAGCGAGGCGGCAGATGAACCGTTTCCTTTTGTCGGCCGGCGCGGCGCTGCTGCCGTTGGCGCTTTCGTTCGCCTACGTCGCGCCCTCCGCCCCGGCTTTGCCTGCCATCATCCTGGATGACGCCGGGGACCGATTACGCCTGGTCTTCGCGCCGCAGGAGGTCGCCTTCACGGTGGGCCATGTCGCCTACCTGCCGGTCGAGGTGCGGGGCTGGCGCCGCCCGCTGACG
>VGNO01000167.1 GCA_016865985.1 Chloroflexota bacterium | reverse complement strand
CAGGTCCTCATTTTCAATTGGATCGGGCGAGCAGGACTCGTAACGATCGCCAAGAGCCTGCGTAAAGAGGTATGCCAGTTGATCTTCTCCGGCCAACGGATTGCGGGTAAACCCCTCTTCACTCCCCCCGAAAAATGCAATCCAGTTGTTTATGCCTCCCTCAAGGATATACACATTGTTCAGGCTTGACCCCGTGAATAATTTCCACGCAACAACGGCGGCGGTTTCGTCATTGCTCATTAAAATGAAAACGGTATTGGCGGACGGCTCGGTGAGCAGGGTGGGGATGACCTCTTCGACCAGTTCCGCCGGCACGTTGATCGCGCCATCGAGGTGATAGAGGTTGTAATCCGCTTCGGAGCGCACGTCGAGGTAGACCGGGTTCATGGCCTGGTTGTATTTTGCCTTGAAGGCTTCGGCGGGGCTGATGAAGACGAGGCGGTTGGAGAGCATTTCGTCGGCGGAGTAGGTCAGGGTGTTGACGATGGGCTCCTGCCCCTCGAGTTGCGGGATGGTCTCGGTGCGGGTGAAGGTGAGTTTGTCGTAACGCTGTTCGAGCGAGGGAGAGCCGATGAAAACGACCGCCAAGGCGAGGACGAAGAGCGCACCGGCGCCGACGAGGCGGATCTTCGGTTCGCGGCTCATGTCCTTTTTCCCGACGATGCGTTCGAGTTGTTCCGCGCCCCAGAACATGAAGAGCGCCATCAAAACGACGATCAGGACCACGACGCCGATGGGCAGGTTGAAGACCTGGTCGAGAGTGACACGTCCGTAGTAGCCTGAATTGTTGTACCAGTTGGTGAAGAAGGGCTCGGTCTCAGCAAAGATCGCCGCGCCGAAGAAGCCGCCGAACATGAAGAACATGCCATCGATCTTGCCGGTTGAGGCGGAGGCGAGCGAGGTGGTGGGGCAAAAGCCGCCGACGATGAAACCGACGCCCATGATGAGCCCGCCGACGAGACCGGACCACAGGTAGGTCGGGTTTACCCAGACCTGGCTGAAATTGAGCAAGCCGAGTCCAACCGCGCCGAAGAGCAGGACCATGGCGGTGACGATGGCGGTGAACATGACCTTGAGCACGGTCAGTTCGGTGAAGTAGAACTGTGCGGCAAGTTTGCGCGAGTCGCCGAAACCGGACGATTCGAGGGTAAAGCCGAAGGCGAAGCCAATGAGCCCGAAGAGGACGTAAGTCCACGGGTTGGCGGCGCTGACGGCGATAAATTCAGGGAGAGGGAAGTTCATGATGGTCTCCTAGTTCCAGAGTTTCCGGACGAAGTAGGCGAGTCCGTACGCGCCGCCGAAGATGGCGAACATGATGACCCACGAACCAGCGGAAAGTGTCGCGCCGCCGGAGAGCGCCTGACCGGACGTGCAGCCGCGTGCCATGCGGGCGCCATACAGGAAGAACACTCCGCCCAGGAACGCCATCAGCCAGCGGGTGCGGTCGGAGATGTGCGGACCTTTGGTGGTCATGAATCTAAGGCGTCCGTTGAGCCAGCCGGAGGAAAATCCGCCGAGCAGGGCGCCGAAGAAGACCGGCACGATCCAATCGTCCATCGGATTTCTACCCCCGCCCGCCATTTTCAGCAAATAAGGATTGTTGTCCACGTGCGAGGGGGAGATGGTGTCAGCGATCAGCGCGTCGATGCGGCTGGTGGCGCCCGAGGAGCCGAGTCCGTTGCCGGTCAGGAAGAATGCGAGGAACAGGACGATTCCAAGCACCACCCCGCCCAGATACGGATGGAGGTACGGCTTTTCGGGGCGTTTGAAAATGTGAGCGCCTATAGCGCCATTCCGCCTGGCGGGATTCTTTTTTGTTACAGGAGCGGTTGTCATATTAATTCTCCTTTTCGGCTTTTTTCTCTTCATCTTTTGTCTGTTCGTGTTCGGGCACTTCGATCTCTTCCCAGCCTGTGATCATGCCGCGTATGGCTTCAAGGGGTTTTGCGCCGGTGGTTGTGAGATAGACATGTCCTACGATGAAGGACGCGAACAGCCACGCCATGAGTGTGTGCATTGGAGCCAGGAATGGAAGTCCGCCGAACCAGTTTTGAATGGCTGGGACTTTTTGAACGAGCCACATCATCATGCCGGTGAGTCCCTGCAGGGGCAGCAGGACGCCCAGCAAGCCGACGTATGTGATCATTTGCAGGGGGTTGAATTTCCGTTGTTTGGATTTGTGGAACGGATGCGGTTCGTGCTTGAAGATGCCTTGGATGTAGTACTTTGCCTGCGCGATCATCTGGTCGATGAAGCCGTAGGGGTGTGGGATGTATTGCTGGATCTCGCCGCTGATGACGTGCCACATGATCGAGACCAGGGCGTTGATGGCAAGGAGCGCCGCCAGGACGTTGTGGATGGTGACGATGTGACGGAAGGAGAACGCTCCAAACAGGTCTGGGCGGTGGATGATGAGCCCGGTCAGCAGGAGGATGACGATGGCGGCAGTCTGGAGCCAGTGCCAGAACCTTTCGTACGCTTCATACATGTACGTGGATTGGGTCCTGACCTTGGGCAATCCGCGCCTGCGCACCCCGATAAACCGGAATGTGCCGTGACCCGCTACTCCCGCAACCGTGCCGAGAAAGAGGAACGCGCCGAACCAGTCAATCCACGCGATGCGGTTGTGACCGAAGATGTACGTGTCGTCGTTCTCGTTGATGGGACTGTAGTACAGCGCTCCATCCTCGCTGACGATTGTTCCTGTTGCAGTGACATTGATTCCGCTGACGAATTCGGGCGTGATGTCTGCGGGGGCAGAGCCTGCCAGCAGGATGGGTCGGGTGACGCGCGATTCGGTATTGTGGCAGGTGGAGCAATCATTCGTGGCGGATTTGCTGTCTCCCACGTTGTGGTTGATGGAGTAAGGTTGTACCTGACCCTGGATGCGGACGTTATTCAAGCCAAGCACGGCGAGTTTGCCTGCGATGAGTTCCTGCTTGGCGGCGGTGTCGAGTACGAGTTCTGCGTTGGAGAGTTTGCCGTCGCTGTCGGCGTCGAAGGCGGAGAGGATGTCGGCGGAGTAATTGTCGTTTTGGAGGTAGACAGCCTCCAGGTCCAATTGGCGAACCGGGCGGACGTTCCCGTTCGCGTCGTCATAGACCCAGAAGAAGGATGTGATCAGGTTGTAAGGTGCAAAAAGGGTCTTGCCGTCTTGAACGTCTGTGCGCTGCATCAGCACGGGCTGGAAACCTGTGACGAGGTTGGCGACGGGGTCTGTGCCTTCGATGCCGCGGCATTCGGAGCGGGCAGAGCCGTCGAGCCGCAGGACCGTCCAGTCCACGGTGGAGTAGGCGGGCGCGTACATCTGCGGGATGTGGCAGGTTTCACAGGCGATCACCTGCATGTGACGGTCGTTGTAGGGGAGCCAGTCCGCGTGTGACTTGCTGGTATCGTGGCAGGTTTCACAGCGGCGCATGGTGCTTTCGGTTTCGGGGTCGGCGTTGTATTGTGCGCTGACGCCGCGAGCGAAGTTATGGTCGGGACGTTCAAGGTACTCGCCGATCTCGAGCGAGCGAGGATCGTAGACGAGGTGGGCGGGATTCTTGCCCAGCGCCTCGTAGGCGTGCGCGGGGTTGTTGAGCGCATAGTGACAGTCGGTGCATTGCAGTTGGCGCTCCGCGTGGATATCCCACGAGCGGTTGATGTCTTTTTTGCCGCTCAGGTTGACGCCCGATGCGGAGATTTTCTGCGGAGCCACCACCTGTCCTGTTGTTGCGGTCTGGATGTAGTCCAGGTTGCAGGCGTCGTAGACGAGCGGTTCGGCGCTTTCATGGACCTCGCCATGGCAAGTTGCGCAATTGGCATTGGTCGGGTCCTGGATCTTCATGACCTCGGCTTTGACTTCGTTGAGTTCGTTGAAAGCAGTTGGGTTCCATGTCCATGTGTCGGTGGAGGTGTCGTAGTCCACGACGTTGAGTCCGAGCAGGGTGGCGGTGTTGGAGGCTCCGAATGCGCCGGTGTGGATGAACTCCACGCGCGCTTCGGTGTTGGGCGTTTCGAGGTGGCAGAGGAAGCAGTTCATTTCCATCGTGCCGGAGGCTTGCCAGTCCCAGGCTTCGACCTTGCCATCCGTGTTCAGGATGGCAGTCTCGTAGTTGCCGGTACTGCTTGAAAGCGACTCGAGGTCTTTTCCGCTGCGCGACTCTTCTGCGGGTCCTCCGCCGACGACGCGTTCGCCGTAGAGCATGAGCCATTCGGCTGTGGACATGTCGAGACGTTCATCGCCAGTCTGTGAGAGATAGCGGTAGGTGAGCGGGTCCCATTTTCCGAAGGTGCCGGCACTGGCGTTGAATTCAGATGTATTTTGGTAGTTACTCAAGCCGAGGTCGGAGTGAAAGGCATGTTGTTGGATGAATTCGGTGTCGTGGCACTGTCCGCAAGTCTGCATGGTGGAGACTGCGTTCCCAGTGTTGAGCACGTTTCCGCCGTTTTTATCGAGCAGGGCAAAGTCCGGGTGGAGGGGAGAGGCTTGTTCCGCCGGGGCAGGCCTGGGCGAGGCGAGAGCCGTTCCAATTCCGAGAACGAGGGCGAGGATGAGCATCCCGATTGCGATGATGAGAGTGTTTCGTTCCATGGGCATATCCTATGTTTATTCTCTTCCGTCCCATTCGATGGGGTCGCCGGGGTAACCGAGGGCTTCCCAGTCCATGCGTCCATTGTTGCCGTGACAGGAGTCACATTGCAGGGCGTTGGCGGCGGGCTGGACCATGTGGGTGGTCGGCCAGTACATGTGGGTTTCGGTGAAGCTGTATTCGCCGCTGTAGTTCAGGCCTGTGATGGGGGTGGCAAGTTCGAACGCCTGGTCCCAGTCGAAGACGCTCCAGTAACCGCCCTCGCCGGAGGTGATGGGCTGGAGCAGGTACTTGTTGACCACGTCGTAGGGCTGTTTGGCAACGTGGACTTTGAAGGGGAAGATTTTCGCGGTCTGGTCGCCGATGCTGCCGGCGGGTTTGTTGATGTAGGTGATGCCGTTCGGGTCTATTTTGTCGCCGAGGATGTAGCGGTATTCGTTGTTACCGTTGAACCAGAGGTAGGTGGGAGCGAAGTTCTTGTCGTAGGTGAACTCGCCCTTGATCTTGAGGTAGGTGAAGTGGTCGTCCTCGCGTCCCTCCTGACCCGCCTGTGACCAGTCCCAGGTGACCTTGGTGGGGTCTTCGAGCGCCAGGGCAGGGATGTGGCAGGTCTGGCAGGCGACTGCGGAGAGGTGCGTGTTGATGCGCTGGTCTTCGTGCTGTTGGTTCACGTGGCACTGTTCGCACGAGACCTGTTCGGCGGGATCGATGGCGTAATTGTCGGCGAGCATGCGCCCGAGGACCTGGTGATTTTCCGTCCAGTGACAGTCGGTGCACTGCATGTTGAGGTCACCGCCCATGTGGATGTCGTTGTTTTCGCGCGGGAAGTACAGGCTTTCGTCGAGGTCGCCGTGTTTGACGCCGTTACCGCCGCCGCCATCGAAGTGACACTTTCCGCAGTTCTCGCGCGTTGGCGCGCGGACACTTCGCGCCGCGGCGAGCAGGTCCACGTCTTCGGCAGGGTTGCCATATTTGCTCTTGGCGTAGGTGCCAAGGTCGGCATGGCACGCAAGACAATCCACATTTTCAGGTTTGTTCTGTTGCGTTGCCTTGCCTTCCTCCCAGCCGTAGCCTGCGTGACATGCCATGCAGGTCACTTCGTTACCTTGCGAGCCGATGCAGAAGTTGTTGATCTGGTTGATCTTGCCGATGGTCACATTCTCATCGCGCCAGGGAACGTCGAAGGCCTTGGATTCCCACGTCCAGTGGGTGGTTTTCATGAAGTCGGTGGCGGCGTCTTCGTGACATTCGAGGCAGGCGCGGGTCACGTCCTGCCCGCTGGCGAATTCGCCTTCCACGATATCCTTATGATCGACATGCACCGGCTTTTCGGGAAGATAACGAGCCGGATCGGTTTTTTGAGGACTTTCAGGAAGAAAATACAGGACGGGGAGGATGATAACCGCGATCAGACCGATCAGTCCAATCGTCCATTTTGGAACGCGTATCTTCATGCCGATTCTCCTACGGGTTGATCAGATTGCCGTGGTGGATT
>VGNO01000166.1 GCA_016865985.1 Chloroflexota bacterium | reverse complement strand
CGCATTCATCCTGACCATGTCATATTTCGCCTGGGAGGCGGTGACGGCAGTATCCCGTTATCAGTTACTCGGCGATGGGGATGTCGTTTTCCGCGAGCCGATTATGGACAGGCCGCTCATCTGGGGTTTTGGCTGGACATTGATCGTTTTCATCCGGGGGGCGATCCGAAACTGGAAATTGCCTGCCAGCCGGCGCTTCCCGCTGGTCTTCATCATCCCGGTCTGGCTGGCGTTCCTGAACGAAAGACGGGCTGTATATGCCATATCGACCCCTTTCTACCACATCAATATGTCGGTCGGCATCCTGTTCGCCCTCCTGGTTTTTACATTGGTTTACCTTACCTCACAGCCGGAGAAGACCTCTTTCTCGGGAAAGTTTTCAGGGATCATGTTGACCAGCCTGCTGGCCGTCTTTGGGATCGTTGGCTGGTTGATCGCGCCATCCTATGCAGACCGCTATGTACCCAATATCCCCGACCAGCGCACGATCCAATTCACACCCGATGGGCAGGGGGGCTATGAACTGGCTGAAGTTCCATTCGATTTTGATCCTGATTTCGGCGAAGATATCATGTCGGTAGTGAGTATTGCCGACCGCACATTCGAAATGCCGGTCCAATTTCCCTTTCCGTTCCTGGGCCGGGAATACCAGACCATCTACATTTCGAATATGGGCGCGTTGACCATGGGCGAGAACCTGGATTGGAAGGACCTTCAATACCAGTTTTCACATGTCCCGGCCATTTTAGCGCTGCTGGTGGACACCGATCCGGCCAGGTGTTCTCCGGACTGTGGGATATATTATCGGCTGGAAACCAGCCAACTCCTTGTTACCTACTACGAAGTCCCATCGTTGAACAAACCCAACGCAATATACACCTTCCAGATCGCGCTTCAATCTGACGGGAGTTTCACCATCACCTATAACGGCCTGCCGGAACCATTCCAGTTCTTTGTTGACGACCGGCCGGAGACTACTGCCTGGGCTTTGGGTATCAAGCCGGAGCATGCTCCACTGGATTCGGTGGATTATTCCCGGCTGCCGCTCCATTCAGGAGCGGATGGGCTGCTCCAGGATGAATACCGCACCTTCCGTGCTTACCTGGATGATTTCCTCCAACCGGTGGCAATAGCGATCCTTGCCGGCAGCCTGCTGATCCTGGTATTGTTGACCATCCTTTTCCGTTACGGGGTTGCGAGACCCCTGGATGCGTTGCTCCAGGGGGTCCAGGCTCTCAATTCCGGGCGGCGGGACATCTCCATCCCTGTAAAGTACAATGACGAGATCGGCTTCCTGACCGGGTCGTTCAATAAACTAAGTTCCGAGTTGAATGGTTTGATCACCGACCTCCAGGCTCGCATCGACGAACGCACCTCCGACCTTATCGCTGCCAATGAGGCATTACACGAAAGCGAAGTCCAATACAGGAACCTCTTCAACCTTGAATCGGACGCACTCTTCATTGCCAGGGAGGAAGATGGCTGCATCCTGGAGGCCAACAAGGCTGCCGCTGAAATGTACGGGTACAGCCAGGTACAGTTGGCGCAGATGAAATTCCCAGAACTCTCGATTGCGCCTGCTCCAATGGATGACCACCAACTCCCCCGCCGCTCGCCGGAACGGGTCATCCAAATCCCCCTTTGCTGGCATCGAAAGATGAACGGCGAGATCTTCCCGGTAGATATCAAACAACGCAGCACGACCTGGAAGGGCGAGGCGGTCACCATATCTGCAGTGCGCGATATTACTCTGCGAATCCAGGCTGAACAGGAACTCGAACGTCTGGCCATCACGGATCCCCTGACCGGAGTTTTCAACCGGCGTTACTTTTTTTCCGAATCCGAGCGGATCTTCTCGCATTCCAAACACCCCCCTTACAGCCTGGCTGTGTTGATGGTGGACCTGGACAATTTCAAGAATGTAAACGATCGATACGGCCATGCGATAGGCGATCAGGTGTTGACTGAATGCGCCAGGCGATTGGAGGCAAACCTGAGACCATCGGATGTCTTCGGGCGGGTAGGCGGTGAAGAGTTTGCCATCCTGCTGCCGCGCACAAGCCGGGAGAAAGCCTGCCAGATCGCCGAGAGACTGAGACTGGCTTGCGCGGAAGCGCCATTCGCAGCCGGTCAGTCTACAGTGCCGGTAACGATCAGTGTAGGCGTAGCATGTCTCGATGGGAATATATCGAACCTTGAGGGATTGTTGGACCGCGCCGACCAGGCGGTTTATATCGCCAAGCAAGCCGGCCGGAATTGCTGGGCGCCATGGCAGGCGCCAGGCTCGGCGGACCGGGATCCTGTCAGCCGGTCCGGTGTTTTGCCCGGGCATCCTGGAGAATGAACGGCAGGTAGAGCAGCATGAAGACAGCCACCCCGATCAACTCCATGAAAATTATGTAATACGGCCAGGCAGGGAGCACATCCAGCAGGCTGGCGGTTGCCGGTTTCCCGTTAATGAACAGATAATTGGTACCAAGCAGCATATTGACAGGGAAGATTATGGCTGCGTAGATATTTACACCGACCAACACCCGCCAGAACGATTTCCAGGTCGGGCGGAAGCCTTCGACAGTGGTCATGTAGATGGCCGAGGTGATGAGCATCCCATGTGAGATCATGGTCTGGAAGATTCGGTAATGGGGGAAGCCGTAGATCCCGGCATCCGGGGTCAGGAGGGCTTGCAGCGCGCCACCGATGCCGATGAAATAGGCGAACTCGTAGATACGGTAGTTCTTGAATACCAACATGAAACCTGCCAGCCATATCAAGATACTACAGATATGGAGCGGAAGCATGGTCTCGATCGTCCAGTGGCCCCAGTAGGCATTCCAGATATGCCAGGATGCTTCATCCAGCCATAGGATGATCGCCATCGTCCAGCGGGTGATCGTGCGCGCCCTGGGGGAGGCCTTGCGGAAGGCGAGCAAGGCCAGGTTCAGGGCGATGATGACGGCCAGGGCGATGAGATGCCCGGTCCCGAACAGGATAAAGGGATTTCCGGAATAATCGTACGCGAAGAGCTGGCTCATCGGTCCTCCTTAATTCTGGTTGTAGCGCTGGTGATGATCTCAGAATGGGCCGTAATCGATGGCGACTGCCACCGCAAGGAAGATGACTGTCACTGCAATGATCCAGGGCCAGAGGCGCAGCGCCCATTTGATCCATTTATGATACGGCACGACGGTCAGGCTGAGCGTGATGAGCAGTAGCGCGTTGGTGGGATAGACCAGGTTGGAAAAGCCGTCGCCGAACGTGTAGGCGCTGACCGCGATCTGGCGGTTGACCTCGACCAGGTCGGCTAGCGGCATCAGGATGGGGATGACCAGCAGGGCTTTGGCAGAGCCGGAAGTGACGAAGAGTTCCAGCGCCAGGGTCAGGCCATAGATGATGAGCGCCGAAACAAAGGGACTGGCGTCTGAGAAAATACCGGAGGCCCAGTGCAGGAGCGTATCCAGGATACCGCCGGAAGCGATGATGTGCTTCACGCTGGCTGCCATCATCAATAATGGAATGGCCGGGGCGATGCCCAGGAACCCGTCCCAGACGGCTTTCCCAGCCTTCCGGCCGATGCCCGCGATGAGCGCTGCGCCGACCCCGCCGATGACGAACAGCAGGCCGGAGAGGGGCATGGCCAGGTCGTTGAGCGACTCGATCCAGGATAGGGTCATCACGGAGACGAGGATCAAGCCGAAGAAGACGCCCATGAAAATGGCGGCGCGTTTCATGCGCGGGTCATCGGCCGTGGCAGGATCGATGGCGAACGCGCCGTATTTGGCGCGCTCGGCCTGGTCTTCCATGAATACCGGGGAGGATTCAGGTTTTCGCTCCACTTTTTTAGCATGGCGTACAAGGAAGGCCGCCACGATGGCATAGACCGCAAAGAACAAAACAACGCGTGGCGCCCATCCGGAAAACAGCGGTAGGCCGGCCAGGCGTTGGGCTGTGCCGATGGTGAAGAAGTTGAAAACAGCGGTTGAGAAACCGACATTGGTAGCCAGGATGGATACGCCCAAGCCGGTCAGGGAATCCCAACCCAGGGAGAAACACAGGGCGATGATGATCGGCACCAACGGGACGGCTTCTTCGAGGATGCCGAAGAAACCGCCGAGGGCCATGAAGAAAAACGTCAACACCAGGAGCAGGGTATATTTTTTTGCCCCAAACCTGTTCACGATGCGGTGGACCACATAGGCCAGGATGCCGCTCCGGTCCATCACGGCGAAGGCGATGCCCACCAGGACGATGAAGGCGATCACACCAATCACAGTGGCGCTGCCCTCTGCGGCGAATACCTCGAACGGGGCGGTAAACCAACGCCAGAACGGGTAATCGGGGCGGGTGGTGACGGTGTACGATTCAGCGTCGATGACCTGCCGCCCTTCCACTTCCACCCGCGTGTACTGTCCTGCCGGGACGAGGAGGGTAAGGACGCCGGCTGCCAGCATCAAGGCGAAGATGATGGCGACCGCTTGCAGGAAGGCTTTCTTGCTGATCTGGATGCCGGATTTTTTAGTCATTGCAGGCTCCTGGTTCTGGATTGGATGGTTGGCATAGTGTATTGTGTTATCCGGAATGAGTCAATCTTTCAAGCAGTAGAAATCCAGCCAGGAATATGATACAGTACATGTGGGGGTCAGGATGCGCTGACTGTCGAGAAAGGAGGTCCGCCATGTGTCCGAAGACTGCTTCACAACCGTTCCATATCCTGTTCGCCGATGATGGATCCGACCACGCGAAGGCTGCCGTCCAGTTGCTGAACGACCTAAGATTACCGCCCGGCAGCCGGATCACCGTGCTGCGAGTCTTCTCCCCTCTCCAGGCGGCCGAGAATCCGTTGATCCGCGAGTCGCTCGAGGCAACCTGTGCTCTCGTGGACCGCAGCGGATTAAAGGTGGAAGCCGAGATGGTGCTGGGATACCCGGCCGAAAAGATCATCGAATTTACAGAGAAGATCCACCCCAGCCTGATCGTGATCGGCGCCAAGGGGTTGCGATCCACCCTGGGTATCCTCCTGGGAGGGGTTGCCCAGCACGTGGTCGAATACGCCTGCTGCCCGGTGCTGGTGGTGCGCGAACCTTATGCCGGGCTCAAGAGGGTCCTCTATGCCACCGACGGCTCCACTTCGAGCCGTTATGCCCTGGAGTACATCACCTGGTTCCCCTTCCCGGACGGACATGAACTGGAGATCATCCATGTACTTCCGCCCCCGCCGTACCCGGTCGTACTGTTGGAACCCACCTTCCCGGTCATTGTAGAGCCTGTCAAACTGACGGACGCGGAATTGGCGCGCCGGCAGGAAGAGGAAGCCCTGGGGCAGAAATTACTGGATGAGACTGCCGCCGGTTTGGCCCAGGCAGGAAAGAATACACAATGCATCCTGCGGCGGGGGGACGCTGCTACAGAGATCATCGACTATGTAAAAGCGCAGAAAGTCGACCTGATCGTGACAGGATCGCGCGGCCTGAGCCAGATGCGCGCCTGGTTGCTCGGCAGCGTCTCTCGGAAACTCGTCCATTACTCCGGCTGCTCGATCCTTGTGGTAAGGGCTCCGAGGCTGGCAGAGTGATAACGAATCCGTTGTGTCCTTGCAGGCCCGGTATAATTGCCATGGAGACTGAACCATGGACATTTTCGAAGTTTTCAATAATCGCCACTCGTACCGCGCCTTCAGCGACCAGCCGGTGGAAGAGGGCAAGATGCAACGCATCCTGGAGGCGGTCAATCGCGCCCCGTCTGCCGGGAACCGCCAGGCATACCAGGTCTACCTGGTGAGGTCGGAGCACGTAAAACAACAACTGACAGCCGCCGCCCTGGAACAGGGTTGTATTGCGCAAGCGCCGCTGGCGCTGGTCTTTTGCACGGATGCCGGGCGAAACAGTGACCGGTATGGTGAACGCGGCCGGGACCTGTACGCACTCCAGGATGCCTCCATTGCCTGTACTTTCGCGATGCTGGCGGCAACCGCCCTGGGCTTGGGAGTGTCTGGGTGGGCGCTTTCGATGAAGAAGGAGTGAGGACGGCAATCCAGGCGCCATCCAGGGAGAGGCCGGTGGCCATCCTGCCGGTCGGATATCCGGCGCAGGAGGCTCGCATCACCTCCCGCCGGGATCTAGCCGACCTTGTCCATCATGTGACATAATCGCCCAGATT
>VGNO01000165.1 GCA_016865985.1 Chloroflexota bacterium | reverse complement strand
GGCAACCCATCCTCCGTCCACCGCATGGGGCAGAGGGGCGAGGCGGCGGTCGAGGATGCCCGTGAAAAGGTCGCGGCCGCCATCCACTGCCGCCCGGATGAGGTGATCTTCACCTCCTGCGGCTCCGAATCCGACAACCTGGCGCTGCGCGGCGCAGCCCTGGCGCAGCGGGAATTATCCGGCGCGGACTGGATCCTTACTTCCCATGCCGAACACCCGGCGGTCAGCAAGACTGTGAAGCAAATGGAAAAACAGCATGGTTTCCGGGTCGAATGGCTGGCGGTGGACGAGAATGGCACGGTACAGCCGGGAGTGGTCGAGCAGGCCATCTGCGACCAGACGGCCATCGTCTCGGTCATGGCGGCCAACAACGAGATCGGCGCCGTCAACCCGGTGCGCGAGATCGCCGACGCCTGCCACCGCCATCATGTCTTATTCCATACGGATGCCGTCCAGGCTGCGGCATATCTTCCCATGCCTGTCGATGAGTTGGGCGTAGACCTGATGTCGCTCGGTTCGCACAAATTCTACGGCCCGAAGGGTGTCGGCGCGCTCTACGTCCGGAAAGGGACGCCGCTTGTCCCGCACCTGACCGGCGGTGGGCAGGAGTTTGGCCTGCGGGCGGGGACCAGCAATGTACCCTATATCGTCGGCTTTGCCGAGTCCCTGCGCCTGGCGGTCGAGGAACGCCAGCAGCGCACCGACCACCTCCTGCCCTTGCGGGACAGGTTGATCGGGACGGTACTCGAAGAGGTACCGGAATCTCGCCTGACCGGGCATCCCGTCCGGCGCCTGCCGAACCATGCATCCTTCGCCTTCAAGGGCGTGGATGGTAATACCCTTCTCCAGCGGCTGGATGCCGCCGGTTTCGCCTGTTCCTCCGGATCGGCCTGCAAGACCGGCAACCCGGAACCGAGCGAGGTCATGAACGCCATTGGCCTGCCGCGTGAGTGGGGCCTGGGTTCGCTGCGGGTGACGCTGGGAAAGGATACAAGCATCGAGGATGTGGAGAAATTTCTGGAATTCCTGCCGGGTGCGATAGCGAAATTACAAAACAGCCGCGGATAAACACAGATAAACGCATGATGAGGATGATGAACAGATGGATGTTAATGAAATTACTCAGAAGATCATCGGCTGTCTTTACAAGGTGAGTAATAGCCTCGGTTGTGGTTTTTTAGAGAAAGTATATGTCAATGCCAGCGCCGTCGAGATAAGCAAGACTGAGTTGAATGTTAAGTTGGAATACCCGATTAATATCAGATACGATAATGTTATCGTTGGAAAATTTCTCGCTGATATGCTCGTTGCCGATTTGATTCTGGTTGAGTTCAAGGCGGTAAAACTGCTGGAGGACGTTCATGTTGCCCAAAGCCTGAACTATCTCCGAGCAACCGGGTTGCCAGTCTGTCTACTCGTAAATTTCTACCGTCCGAAACTTGAAATTAAGCGTTTCATAGCAAATCCAGCCTGGCATAAGTAGGTATCCAAACGACTGTGTTTATCTGCGTTCATCTGTGGCAAACATGTCTAAAATCGTCGTAGCCATGTCCGGTGGAGTGGATTCTTCCGTTGCCGCGGCGATCCTGAAACAGCAGGGTCACGAGGTGACGGGTATGATGCTGCGTCTCTGGTCGGAGCCGGGCAAGGAAGATTCCAACCGTTGTTGTTCACCCGATTCGATGGCGCTCGCCCGGCGGGTGGCGGCCAGGCTCGATATCCCTTTCCATGTGGTGGATGCGAAGGAAATCTTCCACCGGACCATAGTCCGGCACTTCATCGACGGGTACGCCGCCGGGCAGACCCCCAATCCCTGCCTGCTCTGCAACCGGATCATCCGCTGGGAACTCCTGCTGCATCATGCCCTGGCGATGGGCGCTGATTTCATGGCAACCGGCCATTACGCCCGTCTCCAGCATCAGAGACGCACGATCCAATTGTTGCGGGCTGTGGATGGCGCAAAGGACCAGTCCTATGTCCTGCATCTCCTGACGCAGGAGAAATTGGCAAAAGCGCTCTTCCCGGTCGGGGAGTACCCTAAATCCGAAGTCCGCCGCCTGGCGCAGGAATTTGGCCTGCCGGTTGCGGAACGCCCGGACAGCCAGGACCTGTGTTTCCTGGCGGGTGAGGATTACCGCCAGTTCCTCCAGCGCAATGCCCCCCACATCTTCCAGCCGGGAGAGATCGTCGACCGCAACGGGACTGTGCTGGGCAGGCATACCGGCCTGGCGAACTACACCATCGGCCAGCGCAAGGGCCTGGGACTCCCGTCGTCGGAGCCTTTGTATGTACTGGGGAAGGACGCGCCGGCCAACCGCCTGGTGGTGGGCAAGGCGCACGAACTCGGCGGCCGGGAACTGGTCGTGCAACCGGTCAACTGGATCGCGGGCGCTCCACCCGGATCCCCCTTCCATTCCCTGGTCAAAACCCGTTACACAGCCCGCCCCGCCCGGGCGGAGGTAACGCCGTTCGCAAACGGGACCGGTTGCCGGGTCCGCTTCGAGACCGCCCAACGCGACCTGACACCCGGCCAGGCCGCCGTATTCTACCTGGACGACCTGCTGCTCGGCGGCGGGACGATCAGCCAATCCGAGGTGACGCTATGACCCTGCCATCCATCCTGTTCGGCCTCCTGCTCGCCGCGTTGTATGGGGCTGCCTTCCATCTCTGGCGAGGCGGCAGCCTGGGGCGGCTCCTGCTCTATATCGTCCTCTCTCTCCTGGGTTTCCTGGCCGGGCATCTGGCCGGCGCAGCGCTGGGATGGAACTTCGCCTCGGTCGGCCCGCTCCATGCCGGGATGGCGACCCTCGGCAGCGCCGTCTTCCTCTTCGTCGGCCACTGGCTGAGCCTGGTGGAGGTCCACCGCCAATAAAAAAACTCCCTCCGTTTTGGGAGGGAGTTTGGGTGGGCGCTAGAGGGTTTTTTCGAAGGTGACGTCTGCTGCCTGCAGGCCTTTCGGTCCTTCTTCGATGGAGAATTCCACCGTCTGGCCTTCCTGAAGGGTCTTGAAACCCTCCATAGTGATCGCCTTCCAGTGGACGAAAACGTCCGGGCCGCCTTCGCGCTCGATGAAGCCGTAGCCCTTCGATGCGTTGAACCATTTGACCTTTCCGGTCACACGTTCTGCCATTTGCTGCTTCTCCTTGCTGAAAAGAAAGAATAAGATGGTGGGTGCGGATCGGGCGGGAGTCTGGCGGGGTTAAAAAACAACAGCCCATCCATTGCTTGGGCCGCCTCCCGGCATCCTCCAGCACGAACGCGCACCACCGACTTGGGACAGTTTATCAGGGGGGAGGTATCCCGTCAAGACTTTCATGATAAGATTATCGGCGGGAAGGAGACCGTCGATGGAACCCAGGATCGAATCCATGCTCGCCGCCAGGTTGCATCTCGCCCCCCAGTTGATCGGGGAGCGGATTTTCTTTATCAGCAACCTGTCCGGACATCTGAGCCTGTACGCCATGCACTACGGCGGATCGGTGCCGGAGCCGCTCCTCCCACCCCAGGTTGCCATGCCCAACCCGGAGTTCGTGGGCGGTTTACCTTACTGCGTGCTGCCGCGTCTTGGAAAAATCCTGGTCATGTTGGACCAGGATGGCGATGAGAATTACCAGCCGCGCACCATCCCACTGGATGGCGGCTTCCCGGAAACAACCTTCTCCGATCAATTTCATGATTGCCGGGTGCACTTGATGGATTGCGACGTTGAAAGGAACATTGCCTACTTATCCGCTGAACGAAGTGACCAGCCGGTGCAGGATGTCTTCAAGGCGCATCTTGTCACTGGTGAACTGGTGAAATTGTACGAAACGGGCTGGGAAGTAATTCCCGGTGGGTATAGCGAGGATCATCGACGACTCCTGATGGTGGAAGGTTACACCCTGGGGGATCATGTACTTTATCTTTTCGATGGCGGCGCTCGGAAGGTGTTGCTCGGCAGGCTGGTAGGAGACCGCCGGGACGGGGAGGTCATACCCCTCAATGGCGTTGGCTCGGCGTGTTGGACTCCTGGTGGAAATGCGGCGCTGGTCACATGCGCCCTCTTCGAAGACACCTACAGCCTGGGCGTTCTGGACCTGTCCCGGCCGGGAGAAGTCCAGCCGGTGGAAATGACCGGCATGATCCATACCGGCAACGGCGAACTGGCTGGTTTGAAGCCGCTGAGAGGGACGCATTATGGCGTGTCCTTCAATATCGATGGCTGCTCGTGGTTGTACGATGGCGTCTACAACGAGGACAAGCGACAGATGACCCTCAAGTACGCGGTGGTTGGCGAGGGCGACCTTTCAGGCGGGGCGCTCAAGAACTATCACTACGACAAGTCCTCCGACCGCTTCATCCTGTCCTTCTCGACCGCCACCGGCCCGACCCAGATCTACACGGTGGAGGGTAAGGAGCGCGAGACTATCGTCATGCATACCGAGGAACGGTTCTTGGGTGTCTCCGAAGAAGACCTGTCTCCCGGCGAGGACGCCTCCTTCGTTTCACATGATGGCCTGCGGGTGTCTGCCCGCCTGTACCTGCCGGCTGCCGGGCTCGGGTTCAGCGGCCCGCGCCCGGTGGTGGTCTACATCCACGGCGGGCCGCAGGAACAGGAGCGCCCGGATTTCTCCTGGTTCTCGATGCCGCTCATCCAGTTCCTGACCCTGCGCGGTTTTGCCGTCTTCGTCCCCAATGTGCGCGGTTCCACCGGTTACGGCCTCGACTATGCCAGCCGGGTGGACCGCGACTGGGGCGGACAGGACCGCCTCGACCATGTCCACGCGCTGACGAAAGTCCTGCTGAAAGACAAACGCCTGGACGTGAAACGCGCCGCCGTGGTGGGGCGTTCCTATGGCGGGTACATGACCCTCATGCTGGCTGGGCGGCGCCCGGAACTATGGTCCGCCGCCTGCGACATGTTCGGTCCCTATGACCTGTTGACCTTCTCGGAGCGCATCCCGGAGACCTGGAAGCCATATTTCAAGGTTGCCATAGGCGACCCGGATACGGCCGATGGACGCGCCACCCTGGCCGCCTGTTCTCCGAAAACCTACATCGATGCCCTTGCCTGCCCGTTGCTCGTCATCCAGGGGCGTAACGACCCGCGCGTGGTGGCGAAAGAGTCCGAGGAGTTGGCGGCCGACCTGAAGAAGAAGGGCAGGGAAATCGAACTGCTGGTCTTCGAGGATGAAGGCCATGACATGCTGAAGTTTGCCAACCGCGTCGCCTGCTACAACGCCATCGCCGACTTCTTTGCCAAGCATCTGAAACCTTGAAAGATTCTCAACACGAAGGTCATAGAGAGCGCTATGTTCAAACCCTCATAAAAAAAAGAGCCCTTCGTGATCCTTCGTCCCCTTTGTGTTTAGGATTTCCATGACCTGGAATTTGACTTCACCCCACGCTCTTGCCGGCGACCTGGCTTTGCTGGTCGGCCTGCGCCACAAACATTTCATCTTCCCGCTCATCCCCGGTGGGACGTACCACACCCATCGCGGCATCCTCAATCACGATGAACTGATCGGCAAGCCCTGGGGCAGCCAGGTCTTCTCCCACCAGGGGGCGCCGTTCTTCCTGCTCCAGCCGTCCCTGGCCGACCTGCTGACCGACCTGAAACGCAGTACCCAGATCATGTACCCCAAGGATATCGGCTTCATCCTTTCGATGATGTCCATCGGGCCTGGACAGACGGTCATGGAAGCGGGGACCGGTTCCGGGTCCATGACGGTGGCGCTGGCTTTTGCCGTCGGGCGGCAGGGACGCGTTATCACTTACGAGCGGCGGCCTGAGTTTCAGAAACTGGCGCAGAAGAACCTGTCCCGCCTGGGGCTGGAGGAGCGGGTGGCGTTCAAGGTGGGAGACATCGCCAATGGCATCGATGAAACGGGCGTGGATGCTTTTTTCCTGGATGTGCCCAATCCCTGGGATTACACCCGCCAGGTGCGGGAGGCCCTGAAACCGGGCGGTTTCTTCTGCAACCTGGCGCCCACTTTCAACCAGGTGGCGCAGTTGCTGCACGCCCTGCGGCGCGATAATTTTGCCTTCATCGAAGTCTGTGAACTGATGCTGCGCTACTATAAACCCGAACCCACCCGCCTGCGTCCCACCGACCGCATGGTGGCGCACACCGGCTTCCTGACCTTTGCCCGCCGTATCGAGCCGGGGGAGGATGAGCGGGCGAAGGAGTTGATGGAGGAACAGGGAGAGGAGGTAGAGAAAGAGAGATCGG
>VGNO01000164.1 GCA_016865985.1 Chloroflexota bacterium | reverse complement strand
CAAAAGTCTTTGCTATTGCTGCGCCAATACCATGATTGGCTCCTGTAACTAAAACAACTTTGTTTTCAAGTCGCGGGTTAATCATAAACATTCTTTCAGTTCATAAAGAGTGTGAAGGAAGCCGCCGAACACGCGTTTATGCGGATCGGATAACACCTTATAGTCGGCCAAAGATTAAAACCAGTATAGCACAAGTCCCCGGACAGGCGGCGCAATTTTGCGGTCGGCGGAGGTGGACCTCGTCTGCAAGCCAGCATGGGCTGTGGGATGGCTGAGTGTGTTCGGATGGTCCCCGGCAGCGCCGCTGATGCGCTCCTGACGGGCTTTTTCCGCCTCCTCTATCCCCTACTTCAATCCGCGACCCTTTCGGGCCAGGTTCCCGCCATCCTCCCCCGGGAAGTAGTGTTCGAAACAGGAGAGCAGTTCGAGCAGCCCGTGGACGGTGACCGCCCGGCCGCTGCGGACATGCTGCACCTGCCCGTACCACTGCGGGTTGTTGGATGACCTGCGATGCAGGCGGATGATATAGGTCTCATGGCCGGAATCCCGGCCGGTTTCCTGGTTCCCGTTTTCCATCGGTTTCAGTATATCCGGGGGATGTCTCACAACTCTCTCACCGGGTCCATGCTAGAACGCGCATCCCGCCAAATCGGGCGGGATGGTTTCTTGTGGAAGGCGGCTGGCGTTCATTCCTGCCCGATCCCGGCCAGGTCGCGTTCGATCGTGCGCAGGCCGGCTCCCAGGGCATCTGCCAGGGCCTGGTGGGTGGGTTCGGCTCCCTGGGCGCGGGCTTCAGCCAGCAAACGGAGCAGGCGGCCCCGGCGGCGCGCCACCTTGCCGGGGATGCGCTCGTCCTCCTGCGTGGAGAGGGTCCAGGTCACCGGCAGCAGGTCCCCGCCCCGGCCGGCGCGCGGCAGTTGGACGGTCGCCTGTCGCACCAGGCCGGCCGCCTCCCAGTCGGCCAGGATGCGCCGGTTGACGCCGACCCGCTCGAGGAAGTCGCTGCGGCGGGAGGGGTCCGGCAGCGAGTCGGCCTGCGCCAGCAGGCGTTGGCGCGCCTTCGCCAGGGCATCCCTGGCCTCGGCCTCCCGGCCGGCGGCCTGCATCACCCGCCAGTGGTTGTAATAGATCTGGTGGACTTCCTCGCCGCCGGGGTGCGATTCGAGTTCGCCGACCGCCTGGCGGGAGCAGGCGGCCGCTTCGTCCACGCGCCCGGCTTCGGCCAGGCAGGCCGCCAGGTAGGAGCGGTCGCAGGTGGCGTAATCTCCCTCCCCGGCCTCGGTGTGGGAACGGATGGCGTTCTCCAGGTTTTCCACTGCCTGCTCGGAGCGCCCCAGCCGGGAATCCGCCAGCCCGAGCCCGCACAGGCCGTTGCCTGCCAGCGCCAGGTTGCCAATCTTTTGGCCGATGGCAAGCGCCTGCTCGAAACAGGCGCGCGCCTGGCCGACCTGGTCCTGTTCCAGGCGCAGGCGGCCCAGTCCCTGCTGGAAACAGCCCTCGGCGAAGGGGAAGCCGATCTCGCGCCCCAACGCCAGGCCTTCCGACAGGCAGGTTTCAGCCAGTTCGAATGCGCCGGTCTCGCGGGCGATATCCCCCAGGTTGTTGAGGCAGAAGATGGCGCCGCGCGTATCGTTCATCTCGCGCACGAGCCGGAGCGATTCCTGCACCGCCTCGATCGCCCGCCCGTAATCCCGCAGGGACCAGTAGGCCACGCCCAGGTTGTCGAGGGTTGTGGCCTGGACCGGTTTGTGGCCGACCTGGCGCGCCGCCTGCAGCGCCTGCTGGTTGTAACCGATGGCGGTCTGGTAATCGCCCTGGACGCGCGCCAGCACCGCCAGGTTGGTGTAGGCGTACATCTCGTCGATGGGATTCCCGGCGGCGCGGGCGTTCTCCAGGGCGGCATCGAACTGGCGGCGCGCCTCTGCCAGGCGTCCCATCATCTTGAATGTCCGCCCGATGCGGATATGGACCTGGGGCAGTTCGGCGGTCTCCCCGGCTGCCTGCCAGGCTGCAGCCGCTTCCGTGAAATACCCGACCGCCTGATCGTAGCGGTCGGTGGCATAGGCCGCCCGGCCGAGGATATCGAGGGCGGCGGCTTCGTTCCGGCGGTCGCCGGTCTCCCGGCTCAGGCCCAGGGCGGTTTCGGCCAGGCGGCTGCCGGCCTGGTAGTCGTCGCGGGTCTCGGTCTCGAAGAGAGCCCGGGCATTCAGGGAGGCGATCCGGCGTGCGGGGTCGTCCAGTTCCACGGCCAGGGCATCCAGCGCTTCCAGGTCAGCCTGTTCCTTGTCCACCTGGCCGGTCTTCCAGTAGAGTCGCTGGCGGCGGGCGAGGGTCTCGCAGCGCATTTCCAGTGAGCGGCGGTTTTCCCCTGGATCGCCGCCGCGAGGAAGGTGCAGGTCGAGGATCTTCAGGATGCGGTCGAAATGGGTGAGCGCTTTTTCGTTGGCGTGGAGGGCGGCGGCCTGGTCCCCGGCCTTCAGGCGCCAGACGGTCGCCGGGCGCCAGTCTTCGCCGTGTTCATAATGGTGCGCCAGCATTTCCGCCTGCTCGGGGTGGAGCGCCTCCAGTTTCTGGCCGGCCAGGCGGTGCAGGCGGACGCGCTCGGCTGGGGCAATGGCTTCATAGGTCACCTGGCGGACTTTGTCATGCGAGAAGGAGTATCCAGGGCCATCCTCGGCCAGGAACTGGCGTTGGACGAGGTCGCCGAGGGCCTCCAGCAGCGCCGGGTCGCCGAGGTCGCTGCAAGCCGCCAGGAGCGGGAAACTGCTCTGGCGTCCGAGCGCCGCCGCCAGGGACAGGGTGCGGCGCAGCGGGGCGGGGAGTTGTCCCAGGCGGCGGGTGATGACCTGCTCCACAACCTGCGGCAGGGGCAGTTCGGCGTAGTCGGCAGTGGTGTCGTCCCAAGGCGTATGCCACTGCCCGTCCTCGCCGCGCAGGAGCAACCGCTCTTCGTACAGCGCCCGCAGGGTTTCGAGCAGGAAGAGCGGGTTCCCGGCGGTCTCGGCGAACAGGCGTTTTTCGAAGACCGGGGCCGGGGATGCCAGCCCCAGGCTGCTCCGGATCAGGTCGCCGCTGGCGGCCTGGTCCAGGCGGTCGAGGACGATCCGCCCGGAGACACCGGCCCGGTCGAGCGCCTGGAATTTATCCCACAGGACGGGCCGGCTGCGGGCGTCCTCGCCCCGGTAGGTGCAGAGGATCAGGGCGCCGACCGCCGGCAGGCGCGGGGCGATGGCGGGCAGCAGGTCGAGGGTATCCTGGCCGGCCCAGTGAATATCCTCCAGCACCACCAGCAGCGGAACGGACCTGACCCAGGCTGAAAACAGGTTGACGAGGCCATCCACCAGGCGGATGCGCTCCGCTCCCGCAGCCAGGGAGGGGAGCGGAACGCCCAGCCCCGGCAGGAGGGAACCCAGGGCCTGCTGCCAGACCGGTTCCAGCAGCCGCCGCACCTGCTCCAGGCGCAGGGGGGTCAGGCCGCTTTCGATGGCCGAGACGAGCGGGTCGAAGGGGCGGGCGGATTCAGGTTCCTGGCAGCGTCCCCAGACCACCTGCACGCCGCGCCATTCGGCGTCGCGCCCCAGTTCCTGCACCAGGCGGGTCTTGCCCACCCCGGCCTCGCCCTCCAGCAACAGCAGGCCGCCCTGGCGCAGGATGGCCGCCTCCACGTGGAGCAGCAGCCGGGCACGCTCGGATGCCCGCCCGACCAGCGCCACATGCACCGGCCGGGCCTGGATCGGGCGCGGGTGGGTCATATCTTCTGGCAGGTAGGGCGGCAGGCCGCTCCCGCCGCGTTGTGCGATCTCGCGCGCCAGGGCGGTCGTCTCGGCTTCCGGTTCGAGTCCCAGCCCGGATCTAAGGGCGTCCCGGCAGGCCTGATATTGCTTCAAGGCGGCTTCGCCCCGTCCCAGCAGGTGGTGGAGCCGCATGACTTCCCGGTGGGCGTTTTCGCGCAGCGGGTCGCTCCCGAGCAGAGCCAGGCCATGTTCGAGCGCCTGGAGATAATTGCCGGCCGCCTTGTCGACCGCCAGCAGTCGTTCCAGGGCGAACTGGCAGGCGGCGCGCAGGCGTTCCCGCTCCACCAGCGCCCAATCATCGAAGACCTCCTCCAGCAGGTCGCCGCGGTACAAGCGGACGGCGGCGCGCAGTTCCTGGTCTGCGGGGGCCCGCCCGGCGGGATGGAGCAGGACCTCGAAGGCTTCCACGTCCAGCCACAGGTCCGCCTCCGGTGCGACCCGGATCGCCTCGGGGCCGGTCTCCAGCAGTCCCGGCAGGCTGGCGCGGATGTGCCATACCGCCTGGCTGAGGGCGCGGCGGGCGCGCTTCTCCGTATTCTCCGGCCAGAAGAGTCCGACCAGCGACTGGCGGGAATGGCTGCGCCGGCGGTGGAGCAGCAGGTAAGCCAGCAGGCTGCGCGCCGCGCTGCCGGGGGGCAGCGGCAGGGGACGGTCGTCATGCCGGAGGTCGAGTCGGCCGAACAGGAAGGCTTTGAGGGGGGAGACGCTGGAGGCCTGGGGCGTGTTCATGGGCGGAGATGCGGATTACCGCAAGTATACAATACCTGCGGGAAGGCGGGGGAGGCGACTGTGCATCATGAACGTGAAAAACCACACTGGGCGGACGGTTGTGCAGGCGGCGCTGGTGGAGGCACAAGAATGGTAGCCATCACAGGCTTGCGCTCTGACCGGAACTCAGAGCATCGACCTGAAGCCCAAGGGGATGAATAGTAGTCCAAAATGCGAGCGAGACTTCCAGGGTCAACCGGCCTTCGGGAGTCTCGTTTTTTGGATCTCGAGTTCGAGTCATACACCTGGAGCCAGGCCGTAGTAGCGCTGCCGGTCCTTCTGCACCGGCACACCGCCGTAGGTTGGATCCGGTTCCAACCTTGCACGCTTCGGGATCAGGCTGGTTACGGAAGTGTAACTGTTTGTTCCTCCATGATGATATCAGGTATTTCCCAGCCCTTCTGGTCCATCAACTCGATGAAGGCGCGGCGGAAGAGCAGGGTGACTTCGACTGTGACCTTACCGTCCGCAGGCGCGGTGAAAGTGTAAGCGCTGACATCCGACCCGAAAGCCGGGATGCGGTTGTCGCTGACGACGCGCGTCGGATTCCAGTACGCGCCGGAGGGGGAGATTTCCGTCCACAGTTCCATCAGGATTTTGGCAAAGCCTTTTCCGGGCAGGCCGGCGTAATAACCTTCGGCCGGGTCGCCCACGCCGCCCCATTCCGGGACCGTCGGCCCGTCGCGCAGGGGCAGGGCTTGTCCCTGCTCGTCACGGACATCCACCAGCAGGATCATCTGGCGCAGCGGCGAGTCAGTCGGGATGTGGTGGCCGGTCTGGTCGTTCGTGATGGTCACCTCGACGATGATCTGCTCCCCCTCGCGGCGGGCGGAAACATCCATCGTGACCGAGTTTTGCAGCAGGTCCGTGTTCGCTGCCCCGGGGAAGGTGTGGCCAGGGATGGTCAGCGGGTCGCGCTCCACGCCCCCCAGCCCCGGGGCGACATTGGTCAGCGGTTGTCCATCAAGAATCGTCGGCGCGGGCATGTGACACTGCTGGCAGGATTTCCCGGTTACCGGATCACTGTACGAACTCTCCATCCATTCGCCAAAGGAGTTGTAAACCACCGTGTCCCAGAAGACACCGAAATGACAAGGCGCGCACCACTGGCTCTCCTTGATGAGCGGAAGGAAGGTATCCTCCATCGGCACGTTGTCATCATCGAACGAGCCAAAGAACAACTGGTAGCGGTCGGGATCCTCCGGGAAGGGGCGGCGGATGTCCTGCGAGAGCACGCCGGGCATATTGGGGTACGGCAGGCCGGTGGCCGGGTGGAGCGTAACATCGGCGACCTTGTGGCAGTAATCGCAGTGGACGCCAAAGAGATCCACACCGTTGACCATATTCGGGTCGGTGGCATAAGCCGCGTTGATGGCCGCTCCAGGGACGTGGCAGGCGGCGCAGTTGCCGGCGGTATCGGGGAAGTCCAGTTTGTAACCGGGGCCGTAGTAGGGTTGGGTAAGGTCCGGGCGCAAAGGGAAGCGGCCGTAGTCGCGGCTGTAGCCGTAGCGCGTGAGGGGACTTTGGTTCCCGTCCACATCCGTGCCATTGTACATCGTCAGGAAGCGCGGGTTGACCGCCGACCTGCCGTGCGCGTCGTTATCCAGCCAGACCTGGGTCACGCCGGGCTTGCAGGAGAAGCAGGAATTCTCGCCGGTCGGCGGGATCCACTGGTAGGCGGGGTTGTCGGACGTTTGGATGGAACGCATAATCAAGGTCACGTCGCTGGCGGGCGGGGTCACGTCCGTGGCCAGGGCGC
>VGNO01000163.1 GCA_016865985.1 Chloroflexota bacterium | reverse complement strand
TGACAGGTGGCCGTCAACAGAGGGATGTCCGGGAAGAAATAGATGCCCAGCAGGCTGCCCCGCACAGAGGCGGTCCCGCTGGCTGTCTCCACTTCCAATTCCCCCCCGGTCAGGATGATCCACAACTTCCCTGCCTCCATTTGGAGCCGGGCAAAGAAGTCGTCGTCTCCCTCGGCCAGTTCGGTCAGGGTGAACTCTGTCCCGGGTCCCAGGCGCAGGATGGCGCCATCCGGCATGAGGTCGAGTTGGGCAGAACTCTCATCCCCGGTCCGAGCCTGACCGCCGACCGGAAGGGTCTGCCCAGTGGCGGCAGGAGAGTACTCCTCGTCTTCACTGAGGCGCATCCGGACATCGTTCTCGACCACATCGAAACTTGCCGTGCGGGCCTGGTACGAAGCCGTTGGTGGAGGCGTTTCGGTTGCCTCCGGTTTGCAGGCGGATGTGACAAGCCCGGTGATGGCGACGATTATGACCATCTTGAGGATCGGTTTCATGTGCATACCCTCCGCGGAGTTGAAAGGTTCTCCTGGCGGGATTTTACCTGAAATTTCCCCCTTTTTACTGCTTCTTGTAAAAATATCCGAACTTGCATTGACCGAATCGCTCGCACGTCACCGGTTTTTTGGTTCAGAGATTTACGCAGTACATTGGTGTAGTAGGACGGGTGGATATGGATGAAAGCCTCGTCGTGTTCGATGGTTCACCACGGCGGCGATCTGTCCACCCGGTGTTTCCCAGAGGGAGGCCACTTCTTCGAGAGGGCCGCAGATGTGACAGTTCTCGATCATGGGCCAGCGCAGGTATTCCCAACGGGCGACGTGCCAGGAATGTTCCAGCCGGTTGTTGAGCAGGAATACTTCCTGCAAGAAGCGGCGGATGCGCCAGAAGTCGTCTTCGCCGCAATAGTTGCGTGGGATCGGTTTCATGTCTCTCCCATTAGTGTAACGATTACACTGGTATGGTTGGTCATATTGCCAGGGTGAAGGGGGGATTAAAGGTTGCCGTCCATTTTTATCTCCGATGTCTGTTTACATCTGGCAAGCAGGTCTGTTCTCAGCAGGACAACCATACCAATCCCGGTGGAAGCGTGACCTATATGCAATGCTCCAATGCAAAGCGGATAAATTCCTGCGTTAATCTGATCTCACCGTTCGAGGCTTTGATTTCGGGATGCTGTCGCCCGGTCCAGGCGCGGTCGATCAGGGATGCCCAGGGTGCGCCGATTGTTTCCTGCGCCCACCTTGCCGCCTCTGGCTTCGAGACTATCCCACCGCTCGCATGCGTGTAGAGGATGCGGCACATCGTCAGGACAGCATAGGGCTGGTAGCCGTAACTTTCGAGTTGAGATGTGTCTTCAAGCATGGGTTCGAACCAGCCATGCAGGACGGCCAGGTTGGCGTGTTTCAGTTCCTCCACCGAAACCGCATCCACTAGAAATGCAGGCGGCGGACCAGCAAGTGGGATGCCGCAATCGAGCAGGACGGCGCGCAGCATCACCCATCCGCCCCACCAGGCCCGGCTGGTCTGCCCATCGTTGACCTCCATCCTTTTGAGTGTTTCACCCGGCCCCCGGTCTATGTGGTTGAAGAGAACAGAACGCGGGTCGAAGATTCGCAGGGCATTCTGAGGCAGATAGGATCCTTCCAACTGTGAGGAGCGCCACGAATCGATCTGCGTAATCCGCAGGTGCATCTCCCTAAGCCGGTTGAATATCGGATCGGTCAGGTCATTCCGGGTAACGACCAAGAAGTCGATATCACTTTCCTTGTCGAAACCACCGTATGCCAGCGATCCGTAAAGGTACAGACCAATGAACTGATCGCCGAGGATGGATTGCACTTCAGAAAGAAGTACACCGAGGATGGAATTCACTTCCATGAAGGGTGTGCGATGATCCGGTACTTGATTGGGAATATTGGACATGGCTGACCTGTTGGCAATAAAAACCGGTGGCATACGCCCCCGGCCGGGGTAAATACAATAACCAGCGGGTTGTGTCGCCCGGGAAAAAATTGGTTCCTACTGGTTGTCCGTCATTCCATGCACTCCCGATTCAATACCGTGGTTGGATTATAGCATGGGATATGATTTACAATTGAGCCTGCACAGGAGAATACCATGAAAACTTCAAGCGGACTGGAATACACCGAGATCACCGCCGGGACCGGCGCACAGGCCGTGGCGGGCAAGACCGTGAAAGTACACTACACCGGCAAGTTCCCGGACGGCAAAGTGTTCGACTCGTCCATTTCCCGCGGCGAACCGATCGAGTTCCCGCTCGGGGCCGGACGCGTGGTCAAAGGCTGGGACGAGGGCATCGCCCTGATGAAGGTCGGCGGCAAAGCCGTGCTGACCATCCCGCCGCACCTGGCTTACGGCGAACGCGGCGCGGGCGGCGTCATCCCGCCCAACGCCACCCTGGTCTTCGACGTGGAACTGGTGGAAGTGAAATAGGCATTAAAAATAATCCTCCCGGAAACAGGAGGATTGATCCTTAGCCATGACTCTGTCCGCTTTTTTGCTCGTCACCGTCTCTGCCTTCCTCCACGCCTTCTGGAACTTCCTCAGCAAGCGCAGGAACCCGCAGGCTTCTTTCTTCCTGATGGCCACCGTCGCCTCGGCGGTGATCCTCTCACCCATGCTGGTCATTTTCCGCGCCGGGCTGACCGTCATCACGCCTGCCGTGTGGGGATTGCTCGCCGCCACGGGCGCGGTGCAATCCATCTACTACGTCTTCCTCGCCGCCGCCTACCGGACCGGGGACCTATCCCATGCTTACCCGCTGGCGCGGTCGCTGCCGGTCGTTTTCGTGGCGCTCGTCAGCGTGGGGCTCGGACGCGGTGAGCAGATCGCCCCCCTGGCGTATGCCGGCTTCGCCCTGGTCACGATCGGCTGCATCCTCCTCCCCCAGCCGCGCTTCAGCGACATCCACCCGAAGCATTATCTCCACAAGTGGGTGCCCTTTGCCCTACTGGCGGCAGTCTGCATCACCTGCTACACCCTGCTCGATGACCAGTCCCTGCGCATCCTGCGTTCCCTGCCCGACACGCCGCTCACCCCTCTGGGCTGGGCCTTGCTCTTCGGCGAACTGGAAGCCGTCAGCATCGCCTTCTTCATGTCCATCTTCCTGTTCAGTTGGAAACCGGAACGCCAGGCGTTGCTGCAGGCCCGGGGTCCCGAATGGCGCACGGCAGCGCTGATGGGAGTCATCATTCTCGCCACCTATGGGTTGGCGCTGACCTCCATGGCTTACGTCAACAATGTCAGTTACGTGATCGCCTTCCGGCAGTTATCCATCCCCATTGGCGCAGCGCTCGGCATCCTCGAGCGCAAAGAAAAAGCAACCCCGCCGAAACTGGCGGGGATCGCGTTGGTAGTGGTCGGGCTGGCGCTGGCAGCGATGGGGTAGATTTTGCGTTTTATCCTTCCATCCTTTTATCCTGTCCAGTTCGCTTCAGGCGAGGATTGTATAGATGGCGAATTTCTAGCCGGGGACGCCCAAAGTTAACCAGAAATCCTGTTTCGAGTCCAGAGGCTTTAAGATAATTGATAACCTGTGCAGAGTGTTCAGTTGCAAGCTGTGACACGGCTTTCAACTCAACAATCACTTTATTTTCCACGACGATATCCGCATAAAACTCACCCAGTATTTCACCCCGAAATTCAACTTTGAACTTCACATGTGAATCTGCTCGGATGCCGTTTTGCCGAAATACAATCAATAGAGCATGTAGATAAATTGATTCCACAAATCCTGATCCGAGTTCATTTGCGACTTCATAAAACGTTTTGATAATTCGTTCGGTGAGATCCGTGTTTGCCAGTGCAATGTTTGGGTTCTTTGGAGTAAAGGGGGAGTTGTTCATCATGCTCTCTTTGTTAAAAAGGTCCGTAGGATGAAAGGAGAATTTACATCCTTTTATCCTGTTTGGATTTTACCGGATTCACTCAAGAGGGAGGGGTTTTAAAGAGCAAGAATAGGATGGAAGGATACAAGGAATCTTTATATCTCTCTATCCATTTATCTGATCTGCTCTCAACAGACCATTTCGCAAAAAGGGTTCTTCTTCCGTGAGCGACCCGTAACAGACCTGCGCCGAGGCCTTGCACCCGCCCTGACATTCCAGGCGGCGGTCACAGTCAGCGCAAAAGGCGGGGATGGCGCAGGTAAACGCCGACATCCGCTCGGGGGCGATCAGGTTGGTAAACGATTCCTCGAACAGATTTCCCAGGATCAGGTCCGTGTGGTTGCAGGCCCGCAGGTTGCCGAGCGGGTCGAGCGTGTAATAGGCACGCTCGCTCCCGGCGGCGCAGAAACCGAATCCCAGGTGGGGATATTGGCTGATATCGATCAGGCAGGGCTGGATGGGAATGGAACAGGAAACCGGCAGTTTGAGTTCAACAGACATCTTCTCCGCCACTTCGAGCGCGTCGCGGACCTGGTCCACGGTGGGCAAAAGTTCTGACAGGCGCTGGCGTCCCCGTCCGCCGGGGTTGAAGCGGTTGAACATCACGCCGCGTACCCCGAACGCGAACGCCAGTTTCAGGGTCTCGCCGAGGCGCTCGATATTCTTGCGCGTGGCGACGAAGGCCGCCACCACCTGTCCATGCTGCAAGCGGACGTTCGCCATGGCGGCCAGGACCGCGTCCCAGGCGCCGGGCGCACCCGACAGCTCGTCGTGAACCTGGCGCTGGTGGCTCAACAACGGCAGCTCAAACAATCCAACGCCGCGCTCGAGCAGGGACGCGACCGCCGGTTCGGTGAGCAGCCGTCCGTTGCTGATGACAGTCACGCGTACGCGCCGCTGCTGGAGAAATTCCAGGATGCGGGGCAGGTCGGAGCGCAGGAGCGGCTCGCCGCCCGTCAACGTGACATGCGAGCAGGTGGTTTCGTCGAGGGCTTTGGCGAGCAGGTTCAGGGTCCGGGGGGTATCGAGCTGGCCGAGCGGATAGAGGCCCCCACCCTGCCAGACGTTGTAACAGTGCAGGCAGGTGTGGTTACAGGCCTGGGTCACTTCGAAGATGAGCGACTGGAGCCGGGGGCGGACGGCGGTCATTGGCCGGTCAGCAGGCTGATGATGAACTGCGCGGCGGCCTGGGCGTCGGGGGTGATCTCCAGGTCGAGTTCGTCGAACGAAGGAGTAGTCCCGCCCTGTGCCTGCCATTCGGTGACGATGCGGTTGTAAAGGTTGGATACCTCCTCGTCGGTCATGGCGTAGAATGCAAGATCATGCTCGAGGGCGGCGCGGGCGGTCTCCAGCGTGGCCGGGTCGACCGCGCCCTGGGCGGCGATCTCGTCCAGCGCGGCAGACTGTTCGACGAGGATGTTGGCGCTGACGGGGGCGTAGTCCACCATCATCGGTTCATAGCAGGTCATCAGGGAGTTCGAGCGCCAGACATGGTAGACAGCGGCGTTGTAGGCTTCCTGCACCAGGTCCGCCACCGAAGCGGTGAGTTCGCCGCTGGCAACGAGTTCATCGAGGGCAGCGCGGTGGTCAGCGGTCAGTTCTGCTCCATACGTATCTTCGGAACTCCCCTGCTGGGCTGATTCCTGCGTGCGCCGGGCCAGTTCGCCAAAACTCAGCCAACAGGTGCGCAGACGGTCGCGGGCGGAGTCGGTGGGATACGGCGAGGGCGGCAGGGGTGCGTAACAGGTCACCCCAATGGGCAGGGAGCAGCGGGTTAGCGCCAGCGAAGCCACAGACACGCCAACTAGTTTCATAAAATCACGCCGGGAAAGATTCATGGGTCACCTCCGAAAACGAAACAGGGAACGCTGGTTTTCTGACGTCAGGGAGTGGAGCAATGTTCCATGATAGATTTTAGCACCTAGGGCAAGTTTTCGAATACCTGCTGGTTGGTAAAACGCAGAACCGTCAAACCCATTCCACCCAATACTTGATCCCGTTTCTGATCGTATTCTTTCTGTGCTTGATGGATTCCCCCATCCACTTCGATGACCAGGTCTTTGGCATGGCAGAAAAAGTCCACGATGTAACCGGCAATGACCTGTTGGCGGCGGAAATGCAAATTTCCCAGTTTGTGCCCGCGCAATTCCTGCCAGAGCCGCCGTTCGGCCGGGGTCATCTCCCGGCGCAGTTCGCGGGCACGTTGGAGCTTCTCGGGTGTAACGTGTTGGCCGGGGATGATTCCTTTGACTGGCATGGGATGGCTCCTTGATCTGACCCCACCCCCGGCCCCTCCCCCACGGGGGAGGGGAGTCTGCTTATCCATCATGGGGACGATCTCGGACTTGACCGGACCGCATGGTTGGTCACGTGGGGGGAGGGGAGTCTGCTTATCCATCATGGGGACGATCTCGGACTTGACCGGA
>VGNO01000162.1 GCA_016865985.1 Chloroflexota bacterium | reverse complement strand
GAGCCGGGGCTGGCGTTGAAAACGATTTCGAACATTGCCAACAGCATTGCCCTCACGACCGATGAATCCTGCCGCTTTTTCCGCCATGGAAAACGGCTGGTCACCGGTTACCCAGTCCGCCCCGAACTTGCTCACTGGGACCGGCAAAAAGGTCGCCAAAGGCTCGGCCTCGAGCAGGAGGGCCCGGCGCTGCTGGTGTCGGGTGGCAGCCGCGGGGCGCGCGCCCTCAACCAGGCAGTCATGGACAACCTGCCGGCCCTGCTCGAACTTGCCCAGGTTGTGCACATCAGCGGCGACCTGGACTGGCCGACCATCGAAGGTGTCAGGGACCGGCTGTCGAAGGCGCAAGCCTCCCGTTACCTGGCATACCCCTACTTGCATGAGGAGATGGGCGCTGCACTGGCCTCCGCCGACCTGGTCGTCTCCCGCGCCGGGGCTTCGGTATTGGGTGAGTATCCGCTCTTTGGCCTGCCAGCCATCCTCGTCCCGTATCCGTATGCCTGGCGCTACCAGAAGGTCAATGCCGATTATCTCGTTGAACGCGGCGCGGCCGTCCTGCTGGAGAACGAACGCCTGGCGGACGGACTGCTGCCAACCGTCCGCAACCTGTTGACCGGGACCACCCAACGCCAGTCCATGCGCCAGGCGATGCAGGGACTGGCCCAACCGCACGCAGCGGCCAGGATCGCCGAGGAACTCGTGGCGCTGGCTGGAAGGAGATAAGACTGTGTTGAGCCTGTCGGTCGTCTTTTGGATGTACGTCATCTTGTTCGGCATCATCGGCGGGATGCGCGGCTGGGCCAAGGAACTGCTGGTCTCCTTCAGTGTCATCCTGTCCCTCACTTTCATGACCCTGATCGAGCATTATGTCCCGTTCGTGCGTGATGTGCTGCCCGATAACAGCCCGGTGCTTTTTTGGCTGCGGGCTGGCATCCTTGGAATCCTGGTCTTCTTCGGGTACCAGACCTCCACCATTTCCCGCTTTGCGCCTAAGATGACCCGTGAACGCATCCAGGATACGCTATTGGGAATCTTCCTCGGCGCGGTCAATGGGTACCTGATCGCCGGTACGGTCTGGTTCTTCCTGGGTGAAGCGGATTACCCGCTCAAGGCCATCACGGCCCCCCTGGCGGGAACCCCGGCCGGCGATGCAGCCTTGAAATTACTTGTCTATATGCCGCCCCGCATCCTCGGAATCCCTGCCATCTATTTCGCGGTGGTGCTGGCATTCATCTTTGTCCTGGTGGTGTTCATCTAGCCATGGAACACATCCACTTGATCGGCATCGGCGGAAGCGGACTTTCGGCCATCGCCCTTCTCCTGCACGAGATGGGATACACGGTGAGCGGGTCTGACCGCGCCGATTCACCCTTCCTGGCGGAGTTGCGGGCAGCCGGTGTGACAGTCAGCCTGGGCCACCGCCCGGAGCAGGTGGCCGGCGCCGATCGGGTCGTGCGTTCGTCCGCAGTCACAGATGACAACCCTGAGGTCCAGGCAGCAAGAGGGGCGGGCATCCCGGTGTTGAAGCGGGCCGACCTGCTCGGCCAGTTGATGGCTGGCCGGATTGGGATCGCCGTGGCAGGGACCCATGGCAAGACGACCACCAGCGCCATGCTGGCCTGGACCTTGACCGGACTCGACCAGTCGCCATCCTTCATCGTTGGCGGGGTGTTGGCCGACCTGGGAGTCAATGCCCACGCCGGGAAGGGTCCGCACTTTGTGATCGAGGCCGATGAGTACGACCGCATGTTCCTTGGTTTGAAACCGCAGATCGGCGTGGTGACGAATGTCGAGCACGATCACCCCGATTGCTACCCGACTGTAGCCGACTTCGAGCAGGCATTCGCGGATTTTGCCGCCCTCCTGCCGCCCGACGGTTGGCTGGTCGCCTGCGGTGACGATCTTGGCGCGGCACGCTTGGTGAAAGGCGCCCGGAGGATGGCAAGGCAGGTATTTTCGTACGGGTTGGATGTCACCTGCGAGGCAGTTGCTGAAGGGTTGGCGGCCAACCTGCATGGCGGATACGATTTTACAGCCCGCCTCCCGCAGCAGGATGCAATGGTCAGCCTGTCAGTTCCCGGTGAGCACAATGTCCGGAATGCATTGGCTGTCCTGTCTGTCATCCACTTGATGGGACTGCCGCTCACAGAGGCCGCTGTCGCCCTTGCCCACTTCCATGGTACTGGCCGCAGGTTCGAAGTTATCGGGGAAGCCGCCGGGGTGACCGTGATCGATGATTATGCCCACCATCCAACCGAGATCCGGGCAACGCTGGCAGGCGCTCGCGCCCGGTACCCCGGCCGCACCATCTGGGCTGTCTGGCAGCCCCATACATACTCCCGTACCCAGACCCTGTTCGATGATTTCGCTGGCGCATTCCAGGATGCAGACCGGGTGATCGTCACCGAAGTCTACCGGGCCCGGGAAGCGGAGCAGGATTTTTCTGCCAGCCAGGTTGTGGCAGCCATGCAGCGCCCGGCGGCGCAATTCATTCCCGCCCTGCCGGAGGTTCGCGCTCATCTCCTATCCAATCTCGAGCCCGGCGCCGTACTATTGGTTCTTTCGGCCGGGGATGCCGACCAGGTCAGCCGCGAAGTCCTGGCCGGGTTACAGGAAAGCGAGGAGAAACATGACTAGTGAAAAGAAACATGTATACCGGGCGGAAGTGATGGCCCTGCCTCCGATCAGGATGGTGCTTGGAGACATTCCTTCCCCCAATCCGGAGCGCAGCCGGAAACCGGCTGAACACAATGCTTATCCGAGGCGTGAGATGGAACCCATTGTCCACCGCCTGATCCATCACTTGAAGGAAAAGTAGCAATCACCTGATCGCTGACTGGTTGACCTGATGATTGAACTCGCCGCACTCGCCGCTTTGCGTGAAACATTTGCCGACCGCCTGCAGGAAGATGCACCTCTCGCCGGTTATACATCGTCGCGTATCGGCGGTCCGGCAGATGTCCTGCTGTTCGCCCGTTCGGCGGAGGATATCATCCAGGCTGTCAGGAAATGCCAGGAACTCGGCCTGCCATACACCGTCCTGGGCGGCGGTTCCAATGTCCTGGTCAGCGACCGGGGGTTGCGCGGCGTGGCGATCATCAATCGCGCCAGGCTGGTCCGGTTCGAGGTCGCGGCGGAACCGCCGACGGCGCACGCTGAATCAGGTACGACCCTCAATGACATTGCCCAGCGTGCCGCCCGTCTTGGATTGGGTGGTTTCGAATGGGCGGCCACCGTTCCTGGCAGTCTCGGTGGGGCTGTATATGGAAACGCCGGAGCCTTCGATGGAGATATGGCCGGCAACCTGCGGACGGTAGAGTTGGTGACTGCATCCGGCGGACTGGAGACGTGGCCGGTGGAGGCGATGGAGTATTCCTATCGGAGCAGTATCCTCAAACGGACCCGCCAACCGGTCGTGGTCCTGGCAGCCACGCTGGGTTTCCAGGCCGGCGATGCAGTGAGTATCCGGCGGAAGATGGAGCAGTTCACTGCCCGCCGCCGCAGCGCCCAACCGCCCGGCGCCAGCATGGGTTCGATGTTCAAGAACCCGCCCGGCGATTTTGCCGGCCGCTTGATCGATGCCGCAGGATTGAAAGGAAAGCGGATCGGTAATGCCGGGATCAGCGGCATGCATGCCAACTTCTTTATCAACCATGGACAAACCCGGGCTGCCGATGTCCTGGCGTTGATCCGCCTCTCTAGACAGGCTGTGGCTCGAAAGTTCGGTATAGAGTTGGAACTTGAGGTTGAATTGATCGGTGAATGGGATGAGAACATACCGTAATGGATGAGTGTGAGAATCGAATGACACTGACGAGGAAACGACAAATCGCAGTTCTCTTCGGCGGCCGCTCCGGCGAGCACGAGGTTTCGCTGGCTTCGGCACGGTCCGTACTGGCCGTGCTGGATGCTTCCCGCTACGAGATCTACCAGGTTGGGATCTCACATGCGGGGGCATGGTTCACCGGTCCGCAGGCTCTCGAGTCCCTCGAACAAGGGGATCTTGCCTCCCTGACCCCATGCACGATCCTCCCAGACGCCTCGCGCCCGGCGCTCTACGCCCTGCAGGGATCGGCACGCGGGCAGGCGCTGGAGAAGATCGCCGACCTGGAGGTCGTGTTTCCAGTCCTGCATGGTACATATGGGGAGGACGGCGCGTTGCAAGGCGTGCTCGAGATGACTGACCTCGCCTATGTGGGCGCTGGCGTTACCGGTTCGTCCGTCGGGATGGATAAAGGCATCTTCAAGGATGTCATGCGCGCCAATGGCATCCCGGTGGTCGAGTCGGTCATCCTCCTGCGTTCGGAGATCGAACAGGACGCGATGGAGGCCATCCGCCGGGCCGAATCTGTGGCGCCCTATCCGCTATTCACCAAACCGGCCAACCTGGGTTCCTCGGTCGGCGTCAGCAAATGCAACAACCGTTCCGACCTGCAGGAGGGACTGCTGGAAGCCGCGACCTATGACCGGCGGGTGTTGGTGGAGCGCGGCGTTAATGCCCGCGAGATCGAAGTCAGCGTACTGGGGAACGACCGGCCGGAGGCATCCGTGCCGGGTGAGGTGCTGCCCAGCCGGGAGTTCTATTCGTATGAATCCAAATATGAAGACGGCACATCCGGGCTGCTCATCCCGGCTCCCATCCCGGACGCCATATCCACCAACGTACGGGAACTGGCGGTAACGGCCTACAAGGCCATCGATTGCGCCGGCATGGCGCGGGTCGATTTCCTGCTGGACAAGGAGACGGATGCTCTCTTCCTGAACGAGGTCAATACCATCCCTGGTTTTACCAGCATCAGCATGTATCCGAAACTCTGGGAAGCCAGCGGGCTGCCTTATCCCAGCCTGGTGGACCGGCTGGTGGAACTGGCATTGGAGCGAAAAGTGCAGCGCGACCGCACCGAGCGCCGTATCCGGAGGGACCGATGAACCGCCGTACACCCACACCGGCCTCCCGCTCCGACCTGGTGCGCCAGAGGAGGCGGAGCCAGAGCACGCAACGCCTGGCGCAGACCGCCCAACGCGCCTCCCGCCCGGTCGCCCGCCAGTCGATGGTCAGGCCGGCGAGCCCGGCAGGGAAAGGGTCCCACCGCCGGCCATCCGATGTCGCCTTCAGTGTAGGCGCCACTCATGTCCGCGCCCCGGCCATCAGCCTGCCAAGGTTTGGACCGCGCGCGGTGTCTGGCCTGCTGGCTCTCCTGCTGGGTTTTGCACTGTACACCTTGTGGAACTCCGCGACTTTCACGATCGCCGGCGCGGAGTTGAACGGCGCCTTGCGGATTGGTACGGCGGAGATCGATACCGCCCTGGGAGTGGTGGGCAGCCCCATTTTCGCAGCCATACCGGCCGAGATCGAGCAGGCGCTGCTCGAGGATTATCCGGAACTGGCCAGTGTCGAGGTCCGGGTGGCGTTCCCCAACCGCATCATCGTGTCGGTTGTGGAAAGGACGCCGTTGATAGCCTGGAGCATGGATGCTGAGACCCTCTGGATTGACAGCTATGGCATCTCCTTCAAGGAACGCGGCCAAACGGAGGGATTGGTGGTCGTCTCCGCCGGCGGGACGCCGCCCCAGGCGCCGGTCGACCTGGCAGGCGCCGATGCCGTCCCCCCGTTTATGGCCCCGGCCATGGTGCAGACCGTCCTGTCCCTTTCCGGGCATGTCCCGCCGGGGACGGTCATGGTCTACGACCCGGTCTATGGTCTTGGCTGGCAGGATGGCCGCGGTTGGCTGGTTTTCTTTGGTGAAAATACCGAAGATATCAATATGAAACTCCTGGTCTACGAAGCCATCGTGGGCCAGCTTATCCGTGAAGGCCTCCAGCCTGCGCTGATCAGCGTGGAATACCTGGAAGCCCCCTACTATCGCTTGCATTGACTTATGGATGAGATCGTTGTCGGGATCGATGTCGGTACGACCAAGATCTGCACCCTGATCGGTCGGGTGGAGGAAAGTACCATCCGCATCATGGGTGTGGGGATCGAACCTTCGGAGGGCATCAAGAAGGGTGTGATCGTGGACCTGACTGCCGCTTCGCAGGCCATTACACGTTCGGTCGAGAAGGCTGAACGTACTTCGGGCGTCGAGATTACAGCCGCTCTGGTCAGCCTGGCCGGTGGCCATGTAGCCTCGGTCAACGGCCGCGGTGCGGTCGGCATCTCCGGTGGGGTGGTGGAGGATTACGATGTGGAGCGCGCCCTCGACCAGGCGCGGGCGGTTGCCATCCCCCATAACCGCGAGGTGATCCATGTCATCCGGCGCGGTTTCACCGTGGATGGACAGGATGGTGTCCTGACCCCGATCGGGATGCACGGGTACCGGCTGGAAGTCGAGACCCATATCATCACCGCCG
>VGNO01000161.1 GCA_016865985.1 Chloroflexota bacterium | reverse complement strand
TGCGCTCCAGGCGCTTCCGCCCGGCGGGGTCGAGGTCGAGCATCGTGCCGATTTCCCGGGATAGGGCAAGCAGCCGGTCCGATTTTTCGAGCATCGAACCCAGTCTGGTCTGGAAGGTAAGGGTCTTCAGGCCGGAGCGGTAGGATTCGAGCGGCTGCCTGAGATCCTCACGGACGAAGAAATCCGCATCTGTAAAGCGCGCCCCAAGCACATGCTCGTTCCCCTGGCGGACGGTATCGAGGCGCTCGTCGTCCCCGTTGCGGATGGCGATGAAATGGGGCAGCAACTTTCCATCCTTCTCGACCGGGAAGTAACGCTGGTGCTTCTTCATCGTCCCGACCAGGACATCGCGCGGCAGTTGCAGGAAACCGGGGTCGAAGCGGCCCAGGACGGCGGTGGGGCGTTCGACCAGGTTGGACACCTCGGCCAGCAGCCCTTCATCCCGGATGGCCGCGCCGCCCGCCTTCCTGGCGGCGGACTCGACCTGTTCCACGATCATCGCCTTACGCTCGTCGCCGTCGAGCACGACCCCGGCCTTGCGCAGGGTTTCGAAATAGGCATCCGCCGAGGAGACCGGCAGGTCGGGTGAGTCGTAAGGCCGCAGGCCGCGCGAGACATTGCCGGATGTAACCCCGGCATACTGGAAGGGAATGACCGCCCCGCCCAGCATGGCCACCAGCCAGCGGATGGGGCGTGAGAAGGCGACGCCTGAATCGTTCCAGCGCATGGTCTTTATGAAAGAAATCCCGGCGATGAAGACGGGCAATGTATCTGCCAACGCCTCGGGCGCGGACATCCCCTTCGTAGCGACAACCGCCACCACATACCGGCCGCCATCCATTTCAAACACCTGCAGGTCGGCAGCCCGCAGGCCGTTCTTCCTGGCAAATCCTTCTGCCGCGGGGGTGGGAAGGCCGTCTTTATCATAGGCGCGTTCGGCGGGCGGCCCCTTGACGGTCTCCTGGCGGTCGGGCTGCCGGGGGGCAAGGTCTTCGACGAAGGCGACCAGGCGGCGGGGTGTGGCAAAAACCCGTACCGCGCTATGCTCCAGGTTCAACCCCTCCAGCCAGGCCGGGAAACGCTCCCGGAGTTGGGCCAGCGCCGAATCCACATCCCCAGCCGGCATTTCCTCGGTTCCGATCTCGAGCAGGAACGACGCTGGAGCATGGACGGCGGGTAGTGCGGCGGTTGTGGCGGTCAGCGGTCCATGGCCTGCGGTCTGTCTGAGGAGCGGGTACTCGAGTTCCTTCCTCTGCTCCAGGTAACATTCCGCCACCCGGCGCGCCAGTCCGCGCATCCTGCCAAAACTCGCCTGGCGCTCGGTGAGACTGATGGCGCCGCGGGCGTCGAGGATGTTGAAAGTATGGGATGATTTCAGGACATAGTCATGCGCCGGCAGGACGAGTCCCTGCTCGAGGCAACTGGCGGCCTCGGCCAGGTACAGGTCATACATCTGGCGGGCGCGCTCCACATCGGCCACCTCGAAGTAATACTTCGAATGCTCGTACTCCTCCCGGCGGCGGATCTCTCCATAGGAAACATCATTCCCCCAGGGTTCTTCCCAGATGCCGCTGGCGTTGTTGATGGCGATCAGGATGCGGTCGAGGCCGTAGGTGATCTCGACCGCCACCGGTTCGAGGGTCACACCGCCAACCTGCTGGAAGTAAGTGAACTGGGTGATCTCCTGCCCGTCGAGCCAGACTTCCCAGCCCAGGCCCCAGGCCGAGATGGCGGGTTGTTCCCAGTTGTCCTCCACGAAACGGATGTCGTGCTGGCGCGGTTCGACGCCGATGGCCTTGAGCGACTCGAGGTACAGTTCCTGCGGGTCCCCGGGGTCGGGCTTAAGGATCACCTGGTACTGGTAGTGCATCTGCAGGCGGTTGGGGTTCTCGCCATAGCGCCCGTCATCCGGGCGGACGGAAGGTTCGACGTAGGCCACGTTCCACGGCTCGGGTCCGAGGACGCGCAGGAAGGTGTTGGGGTTCATCGTCCCCGCGCCGACCTGGGTGTAGTAGGGCTGGGTGATGAGGCAACCGTGCGCGGCCCAGAATTCCTGGAGTTGGATGATGATGGATTGGAGGGAGGATTTTGGCATTTACGATTTCCGATGTTTCGATTTACTCAACACAAGTTTACGGTTTTGGATTGCGGAGGGATTATAACTTGAAAGAGGAAAGAAGAAAGAAAATACGACAGCGAGATGATGTTACCGTCGTCTTGATGATGTAACATTTAAAAAAACTGGAATGCCTAGATGACCTTATGATCCGTGTCCCCACGGAGATATGGTAGAGGAAGATATTGAAGGGCGTCTGGTTTCAGACATTCTTTCCACCAAGAACACGAGGCGAGACAAAGGTTATTCTTTGAGTTCGAGAAGGCGCACATCCTCCAAATCCACAGGGCGGCCTGCGGCGCGTTTAGATGAAATCAAGTCTTCGCGGGATGCAACGTAGAATTCTTGTTTTTGGTATTCCATCGTCTCGCGCCGTCTCCATGCCTCATCGAACTTCAAGCCTGGTGTGGAAGTCTGCACGTCAATGCGGACGCGGTCTTTGAAGATGGTGATCTCTTGAGAAAGCAATTCCTCGGGAGTGATCAACGCGGCTGTGCCGAGCCGCGCGTCCAAAAACGCGTCGAGCAAATTCCTGGCATTATCGGGATCGGCATCGATCAGAATGTCGAGGTCAAAGGTGGCACGCGGGACTCCGTGAAGAACCGCGGCAATTCCCCCGATCACGATGTAACGAACTTCATACCGCTTTAAGGACGAGAACACGTCCATCAATATGTTCAGCATTCATTTGTTCCACGATCTTGGGATTGGTCATCAGTAATAGTTCGGTGAACGCACAGAGAATTTCCATGCGTTCCTGGAGATTCAACGAACGAAACCAAAGCGTTTTGGCTTCGATTGTTTCTTCGGTTCTATCGTGGGTCAGTGTCGCGTTCATGAGGTCAATTATACCTTGTCCCGCCACGCGTCCACGCCATCGTTGGTGAGACGGGCGTAATGCGCGCGGGCGAGGCAGAGGAAAACATAGGGAAGGCGTTTCCCGTTGTCCATGACATATCCCGCCGTTATGGCTCTACGAATTCCACGCCAGTTCCGCTTGCACCAATGCAGATTTTCAAATAGAATTCTGCACCATGCCCAGCCAACGCAACTACAGAATCATCATCGCCGGGGCCGGCCCGGCCGGGATTTCCACTGCATTACACCTGGCACAAATTGCGCCGGAATTGATCCCGCACATCCTGGTACTAGAGAAGGCCCGCCACCCCCGCCCCAAGTTATGCGGCGGCGGCCTTCTGCCGGACGCGGAAGTGATCCTGCGCCACCTCGGGCTGGATATCAACGAAGCGCCTCACACCGATGTGGACTGGGCGCATTTCGACTTCGAAGGGAAGGGGATGCGGATGCGCGGCGAGAAAGGCGGGCGGTTCGCCTTCCGCACCATCCGCCGCCCCGAGTTCGATGCCTGGCTGGCCGCCAGGGCAAGGGCACGCGGCATCCTGGTCCAGGAGGATACCTGCATCACCGGCGTCCTGGCCGGTGAAGAGGAAGTCCTGGTAATCACTTCGCAGGGCGAGTACCGGGCGGCAGCGCTGGTCGGGGCGGATGGTTCCAACAGCGTCGTGCGCCAGGCCGTCGCGCCCGGGAAGCGAAGGGGCAAGCCGCGCCTCGCCCGCCTGCTGGAGGTCGTGACCGGGCCGGGAGCGGAACTTTCCCCCCACCTCCAGCCCGATTCCTATTTCGATTTCTTCGTGGCGCCGCACGGCATCCAGGGTTATACCTGGGACTTCCCGGCGCTCGAAAAGGGGAAGCCGGCGCGGGTGCGGGGCGTCTACGACAGCAATATCCACGACCTCGAACCGGACATGACCCTGCGCGAGGCGCTGGCGCAGGAATTCGCCCGCCACGGCCTGGACCTGGCGGACTACCGCCTGGAATCGCATCCCATCCGCTGGTTCGAGACCGGGGACACCTTCTCCGCCCCGCGCCTCCTGCTGGCCGGCGACGCCGCCGGCGTGGACGCCCTCTTCGGCGAGGGCATCAGCCCGGCGCTCGGATACGGCGCGATCGCCGCCGAAGCCATCCGGGAAGCCTTCGCCAGGGACGATTTCTCCTTCACCGGCTACCGGCGGCGCATCCTATCGCACGAACTGGGGAAAGCCCTGCGGCGGCGCACCTGGTTCGCCCGTTTCTTCTACAGCCTGCGTTCTCCCGTCATCCAGTCCATCCTGTGGAGACGGTGTGGCCCCCTGATCGAATGGATCGTCCGGAAATGGCTGATCGGCTGGGCAGGCCGCGAGGAAAGGAAACGCGCCTCCTGAGGTATCCCGGGAGGAATTCGGCGCATGTCCCCCAAGTTTGATTAGAGGCTGCGCCAGCAGGCCACTTCAGAGTCCCTCTTCTTTTTTTATCCGGCTGAGGAAGCCGGGGGAGTTCAGTTCCCGTTCCAACAGGTAGGTGACGAAACGCTGCATCAGCGCCTCCACCTCGGCCTGCACTTGCGGGAGCGGGCGCGCCCGGCGGGCATCCGGGTAGGAACTGCGCTGGAAATGGCGCAGGTATTTCAACGCCTCCACCGTCACCGGCAGGGCCTGGCGCAGGCCTTCGCCGCAACGCGGGCACAGCGCCCCGCCCTGGGCAGGGGAGAAGTACTGCGCCACCGGGCGGATATCTTCCCGGCAGTTGACGCAGCGGCTCAATTGCGGACGGAATCCCATGAAATCCAACAACCGGATCTCGTAATGGCGCACAGCCGCCCAGGGCGACTCTTCCCCCGCGATCCTGCCCAGGGTATCGGCCAGGAGGCGATAGATGGCCGGGTTCTGGTGTTCCGCCTCGTAAGTGAATCGGTCGAGCAGTTCGACGGTATAGGCCGCGTAGCCGGTGCGCAGCAGGTCATCCCGCAACGGCAGGTAGGCCTCCACCGTCTCCACCTGGGTGATGACCGGCAGGTCCCGCCCGCGCGCCAGTTGCAAGGTCACGCGCGTGAACGGCTCCAGGTGGCCGGCCTTGCGCGACTTGATCCTGCGCACACCTTTTGCCAGGGCGCGTATTTTTCCCCGTTCGCGGGAATAGAGGACCAGCAGCCGGTCTGCTTCGCCCCAGGTACTGTGCCGCAGGACGACAGCCTCCAGGCGGAAGGAACGGAATTCGCTCATCCTGCCATCCCCGGTGTATAAACCTGGTCGATTTCGATGGCAAAATACACATCCCCATCCTTCCGGTGCGTGACCCGGAAACCGCAGGCGAGGTAAAAAGCGACCGCATCCATCCAGGTCGCGGTTGTCTCCAGAACGATCCGGCTGAATCCCCGGGCGGCAGCCCGGCGGATCAATTCGGCCAGGATCATCCGCCCGACCCCGCCCCGGCGCTCCTGGGGCGCCACCGACATGCGGACGATCTCGGCGGCAACGCCATCCCGCGGCCGGAACGCGCCTGTGCCCACGATCCCGCCTTCCCGGCGCGCAACAAGGAACAGCCCATCGGCATAAGCCGCTGCAATATCGTCCAGGTCGGGGTTCTTCAGCGGATCCAGCGCACCCCAGTGTTCCTCGAGTCCTGCCAGGATGAGCCGCCTGGCCTCCGCCTGGTCCTCGAGCCGGAGAGGTTCGATCACGATTGTCGGGACATTCATCGGAGGACCAGGGTGGATCAGCCCTATTTCCCCAGGTGGCTGGGGGTGAAAGCCAGGGGCAGCAGGTCGCCGACCGTGAACTCGGTCACCAACCGCCCATCGCCATCTGCGACCAGGACGAGCGTATCGAGACCGAACTCGGCCAGCGCCTGGCGGCAGCCGCCGCAGGGAGACCCGCCGTTGGCTGTGACCACTGCAATGACATCGAACTCCGTCTCGCCTTCGGAGACCGCCTTGCCGACCGCCACCCGCTCGGCGCACATACCCAGCGGATAGGCGGCATTCTCCACGTTGCAACCGGTGAAGATGCGCCCTGAACGGGTGCGCAGCGCCGCCCCGACCTGGTACTTCGAATAGGGGGCATGCGCCCGGCGGCGGGCTTCGCCGGCGAGGTCGACCAGCGCCTGGCGTTCTTCCTCGGTCAGTCTATTCATGCTTGTCTCCCTGGTCCAGTTTGCGAATGGCGCGCGCCGGGACGCCGACCGCCAGCGTGTCCGGTGGAATATCCTTGTTCACCACTGCGCCGGCCCCGGTGCGGGAACGGTCGCCGACCTGGACCGGGGCCACCAGCATCGTATCCGAGCCGATGAAGACATCCGTGCCGATGGTGGTGGCGTGTTTCTGCTTCCCGTCGAAATTGCAGGTAATGGCGCCTGCACCGATATTGGTCTCAGCCCCGATGGTGGCATCGCCGATGTAGGAGAAATGCCCCATTTTGACCCCCGGTCCGAGGGTGGACTCCT